>JAEXRD010000035.1 GCA_023438245.1 Pseudomonadota bacterium | reverse complement strand
CTACTCCCCGGCGCGGAGCTGGGCGGCGTAGAGCCTGCCTTCCACGTATTTGGCCAGGCTGCGAGTGGCGCGGTCGGCGCTGCGGAACACGGGGATGCCCGCGTCGATGAGCTGCTGGGCCAGCGGGTCGAACAGCGCGCCGCCGTCGGCGGAGATGACCAGCGGCTTGGTGGTGGCCCGGAAGATGGGCGGCAGGATGTGCGCGATGCTTGCGGGGTCGTCCAGGGTCTTTTCGGAGGAGGCGCCCGGCGGCAGGGCGCGCATGGCGGGCGAGAGCGGGTCGATGCTGGCGACCACGGCGTCCACGCCGGGATCGGCGGCCAGGAGTTCCATGATGCGCGCGTGCATGGCGTCGTCGGAGGCCGGGTTGATGTCCATGGGGTTTTTCACGTCCACCAGGCCGTCCAGGCGGGCGGCGGCCAGGGCGGCGGCGACGGCCTCGCGGGTGACGGGGGAGAGCTTGGCCAGCGTCATATGGAAGTCGTCGCCCTGGATGCTGTCGGCCATGCCCACGGCCTCGAAGCCCGCGCCACTCATGGCGGCCAGGCGGTTTCCGGCGATGGTCTTGTGGTGCAGCATGCTGGCGGTGAGGAAGAGATCCTCGAACTGGGTGAAGGTATCGGCCACCATGGCCCCGGCCTGGCGCACGCAGGACTCGCAGACCATGGCGTCTCCGGCCACGGAGGCGGTGTGCCCGGCGGTGGCGTCCTTGCCCTCGGGGGTGCGCCCGGCCTTGTAGAAAATGACGTCCTTGCCCGCCAGCACGGCGCGGCGCACGGCGCGGCAGAATTCCAGCCCGTCGCCGTCCTGGAAGCCCTCCACGTAGAAGGCCAGCACGTCCAGGGTGGGGTCGTCGGCGAAGTGCTCGGCGAAGTCGGCCACGGTGAGGTCCATCTGGTTGCCCACGCTGACCAGGTAGGAGGGATCGAGCACGGGCAGCTTGCTGGCGCGGGTGACCAGGAACGCGCCGCTCTGGCTGATGAAGGCGGTGCGGCGGCCCGGGCCGGTGACGGGCAGGCGCTCGCGCGGGATGAAGATGGTGTCGTAGCCGCCGGGGCGCGAGCGCACGCCCAGGCAGTTGCCGCCCAGGAACACCGGGGTTTCGGGGCTGCGGTTCTGGTGGATGAGCCGAAGCACCTCCTGGGCGCGCTCCTCGCTGCCCTGCTTTTCGCCCAGGCCGCCGGGCACCAGCAGCACGGCGGCGGTCCCGTGGCCCTTGGCCGCACCCGCGACCAGCTGCTCCACGAAGCCGGGCACCTGGTCCGCGCCCACGGCCAGCACGAAGAGGTCCACGCGGCCCATGGCTTCCAGGCTGGGCGCGCAGCGCACCCCGGCGATCTGGTCCACGCCCTCGCGCAGGATGCGCACGTTGGCGGGGTCGAAGCCCGCGCCCAGGATGTTGTCGAGGATGACGCGGCCGAAGTTGGCGCGTTTTTCCGACACGCCGACGATGCCGATGGTCTCGGGCCGCAGCAGGCGGGCGATGTTGGCCAGCGGGCGCGGGGGGCGGGCGGGAGCATGGTCGGCGCGGCGGGAGAAGCGGCACACGCCGTCCAGCGGGGCCATCTGGTAGTCGGTGAAGGCGAAGGGGTTCACCTCCAGCTCGTCGAGCACGAAAGGCGCGTCCGGGTTGTCCGGGCTGTAGCGCTGGCCCAGTTCGATGAACACGGCGAAGCATTCCAGCAGCTGCGCGTCGGAGACGATGCGCTTCTGGCCGCGCGTCAGGCCCGCCAGCTTCTTGTAGGCGATGGTCTGGCGGAAGAGCTCGAAGAAGCGCGGGCCGTCGGTGACGGCGCAGGCCGCGCTGACCACGGCTTGGCCCTTGCGGAAGCGCTGGGCGTAAAGTTCGGTGTCCGTGCCGCCCAGGCCCGCGGTGACGACCATGCCGAACTCGCGGGTGTGGCGCAGGCTCACGAGCAGCTCGTTGCCGAAGGCCTCGGAGTCCGGGGGCATGAACTGGCACATGAGCGCGCCGCGCACGTCCGCGGCGATGGCCTGGCGCAGTGCCTCACCCGACAGGCCTCGGTAGGGCTCGGGCGATGCTTCCGGGTCCCCCTCGATCTGCGCGGCCAGGCGCTCGGGCACCTCGTCCATCATGCGCCGCCAGGCCGAGCGGATGCGCGCCGGATCCTTGTCCACCACGCGCACGCCGCCCACGTCGGACTTGTGGATGACCTGGGGCGAGACGATCTTGAGCACCACGCGGTCGCCGGGCAGGCTTGTCAGCTCCTCGTCGGAGGGCCGGGTGGCGCGGTCCAGGAAGCGGTAGCCGGGCACGCTCTCGGCCCCGGAGGCGCGCAGCACCTCGTAGGCCTCGAACTCGAAGAGCCGGGTGCGGCCCTCGGCCACCGCGGCGGAGAGGCAGGCGTCGATGCGGGCGTAGTCGATGCGGGTGAGCTGCTGCATGGGGTCTCCGTAGGGGGGCTTACGCCGCGCGGCGCAGGTGCGCGTGTGCGGGAACGATCCAAGAAATCTTGCCGCCGCCGGCCTCGATGACCACGCGGACCCGACTCTCTGGGCGCACGGGGCGGACGATGCCCAGGCCGCGCAGGTGGTCGGTGAGGGCGTCGGTTTCGAGGATGCCGGTATCCTCGCGCCGGGGGGCGTTCTTGAGCGTGGCGGCCCCGTCGCCGCCGCCCGCCAGGAAGCTGTTGGTCACGACGCGGTAAGTGGCGGAGGGGTCCACGGGGGTGAAGGAGCCGTCCGGATTCTGGATGCGCAGGTCGCGGATGCGCTGGCCCCTGGGCGCGTCGGCGCGGATGGCGCAGGAGAGGCCCGAGGCGTGCAGCACCGTGGCCCGGCGCAGGTCCGCAACATCGGACGGGCGCACCCGGAGCTTGAACTCGGCCGCGTCCTCCAGGGCGCTCTTGAGCTCCGCGCCCGTGAGGTCCAGCGCCACCAGCGTGTTGCCGAAGGGCAGCACGCCCATGATCTGGCCCAGGGTGAGCGCGCCCTGGAACAGGTCGGCGCGCACGTTGCCGGGCATGAGCAGGGCCGCGCGCGCGCCGGGCACGGCGGCCCGGTAGGCGTCGGCGACGATGGGGCCGGGGTCGCTGGCGGTGCCGCGCACCAGGCTCTCGGCGGCCGTGGCCCCGATGGGCGCGTGGCGGAAGGTGTCCAGCTTTTCGGCGTAGGGCCGCAATTTGGCGGCGATGTCCGGGTCCTCGCGCACCTCGCGCGCCGCGCCGCTGGCGGTGAGCGCGGCCAGCAGCGCCGGGTACTCCGAGCCCGCCGGAGAAATGTCCGCGCCCTCGGCCTTGAAGCCCGCCCCGGCCAGGAGCGTCGGCTGGCCCTTCCAGCCCGTTACGCGGCCCAGCGCGTCGAAGTCCACGCTGAGTTCGCCCAGGGCCATGCCCCAGCGCCAGGCCTGCACAATCAGCGCCGTTCCCCCGTTCGGCCCAGGCACCACCGTGGGGTACGGCCCGGCGGGAGTGAGGCCCAGGGGCCGGAACCGGGCCGCATCGCCCAGCAGGGTGTGGGAATGGCCGCCCACGATGACGTCCAGCCCCGGCACGGCGCGGGCCAGGGCCAGGTCCGCCTCGTAGCCCAGGTGCGAGAGCACGAGGACGATGTCCACGCCCTGGTCCGCCAGCTCTTCCACGGCCTTGGCCACGGCGGGGGCGGACTTGTGGAATTTCACGCCGCCCACGGAGGCCACCAGGTTCGGGGTGCCCGGCGTGGTGACGCCGACGATGCCGACTTTCCGGATTGCCCCATCGCGCCCGGCGACTTCGCGGATGACGTAGGGCCTCAACTTGCCCGCCAGGGCCGGTTCGCCGCTGGCGTCGATGTTGGCGGAGACAACGGGGAAACGGGCCATGCCCACGAGCTTGCCGGTCAGCCCCGGCCCCTTGTCGAACTCGTGGTTGCCCAGGGTCATGGCGTCGATGCCCAGGAGGTTCAGGAACTCGAAGTCCGCGCTGCCCTGGAACACGTTGAAGAAGAGCGTGCCCTGCACCGCGTCCCCGGCGTGCAGGGTCAGCGTGGGGACGCCCTCGGCCCCGGCCCGGGCGCGGGCCTCGTCCAGGGCAGTCTTGAGCCGCGCGAACCCGCCCAGCCTGGCCGCAACCTTGCGACCAGCGAGCGTCACCTGGGCCTCGGCGGGCTCCAGGGCGGAGTGGGTGTCGTTGACGTGCAGGAGGGCCAGCCGGAAGGGCTTAGCCGGTTCCGGTGTATGCTCCGGCGCGGGCCGGGCGCAGGCCAGCAGCGCAAGGGAAAGGACCGCCAGGGCCAGGATGTGTCTCAGTCTGCGCATGGCGGCCCTCCCTCGGTCGATGCGTTTGCCGGTCTAAAAAAACAGGAAGAAGCCGTTGGCGAAAAACACCACGCCCACAGCGCCCATTCCCAGCCCGGCCAGCCACAGGTTGCGGACCTTCATCAGCGCCGCCACCGAGGAAAGCAGGATGGCCAGCTGCAGGAAGATCACCGCCATGCCGAAGGCCTGGCCGTGGGCCTGGGCCTCGGAGATGACGCGCTCGTAGTCCTCGGCCTGCTTCTTGATCTCGTCCTTCTGCGCGTCGTACTTGGCGATCTTCTCGCCGTAGGCCTTGATGTCCGCGCGCAGGGCCTCGGCGTAGACGCCTTGGTCCGCGCCGGGCCTGATGAGCTCGCGCTCCAGGGCCTTCTTGTCCAGCTCGTGCAGGTAGCTCTTCAGGTCCTTGGCCTGGTAGTAGGCCCACTGGTTGGCGGCCTTGGACTGCGAGAGCACCGCGCGGGTGGAGTAGCCGCCGCCCTTGAAGGTGGAGAGCGTGGCGCACACCGCGAAGAGGATGGTGGTGACGGCCACCCAGCTCAGCCACTTCTCCTTCTTCTCGTCCTTCTTCTCGTCCTTCTCGTCCTTCTTCTCTGCGATCTTGCCCTTGTCGTCCGACATGCGTGTTTCCCGTCGCTGTGCTGGCGGTTCACGGCCCGGCCTCGAAGCATACGGCTTCGGGGGGGATGGCGGGCCTTCCGACGCTGGCGGATTTACCACGCCGAAGCCTACGGCGCAACGCCCCGGGCGCGGCGCGCAATGCGCGCCCCTTGCCTTGGGCCGGGCCGCTGGGGCATAGTTCGGCCCATCGCCCGCACGTCCACCCCGGAGCCGCCCCATGCCCCCGACTCGCCCGAATTCCTTCGACCGCCTGCTGTTCGGCGTGTCCGGCCTGCCCCTGGGCAATTGCCTGCCCCCCGGCGGCCCGAAAAAGAAATTCACCTACGCCACGGGCATCGACTACCTGGCCGACCTGGGCCTGGACGTCATGGAGATGCCCTTCGTGCGCTCGGTGAACGTCAGCGAAAAGAACGCGCCCGCCATCCTGGCGGCCAAGCTTCGCCGGGGCTTCCAGCTTACGGCACACGGCTCCTACTACGTGAACCTGGCCTCACCGGATGCGGAGACGCGCCTGAAGTCGCGCCAGCGCCTGGAGCAGGCCGCCCGCGCCGCCCGGCTGGTGGAGGCCGACACCATCGTGTTCCACCCCGGCTTCTACCAGGGCGCGGACAGCGCCGCCGCGCTTCAGGCCATCTCCGCCGAACTGGAGCTCCTGGCCCCCGTCGCCGGGGAAACCGGCGCGCTGTTCCACCTGGAAACCACGGGCAAGCCCACCCAGTTCGGCGACGTGGACGAGATCATCGAGCTGTGCCGCCGCCACGCCCACTGCCGCCCGTGCATCGACTTCGCGCACATCCACGCGCGCGGGAACGGCTGCCTGAGCACCCGGGCCCACTTCTCGGCCATCCTGGAGCGCCTGGCCAAGGGCCTGGGCCCCGGCGCGCTCACCAGCCTGCACATGCACGTGGCGGGCATCAGCTACACCGCCAAGGGCGAACGCTGCCACCTGCCCCTGCTGGAGAGCGACCTGCCCTACCTGGAGCTCTTGCGCGCCCTGCGCGACTACGACGTGCGCGGGCGGCTCATCGCCGAAGGCCCGCTGGTGGAAACCGACGCCCTGCTGCTGCGCGATGCGTGGCTGGGGCTGTAGCTACCCCGCCCCGCCCAGGCGGCAGACCTCCAGAAACTCCTGCTCGCTCACCGGCTGCACCGACAGGCGCGAGCCGCGGCGCAGCAGCTCCATGCCGGAGAGCGCCGGAACCCCGCGCATGACGCCAAGCGGCACGGGCCGGGCGAACCTGCGCTCCAGGCGGATGTCCACCGCGAACCAGAGCGGGCGCTCCGGCGTGGACTTGGGGTCGAAGTGGCGGTCCTGCGGGTCCCAGGCCGTGGGGTCGGGGTAGCCCGCGCGCACGATGCGCGCCACGCCCACGGCCGCAGGGTCGGTGACGCTGTGGTAGAAGAGCACCAGCTCGCCTTCGGCCATGTCGTCGCGCAGGAAGTTGCGCGCCTGGTAGTTGCGCACGCCGGTCCAGGCGGTGGTGGCGTCGGGCTCGGCGGCCAGGTGGTCGATGGAGAAGCAGCCCGGTTCGGTCTTCACAAGCCAGTATTTCTTGCCCATGCGCGGCGCTCCTTGGCCGGGGTTTGACGCTGGTCGCGGGTTGCGGGGGCGCGGAATGCGGGACGTCCCCGCGGGTTTCCCATCCGTTGCCCTAATGCGCTCCCGGACGCAACCGATATGTCCGTCAGGAGCATGCGATGATAGTCGGCCTCAAGCACAACCTCATGGCCATCAACACCGCCCGCAACCTGAGCCAGGCGTACGGGTTGATGGCGCAGTCCACCCGGCGGCTGTCCTCCGGCCTGCGGGTGGGCATCGCCTCGGACGACGCCGCGGGGCTGTCCGTGCGCGAGATCATGCGCGCCGAGGTCATCTCGCTCAACCAGGGCATCCGCAACGCCAACGACGCCATCTCCGTGCTCCAGACGGCCGACGGGGCGCTCAGCGTCATCGACGAGAAGCTCATCCGCATGAAGGAACTGGCCATGCAGGCCAGCACGGGCACCTACTCCTCCGACCAGCGCCTGATCATCGACTCCGAATACCAGGCCATGGCCTCGGAGATCACCCGCATCGCCAGCGCCACGGACTTCAACGGCGTGCACCTGCTCAACGGCAACCTCTCCGGCGCGGACAGCAGCCACAACGGCAACGGGATGAACCCCACTGGGCCGATGAAGATCCACTTCGGCACCGGAAACGACTGCGCCGAGGACTACTACTACATCCAGATCGGCACGGCCACGGCCAGCGCCCTGGGGCTGCGGAGCCCGGGCGCCCTGGGTTCCGGCCCGGCCGACGGCGCCACCATCTCCACCCAGTCGCTGGCCCAGCGCGCCCTGACCATCCTGGACAGGGCCATCATTTCCAAGGACAGCATCCGCGCGCACCTGGGCTCGATACAGGTGCGCCTGCAAAACACCATCGCCAACCTGCAGGTGCAGAACATGAACATGCAGGCCGCCGAATCGCAGATCTCGGACGTGGACGTCTCCACGGAGATGACCGCGTACACCCGCCAGCAGATCATCACCCAGGCGGCGGTGGCCATGCTCTCCCAGGCCAACAACCTGCCCAGGATGGCCCTGCAGCTCATCGGCGCGTAACGGGCGGCAACGGCCCGCATCGGCCGGGGGCCTACGCCCCCCGCACGCCACAACGAAAAGCCCCTTACGACTTCCATCGTAAGGGGCTGATTTCTCTGGTGCCGAGGGAGAGAATTGAACTCCCCACACGGGGATTTTCAGTCCCCTGCTCTACCAACTGAGCTACCTCGGCGCGTTGTGAGAAAGTCCCTCTATCCAAACCGCGCGGCCTTGGCAAGCGATTTTTTCGCCAAGGCCGGGACAGGGCTAGAGGTCGCGGACCATCATGCTCGCCAGCGAGCGCGCAAGGTCACGCACATCGGGGCGATACACCCCGCGCCGGATCTGCTCCTTCAACGTGTCCAGCATGGCCCTGCGCTCCGGATCGTCGGGCGCGGCCTGCGTGTCGTGACGCGGAGGATCCGGCTTGTCCAGATCCACGCACAGCGTGCTCAGATGCATAGTTCCCCTCCCATTGGCCACTCCACCCGCGGGCCAGCCAGCCCGCAAGCATCCCTCAAGCGTCGTCTCACCGCCGCCCGGCGTGGTCGGTCAGCCGGATGGCGGGGGTCGGGCGGGGGCCGCGTGCCTTAGTCGGGAGCCCACGGCCCCTGCCCGGTGCTGGCGACGTCCCTTTCGCCCATCACGCCAGGCCCTATCCCGGCCCGGCAACGCGCGGAAGGGTCGGTCCAATCCGGCGCTGACAGCTTATCGGACCCCTGGCCCAAGGGGATTAGGTCCTGGGCGGACATTTTCCAAAACTGTGGATTTTTGCCGCAATGCCGTGTAGATGCGTGACATGGAACCCCTGCGTCTGTGCCTTG
Organism: Pseudomonadota bacterium; assembly: GCA_023438245.1. Classification (GTDB taxonomy): domain Bacteria; phylum Desulfobacterota; class Desulfovibrionia; order Desulfovibrionales; family Desulfovibrionaceae; genus Humidesulfovibrio. Next base: position 847 of record JAEXRD010000035.1, on the reverse strand, counting down.
TCCATGTGCAGGCCTCGCTGGTGCAGGCCTTTCGCGACCTGGGCCACGACGTGCTGGCCCTGCACCCCGAGCCCGGAAGCGTGGCGCACCTGCCCGCCGAGCTCAAGCGCCACGGCTTCACGCCCGACGTGGTGCTCCAGATGGAGCTGCTCGCCCCGCGCACCCTGCTCGCCGGGCTGGAGACCGTCCCGGCCCGGCGCGTTTTCTGGGCGCTGGACCCGCACCTCAACGCCTTCTGGCACGCACACTATGTCCAGCTTTTCGACCTGGCGCTCTCCACCCAGGCCCGCAACATCCCGGACCTCCTGCCCGGCGGCGCCGGCGACCAGAACGCCCCGAGGCTGGCCCACATGCCCTGGTTCGCCCAGGACAGGGCCTTTCCGCCCCACGACAAGCGCACCCGCCTGGCCGGGTTCGTGGGCCGCGCCGGGCCGGAACGCCCGGTGCGCCTGTGGCTGGTGGAGCTCATGCGCGAGCTGCTGCCCGGGGGCTTTGAGCACGCCGAGAACATCCCCTTCGACCAGATGCTCGATTTCACCGCCGACACGCGCCTGGCGCCCAACGAGAGCATCGCGGGCGAGGTGAATTTCCGCCTGTTCGAGGCCGCGGGCCTGGGCTGCCTGGTGCTGGCCCAGGACCTGGGCGCGGAGCAGGCCGCCCTGCTGGAGCCGGGGCGCGAGATGCTCGTCTGCGCCGACGCCCTGGAGCTGGCCGAGACCCTGCGCCTGCTCTCCGCCCGGCCCCGGCTGGCCGAGGCCATGGGCCGCGCCGCCTGGGAGCGCTGCCAGCGCGAGCACCTGCCGCGCCACCGCGCCCGGGCCGTGCTGGAGCTGGCCCTGGCCACGCC
>JAEXRD010000113.1 GCA_023438245.1 Pseudomonadota bacterium | reverse complement strand
AGCATGAACAGCCCGCCGCCGTCGCCCACGAGCTTGAGCTTGTTCACGGTGTCGCCGAAGCTGGCTTCTTCTTCGACCTGCTCGGTGACGAACCACTGCAGGAAGATGGCCGAGGCGTGGTCCTTTTCCTTCTGGGCCAGGTCCACCAGGTCGTTGATGCGCTTGGTGACGTGGTTCTCGTGCGTCAGCGCGAACTGGAAGGCCTCCAGGGGCGACTTCCAGGCGTGCGGGGGCGCGTCGATGGCCTGGAGCTGGATCTTGCCGCCCTTTTCCAGCACGTAGTTGTACATTTTCATGGCGTGGAACTGCTCCTCCTGGAACTGGACGTTCATCCAGTTGGCGAAGCCGGGCAGGCCCTTTTCCTGAAAGTAGGCGCCCAGGGACAGGTACATGTAGGCGGAGTAGAATTCCCACTTGATCTGGTCGTTGAAGGCCTTTTCCATCTTCTTGCTCAGCATGGCGCGACTCCTTTGCGTGCGTGGTGTGAGGGGCGGCGAAGGGGGAAGGCCCCATTCACGCAACATAGGCATTTTGCTGGCGGATGGGAAGGGAGAATGAGGAAAAAGTACTAGATGAGCAGTCCGCCGGAAGCGAAGAACTGGCGCAGGCGGTGGCACAGGTGGGTGTTGCGCCTGCCGGAGGTGACGTTGGCCAGGCCCATGCGGAAGGCTTTTTCGCTGCCGATGAACACGGCCAGTTTGCGCGCGCGGGTGAGCGCGGTGTAGAGCAGGTTGCGCATCAAGAGCAGGTAGTGCTGGGTGACCACGGGGATGACCACGGCGGGATATTCCGAGCCCTGGGACTTGTGCACGCTCACGGCGTAGGCCAGGGTCAGGTCCTCCAACTCGGTGGAGTCGAAGGCCACGAGGTTGCCCTCGAAGTCCACGGACAGTGCGCCCGCCTCGGAATCCACCTCCTGCACCCAGCCCAGGTCGCCGTTGAAGATGTCCTTGTCGTAGTTGTTCTTGAGCTGCAGCACGCGGTCGCCCGGGCGGAAGGTGGCGTAGCCGCGCTTGAGCTCGATTCCGCGCGAGGGGTTCAGGCGCTCCTGCAGCAGGGCGTTGAGCGCGGCGGTGCCCACCTCGCCCTTGTGCATGGGCGTGAGCACCTGGATGTCGCGCCGGGGGTCCAGGCCATAGCGTTCCGGGATGCGCTGGCAGACCATCTCGGCGATGAGCTGCTGCACGCGGGCGGGGTCCTCCTGCGGCACCCAGAAAAAATCGGCCTCGGGCGGCTGCTTGGGGCTGTCCTCGGGCATCTTGCCCGCGTTGATGCGGTGGGCGTTGGTGACGATGGAGCTTTCCTGGGCCTGGCGAAAAATGTGCGTGAGCACGGCGGTGGGGATCTTGGCGCTGGAGATGAGGTCGCCCAGCACGTTGCCCGGCCCCACGCTGGGCAGCTGGTTCACGTCGCCCACCAGCACCAGGCGGCAGGTGACGGGCAGCGCCCGCAGCACGGCCAGGAACAGCTGGGCGTCGAGCATGCTGACCTCGTCGATGAGCAGCACCTCGGCTTGCAGCTTCTGGTCCTCGCAGTGGTAGAAGCCGCCCTCCGGCGAGTACATGAGCATGCGGTGCAGGGTCTGGGCCAGCTCGCCCGTGGCCTCGGAGAGGCGCTTGGCCGCCCGGCCCGTGGGCGCGGCCAGCTTCACCTTGAGCTTGAGCTCGGTGAGCGCGGCCACGATGGCCTTGGTGATGGTGGTCTTGCCGGTGCCGGGGCCGCCGGTGATGATGTAGACCTTGTGCACGCAGGCGTTCAGCACCGCCAGGCGCTGCTCCTCGGACAGGCCGAAGCCCAGCGCCGCCTCGATCTGGGGCATGATGGCGCGCACCTTGGACTCGCTGACCGGCGCGGGGTGGCTCACCAGCCCGAACAGCCTCTGGCCGATCTCGCGCTCGGCCCGGTAGGAGCTCATGAGGAAAACGGCCTGGCGGATGTTCTGCTCGGGCAGGTCCTCGATGTGCACGCGCTTCTTGGCGGAAAGGCTGTCCAGGCCCTCTTCCAGGCGCTCGGGGTCGTCCACGCCCAAGAGCTTCCCGGCCTCGACCAGCAGCTGCTCACTGGGGCAGAACATGTGCCCGCCGCGCTCGCCCTGGCTGATGAGCACGTAGCCGATGGCCGCCTCGATGCGCTGGGGCGCGTCGTGCGCGAAGCCGAGCTTGAGCGCCATGGCGTCGGCGGTGCGGAAGCCGATGCCGCGGATGAGGTAGGCCAGCTCGTAGGGGTTCTCGCGCAGCCTGGTCTCGCTCTCGGCCCCGAAGATCTTGAAGATGCGCGCGGCGTAGGTGGGCGGAACCTCGTGGCTGTGCAGGAACACGATGAGGCTCTTCACCTCGCGCTGGGTGCGCCAGGAGTCGAGGATGCCCTCCAGCTTCTTCTTGGTGATGCCCTTGACCTCGCGCAGGCGGTCGGGGTCGGTGTCCAGCAGGTCCAGCACGGCCACGCCGAAGCGGCCCACCAGGTCCTTGGCGGTCTTCTCGCCCACGCCCTTCAGCGAGCTTTTGAGAAAGCGCACCACCCCGTGCTCCGTGGCCGGGTAGGTCTGCTTGAAGCTTGCGACCTCAAGCTGGCGCCCGAACTTGGGGTGGGTCTTCCACTCGCCGGAGAGCTCCAGGAACTCGCCGGGCTGAAGCTGGCCCAGGCAGCCCACGGCCGTGACCATGCCGGGCTCGTCCTTGGCGCGCACGCGGGCCACCGCATACCCGTTGTCCGGGTTGTGGTAGACCACGGCGTGGACCTCGGCCTTGAGGGTGACAGGCATGGATTTCCTTGGGCTGCGGCGGTCCGGGCCTACACCGACTGCCGGTGCATGAGCGACTGGCGCAGGGTCTCGCGGTCCATGTACTTGACCTCCGCGCCCATGGGGATGCCCTGGGCCAGGCGCGATACGGAGACGCCGGGAAAGCCCTGGGCCACCATGTTCTTGACGTGCGAGGCGGTGTTCTCGGCGTCCAGCGTGGCCCCCAGGGCCAGGATCAGCTCGCGCACCTCGCCCCCGCCCAGCCTGCTGCGCAGCAGGTCGAACTCCAGGGCCTGCGGCCCCACGCCGTCCAGGGGCGAGAGCAGGCCGCCCAGCACCAGGTAGGTGCCGCGGTACAGGCCCATCTCCTCCAGCGCCAGGAGCGAGTCCCACTCCGCCACAAGGCAGAGCTGCTCGCGGTTGCGGCCAGGGTCGGCGCAGATGGGGCAGGGGTCGCTCTCGGCCAGGCTGGCGCAGGTGCGGCACATGCACAGCCGCTCGCGCAGGGTCAGCACGCCCCGGCCCACGGCCTCGGCCTGCTCGCGGGGCATCTTGAGCAGGGCCAGGGCCGCGCGCAGGGCGCTCTTGGGCCCCAGGCCCGGCAGCCGGGCCAGCTGCTCGGCCACCTCGCGCAGGGGGCCGGGGAGCCGGTCGCTGACCATGCTAGAACATGCCGGGGATCTTGATGCCCCCGGTGATCTTGGCCATCTCCTCCTCGCCCAGGGTCTTGGCCTTCTTCACGGCGTCGGCCACGGCGGTGAGCACCAGATCCTGGAGCATCTCCACGTCCCCGGCCTCCACCACGCTCTTGTCGATGACCACGGAGCGCACTTCCATGCCGCCGGTGATCTTCACGGTGACCATGCCGCCGCCAGCGCTGGCCTCCACCTCGCGGGTCTTGAGATCCTCCTGCAAGGTGCTCATTTTCTTCTGCATCATCTGGGCCTGACGGAGCATGTCCTGCATTCCGCGCATGTCGTGTTCCTCCGGTTCGTATGTGTTGCGGCGCCCCGGCGATGTGGGGGCGCGACGAAAATTCTACATCTTGGGCATGACCACGGGCGGGGCCTTGACCTCGAAGGCCTGGCAGACGTTCTTCACCGCCGGGTGGGCCTGGATCTCGCGGTCCAGCTCGCCCTGGGTCTTGGGCGCGGGGGTGTCGCCGCAGGTGAAGGAGATGCCCATGTCCGGCCCGAAGTACTCGGCCACCAGCCTGCGCAGGCGCGTGGCTCCCTCGCCGTTCTCCAGCATGCCCAGGTGCGTGCCGTTGTGGCAGATGAGCACCAGTTCGTCGCCGCAGACCTCGCCCCTGGCCTGGGACAGGCCCGTGACCACGCCGCTGCCGTTCTTGCTCGCCACGAACTCCATGAAGCCCGGCCAGTCGCGCGGGCCGCTGGGCCGGGGCGCGGCAGGTGCGGCGGACTTCGCTTCGATTTTCGGCTCCGGCTTCGCCTCGATTATCGGCTCCGGCTTCGCCTCGATTATCGGCTCCGGCGTCGGAACGGGGGCTGGCGCGGCCTTGGGGGCCTCGGCCAGCGGTTCGGCAACGGGCGCGGCCTGGCGCACGGGCGGCGTGGACGGAGCAGCAGGAGGCGTCGGCTTCATGCCTCCGGACGAGGCCGAAGAAGGCGTTCCCCCCCCCTTGGCTCCCCCGCCGCCGCCTCCCGTTCCGGCCCCTGTCCCGGAAAGGGCGGTGAGCGGCAGCAGGTCCGGCAGGCAGGCCAGATTGAGCAACAAAAGTTCGAGGGCCTGGGCGGGCTCCAGGCTCTTGGTCACGCGCTGCTGGCCGTCCAGCGTCATCTGCCAGCAGGCGTGGATGTGCGCGGGGCTGAAGCGCCCGGCCCATTCCAGCCACAGGGCGGTCTCCTCGGCGGGCAGGCCCAACTCCGGGGCCATGGCCTCGCCGCCCTGCCTGAGCAGGAACATGTTGCGCCAGCAGGCCGAAAGTTCGCGCAGGAAAAAGCCCAGGTCCAGGCCCTGGTCCAGCACCTGCCTGAGCGTGCGGGACAGAAGCGGCAGGTCGCGCCCGGCGATGGCCTCCATAAGCGCGAAGAACACCTCCTGCCCGGCCAGGCCAAGGCAGGCGCGCACCTCGGCCTCCTTCAGCTCGCCCGCGCTGTAGGCCAGGGCCTGGCCCAAGAGCGAGATGGAGTCGCGCACGCTGCCAGCGCCGCGCCGGGCGATGATGCGCACCGCGCCGGGCTCGTAGGCGATGCTCTCGGCGGCCAGGATCTTCTCCAGGTGGGCCATGAGGCCGTCCTGGGGCAGCATCTTGAACACGTAGTGCTGGCAGCGCGAGAGGATGGTGGCCGGAAATTTGTGGGCCTCGGTGCTGGCCAGGATGAAGGTGACGCGGGCGGGCGGCTCCTCCAGCGTCTTCAGCAGGGCGTTGAAGGCAGCGGTGGAGAGCATGTGCGCTTCGTCGATGATGAAGACCTTGTAGCGGCCCTCCAGCGGGGCGTAGCCGACGTCTTCCTTGAGGGAGCGCACATCATTCACGCCGCCGTGGCTGGCGGCGTCGATCTCGATGATGTCCACGGCGTTGCCAGCGTTGGCTTGACGGCAGAGCGCGCACTCGTTGCACGGCTCCGGGGCCGGGGCCTTCTCGCAGTTCAGCGCCTTGGCGAAGATGCGGGCGATGGTGGTCTTGCCCACGCCGCGCGTGCCGCTGAACATGTAGGCCGGGGCGATCTTGCCCGTGGCCGCGGCGCGCGAAAGGATGGACTTCACCGCGTCCTGTCCGGCGACGTCGGCAAAGCGCCGGGGCCTGTACTTGGCGGTGAGGCTGGCCATGCTCGCGGGCTCCTGGGCTGACTGTGGGGTGATTCGGGAGGGGACGGGATACGCCCCCTCCCGGCGGGATGCTCTAGATGGCGTACTCGTGCAGCCAGTTGGCGTAGTCCGGGTTCTCGCCCTTCACGATCTTGAAGTATTCCTTCTGGATCAGCTGGGTGATGGGACCGGCCTTGCCCGCGCCGATCTCGCGGCGGTCCACCGCGCGGATGGGCGTGATCTCGGCGGCGGTGCCGCTGAAGAAGGCCTCGTCGGCGATGTACAGCTCGTCGCGGGTGAACAGCTGCTCCACCACCTCGTAGCCCAGGTCGCGCGCCAGTGTCATGATGCTGTCGCGGGTGATGCCGGGCAGGATGGAGGTCAGCGGCGTGGTCTTGATGACGTCCTTCTTGACGATGAAGATGTTCTCGCCGGTGGCCTCGGACACGTAGCCCTGGGTGTCCAGCATGAGGGCCTCGTGGTAGCCGTCGGCCACGGCCTCTGTCTTGGCCAGCACGCTGTTGACGTAGTTGCCGCAGCACTTGGCCTTGGTCATCATGACGTTGACGTGGTGGCGGGTGAAGGTGCTGGTCTTGATGGAGATGCCCTTGATCAGGGCCTCGTCGCCCAGGTAGGCGCCCCAGGGCCAGGTGGCGATGGCCACGCGGATGGGGTTGGTGCCGGGGTGCACGCCCATGACGCCGTCGCCGATGAACACCAGCGGGCGGATGTAGCCGGCCTTCATCTTGTTCACCTTGAGGGTGTCGATGACGGCCTGCACCAGCTCGTCGCAGCTGTAGGGAACCTTCATGCCCAGGATGTGGGCGGAATCGATGAGGCGCTGCATGTGCTCAACCAGACGGTACACGGCGCTCTTGCCGCCGGGCCCCTCGTAGGCGCGGATGCCCTCGAACACGCCGCAGCCGTAGTGCAGGGTGTGGGTCAGGATGTGCACGTTGGCCTCATCCCAGTTGACCAGCTTGCCGTCCATCCAGATTTTTTCAGCTTTCTGAACCATGTGCGAGTCTCCCTTTGCGCGATTTGGGGGGAGTCCTCCGGGCGCGGGCAGGGGGCTGGCGCGGGGGGACCCTTGAAGTGGGACAGGCTAAAAAAAAGGGGCCACAAGGTCAAGGGCGGCGGAGAACAAGCACGGCTCTTGCCTTGCGGCCCGCCATGCCCTACCAGGGGCCATGCGCCGCTCCCCCACCCTGCTCCTGGCCACGGACATCTTCGGCCACACCCCGGAAATGCAGGCCTTCGCCCGCCAGATCAGCGGGGCCGTGCGCATCGTCTCGCCCTACGGCCACGAGCGCCCGCGCTTCGCCAGCGAAATGGAAGCTTACGGCGCGTTCCAGGCCGCCGGGGGCGTGGAGGCCTATGCCCGGGCGCTGGCCCCGCTGCTTGCGGAAAAGCCCTGGAACCTGGCCGTGGGCCTGAGCGCCGGGGCCTCGGCCCTGTGGGTGGCGTTGGCGCAGGCCGACACCCCGCCCCGCCGCGCAGTGCTCTACTACGGCTCGCGCATCCGCCAGCAGGCCCACCTGCGGCCCGCCGGGGACGTGCGCCTGATCTTCGCCCAGCGCGAGGCCAGCTTCGACCCCGCGCCCCTGGCCGCGGAGCTTCTCCAAGCGGGCTACGAAGCAAGCGTGCTGCCCGGAACGGCCCACGGGTTCCTGAATCCGCTCTCGCCGGGCTTTGACGAGGGGGTGCGTGACGCGGAGGTTCTGCGCCTGCGGGGCCTGCTGGCGGACTAGCGTCACATCGTGCGCAGGCTGCGCCCGGCCAGGCCCAGCACCAGCACCAGCGCCGCGCCGCCCGCCGTCACGGTGGCCTGCGGCCCCACCGCGTGGGCCAGGCTGCCCGCCATGAGCGCGCCGAACGGGGCCATGCCCATGAACATCATGGAATACAGGGCCATGACCCGCCCGCGCAGGTGGTCCGGGGCGATCATCTGGAGCATGGTGTTGGCCGAGGCCATGCTCACGATCATGCCGAAGCCCGTGGGCAGCAGCAGCAGCGCCGAGAGCCAGAACAGGCGCGACTGGGCGAACAGCGCCAGGCTGACCCCGAAGCAGAGCACGCCGTAGTAGGCGTAGCGGCCCGCGCCGCCGCCCTCGCGCCGGGAGGCCAAAAGCAGCGCCCCGGCCAGGCTGCCGCAGCCCGCGCAGGACATGAGGATGCCCAGCCCGCCCGGCCCGCTGCCCAGCACCTGGCCCGCGAACACGGGCATGAGCACCACGTAGGACATGCCCACCAGGCTGGCCACGGCCAGCAGCATGAGCACCGTGCGCACCTGCCGGGTGGTCCAGGCGTAGGCGACGGCCTCGCGCAGGTGCTGGAGCACGGAGCCCGCTGGCCTCTCCGCACTCCGCCGCCCGCCGCCCATGCGCCACAGGCACAGAATCACGGCCAGGTAGCTCACGGCGTTGAGGCTGAAGCACCAGGCCTCGCCCACCATGGCCAGCACGATGCCCGCCAGCGTGGGGCCCACGATGCGCGCCAGGTTGAACATGGAGGAATTGAGCGCGATGGCGTTGTGCAGGTCCTCCTTGCCCACCAGCTCCACCACCAGGGACTGGCGCGTGGGGATGTCCACGGCGTTGACCACGCCCAGAAGCGCGGCCAGGCACATGACCTGCCAGACCTGCACGTGCCCGGCGAAGGTCAGCCAGGCCATGAGCGCGGCCTGCACCAGCGAGGCGGCCTGGGTCAGCATGAGCACGGAGCGCTTGTCGCGCCTGTCGGCCAGGATGCCCCCGAACAGGCCCAGCACGAACACCGGGAACTGCCCGGCAAAGCCCACCAGCCCCAGATCCAGGCTGGACCCGGTGAGCCGGTACACCAGCCAGGACTGGGCCACGGACTGCATCCAGGTGCCCACCAGCGAGATGAACTGGCCGGTGAAAAACAGGCGGTAGTCCCGGTGGCGGAAGGACCGGCCCAGGGTTTTCCACCAGCCCGGCAAGCCGGGGGCGGAGGTCGCGTGCGGTGTCGGCATGCCCGGCTAGTCCACCCCGATGTCCTCGTTCCAGACCTCGGGCTTCTCGCGGATGAACCCGCCGAGCAGGGCCTTGCACTCGGCGCTGTCCAGGTCGATGACCGCCACGCCGTTCTCCGCCAGCCAGGAGAGCCCGCCCTGGAAGGTGGCGCTCTCCCCGGCCACCACGGTGCCGATGCCGAACTGGCGCACCAGCCCGGAGCAGTACCAGCACGGGGCCAGCGTGGTGACCATGACGCAGTCGCGGTAGCTTTTCCTGCGCCCGGCGTTCTTGAAGGCCGCGGTCTCGGCGTGCATGGAGGGATCGCCGTCCTGCACGCGGCGGTTGTGGCCGCGCCCCAGCAGGTTCCCGGAGGAGTCGAACAGGGCCGCGCCGATGGGCACGCCGCCCTCGGCCAGTCCCAGCCGGGCCTCCTCGATGGCCACTGCCAGCATCTTCTCGTAGTCGGCGCGTGTCAGTCCGGTCGTCACACTCATGGCGGCCTCCTTGGCTTAGGCCATGCTAGCCCCGAAGCCCCCCGGACCGCAACAGCCCGCCGAGGGGCAATCCGCGCCCAACCCCACGGAATGCTTTTGACAGCCACCCGCCCTCGCATATATGGTCTGGGACTGCCGAATAATCCACACCCGCCACGACGGGTTCAATGAGGAGCGCGCCATGCAGCAGTTCGCCAGAGTCCACCGCCTGCCGCCCTACGTCTTCGCCCAGGTCAACGAGCTCAAGATGAAGATGCGCAGGCAAGGCGCAGACATCATCGACCTGGGAATGGGCAACCCCGACCTGCCGACCCCGCAGCACATCGTGGAGAAGCTCCTCGAGGCATCGGTGAAGTCCACCAACCACCGCTACAGCGCATCCAAGGGCATCAACGGCCTGCGGCTGGCCATCGCCAACTGGTACCTACGCCGCTTCGGCGTGGAGTTGGACCACGACCAGGAAGTGGTCGTGACCATGGGCGCCAAGGAAGGCCTGGCGCACCTGGCGCTGGTCATGCTCTCCCCCGGCGATGTCGTCCTCGCCCCGGACCCGGCCTACCCCATCCACCCGTACGCCGCCATCATCGCCGGCGCGGACGTGCGCCGCATTCCCGTGGGCAAGGGCCGCGACTTCATGGAGGACCTGCAGACCGCCGTGAAGCAGACCTGGCCCCGGCCCAAGCTGCTCGTCATCAACTATCCCCACAACCCCACCACCGAGTGCGTGGACGTTGAGTTCTTCCAGAAGATCGTTGATTTCGCCAAAGAAAACGACATGTACGTGATCAACGACTTCGCGTACGCCGACTTCACCTACGACGGCTACGTGGCCCCCAGCTTCATGCAGGCCAAGGGCGCCAAGGACGTTGGCGTGGAGTTCTTCTCCCTGACCAAGAGCTACAGCATGGCGGGCTGGCGCGTGGGCTTCTGCGTGGGCAACCGCGACATGGTCCAGGCGCTGACCCGCATCAAGAGCTACCTGGACTACGGCATCTTCCAGCCCATCCAGATCGCGGCCTGCACGGCGCTGAACGGCCCGCAGGAATGCGTGCGCGAGATCATGGACGTGCACCAGGACAGGCGCGACGCGCTCATCGAGGGCCTGCACCGCGCGGGCTGGATGGTGCCGCCGCCCAAGGCCACCATGTTCGTCTGGGCGGAAATCCCCGACGAATTCAAGCACCTGGGCAGCGTGGAATTCTCCAAGCTGCTGCTGCGCGAGGCCTGCGTGGCCGTGTCCCCGGGCCTGGGCTTCGGCCACTACGGCGACGACCACGTGCGCTTCGCCCTGGTGGAAAACCGCCACCGCACCAACCAGGCCACGCGCAACCTAAAGAAGTTCTTCGGTAAATAACCCAGGCAACAAGGAGTGACGATGCTTCGCCTCGGACTCGCCGGTTTCGGCACGGTCGGCTCTGGTCTCGCCAAGATCCTGCAGGAGAACCGCGACATCATCGTCGCGCGGACCGGGCGGGAAATCAGCATCAGGACCGTCCTGGTGCGCGACCTGACCAAGAAGCGCGCCGTGGCCACCGCCCCCGAGGTGAAGTTCACCGCCAGCCCCGACGACCTGGTCAACGACCCGGACATCGATGTCGTGGTCGAGCTCATGGGCGGCATCGACACCGCACTGAAGCTCATCAAGGGCGCGCTGAACGCCGGAAAGCACGTGGTGACCGCCAACAAGCACCTGCTGGCGCTGCACGGGCCGGAGCTCTCCGCCCTGGCGGCCGAGAAGGGCCTGGGCCTCTTTTACGAGGCCAGCGTGGCGGGCGGCATCCCCATCGTGCAGACCCTGCGCGAGAGCCTGTGCGCCAACCGCATCGAGCGGCTCACCGGCATCATGAACGGCACGGCCAACTACATCCTCTCGGAGATGACCACCAACCACCTGGACTTCGCCACGGCGCTGAAGCAGGCCCAGGACCTGGGCTACGCCGAGGCCGACCCGACCTTCGACATCGAGGGCCTGGACACGGCGCACAAGCTGGTGGTGCTCATCCGCCTGGCCTACGGGCGCGACTTCCCGCTGGCCAACGTGCCGGTGCGCGGCATCACCCAGGTGACCCCGCTGGACATCGAGTTCGCGCGCGAGTTCGGCTACCGCATCAAGCTCTTGGCCCAGGTGCGCGAGGTGGACGGCAAACTGGACGCCAGCGTGGAGCCCACGCTGGTGAAGTACACCTACCTGCTGGCGCGGGTGGGCGGCAACTTCAACGCCGTGCGCGTGGAGGGCAACGCCGTGGGGCCCATCATGCTGCACGGCCAGGGCGCGGGCGACCTGCCCACCGGCAGCGCGGTCATGGCCGACATCATGGCCCTGTGCCGCGGCACGGCCTGCAACCTGCCCTGCTTCGACAACACCGGCTTCCGCAACGCCCCGCTGGCCAAGGCCGAGATCCTGCCCGCGGACGAGTCCGTAGCCATGCACTACTTCCGCTTCACCGTGGCCGACCGCCCCGGGGTCATGGCCTCCATCGCCCACGCCATGGCCGAGCACGGCATCTCCATCGCCCAGGCGGTGCAGAAGGGCGACGAGTCCGGCTCGGACATCCCCATCGTGTTCCTGACCCACAAGGCCAGGGCCAAGGCCGTGCGCGAGACCATCGCGGCCATCGACGCCATGCCCTTCATCGTGCGCCCCACGGTGCACTTCCCCATCCTGTAAGGGGCCTCCATGAAACTTCTGTTCCTCATCGCCGACGGCATGGGCGGCTGGCCGGACGAGGCTCCGGGCGGCAAGACCTGCCTGGAGGCCGCGCACACCCCGAACATGGACGAAATGGCCGCCTCCGGCGTCGTCGGCACCTGCCGCACCATCCCGGAGGGCATGCCGCCGGGCTCGGACGTGGCCAACATGTCGCTCCTGGGCTTCAACCCGGCGCAGCACCACACCGGGCGCGGCCCCATCGAGGCCGCCGCGCAGGGGCTCAAGCTCGGCGCGGACGACCTGGTGTGGCGCATGAACCTGGTCACGCTCACCGAGCTTTCGGTGACGGGCAAGATGCTCGACTACTCCTCCGGCCACATCAAGACCGAGGAGAGCGAGCCCCTTGTGCGCGACCTGCAGCAGCAGCTGGGCGACGGCACCTTCACCTTCCACCCCGGCGTGCAGTACCGGCATCTGCTGGTGCAGAAGAACGGGGCCAAGGAGCCGGAGGCCGCGCTCAAGATCAGCCCGCCCCACGACATCACCGACAAGCCCATCCGCCCGGACATGAAGGAGTTCTCCAAGAGCGCCCAGCTCTGGGACCTGCTGCACCTGGCCGGGGAAAGGCTGGCCGAGACCGCGCGCCACACCCGGGCCAACTCCATCTGGCCCTGGGGCCAGGGCCGCCCGCTCAATCTGCCGGACTTCAAGAAGACCTTCGGCCGCACCGGCGCGGTGATCTCCGCCGTGGACCTGGTTCGCGGCCTGGGGCGCGCCGCCGGCATGGAGGTCATCGAGGTGCCCGGAGCCACGGGCCTCATGGACACCAACTACCAGGGCAAGGTGGACGCCGCGCTCAAATTCCTGGAGCGGGGCGATTTTGTCTTCGTGCACCTGGAAGGCCCGGACGAATGCGGCCACGGCGGCAACGCCACGGACAAGATCGAGGCCATTTCCCGCTTCGACGCCCAGATCGTGGGGCCGCTCAGGCAGGCGCTGGCCGGTCAGGACGTGGCCTTTCTCATCACCTGCGACCATTTCACGCCCATTTCCGAGCGCACCCACACCCCGGACCCGGTGCCCTTCCTGCTGCACCAGACCCGCTGCGAGGGCGACGAATGCGAGGACACGGGCATCCCGGCCTTCAACGAGCGCGAGGCCCGCGCCACCGGGCTGGTCATCGAGGCCGGGCACGAACTGCTGCCCTGGACCCTGCGCCGGCTCGCCAAATAGGCCGCAAGAGAGCGGAAGAGGAGCGGCGACGTGGACTTTCCCAAGGAGTTTCCCACCCACGACTGCTGGTATCCGCACCGCGTGTCCTATGGTGAAACAGACGCCATGGGCGTGCTGTACTACGCGGAATACCTGCACATCTTTGAGCGCGCCCGCAGCCTGTTCCTGCGCGAGCGGGGCATGGGCTACAACATCGTGGAGGAGCGCGGGGTCATCCTGCCCGTGCGCGAGGCCTGGTGCCGCTACCGCGCGCCCTCGCGCTACGACGACCTGCTCTGGGTGCACACCGGGGTGGCGGGCTGGGGCCGGGCCAGCATGCGCATCGTGTACGAGTTCTGGAGCGAGGACCGCGCCCAGCTGCGCGCCCAGGGCTACACAGAGCACCCCATCGTGAACCGCCAGGGCAGGCCCGTGGCCGTTCCGGACTGGTTCAAGGAGCTGTGCGAGAGCACGCCAACATCATAAGACCTTTGGACGGTGATCAAATGAGTACAATCACAGGCGAGTTGATCACACCAGTCTACTTAAACCAAAGAATCGTTTTTGACATGATGGCCATGCTTCAAGGTGGGCTGTCTACTGTATCGCGAATTATTTCTAGTGAATCTGATCAATCCAAAGCCACCCATGAACTTGGAGCAACTTTTGGACTTTCAAGTGCCCTAGCCTCATTAATTCGAGTTGACCTTTCAGCAAAGAGCCAGAAATCAGAAGATAAAATGCAAGGCTTTCATCGATCTGAAGAGCGAATTCACACTCCAGCTTCTCTTTTCCAAGTACTTCGATCAAGTCTTGCACAGAGCAAAACATTACATTTCGATAGCACAGGCTATATTCCTAATGTTAGGGATTTCGTCGAATTTTCAGCGTCTGTTCGCATGAACCCTCTTATTCAAACAATGGACACATTCACACAATTAATTGATATTATGATTACGCTGCAATCAGGTGAGCAGAAGAAAAAAGGGAGTCAGACTCCAGATGCTAAGTCATTATTAAGCATGAAAAAGCAAATGTCGGATTTTGTTCACGACTTAAAGACTGGCCCCACATTTGATATCATCACTGAGACACTAAGCTGCGGATACTCAACGGTAATTGACTTGGAACGGGAGTTCCTAAATGACTCATCCATGTCAAGCATTGTTGATGGAAAATTCAATGTATTAGGGAAAATCATTAGAGTTCTCCCCGACAACACGACATCAATTAGTTTAGTACGCAAATCCGCTGTTGGTTCGATCCCCAAGAAAGTACTGAATGATCTTCTTCTTAATTTTTCATCAATATCGGACACTGTAGACATAGACTTGCCCGATCTACGCATTGAAATCGCTGGCCCGGTTGTGCAGGTGCTACCAATCGCGATCTTCGTATAGCCCCCAGAAGCAAGCGCCCACACGCGCCTTTTTTTCTTGCCCCAATCATTTTGGGGAGTATATTCCGACGCTTCGAGAACACGGAGCGCGAGCATGTATACCGACTGCCACACCCACGTCTTCCATCCCAAGATCGCCGAGAAGGCCATCAACCAGTTGGATTCCCACTACGGCATCCGGCCCGTGGGCACCGGCGTGCTGGGCGACCTGCTGCACCGCGCCGACGCCGCGGGCATCGAGCGCGTGGTGGTGCACACCGCCGCCACCGACCCCTCTCAGGTCATCCCGGCCAACAACTGGGCCGTGGACATGCAGCGCCAGTCCGAGCGCGTGGTGGCCTTCGGCACCCTGCACCCGGACTACGCCGAGCCGGAGAAGGAACTGGACCGCCTGCGCCGCGCGGGCATCCAGGGGCTGAAGTTCCACCCGGACTTCCAGGGCTTTTTCCTGGACGACCCCAAGTTCTACCGGCTCATGGAGTTGATCGGCGACGAGTGGACGCTGATGATCCACGTGGGCGACGTGCTGCCGCCGGAGCAGAACCCCTCCTGCCCCGTCAAGATGGCCCGGCTGCGCCGCGAGTTCCCCGGCCCCAAGCTCATCGCCGCGCACCTGGGCGGCTACAGCCATTGGAAATTCGCCGTGGAGCACCTGGCCGGGTTGGACGTGTACATGGACACCTCCAGCTCGCTGTCCTTCGTGGACGACGACACCCTGCGAGCGCTCATCGCCAAGCACCCGGCGGACCGGCTGCTGTTCGGCAGCGACTACCCGCTGTTCGACCCCGGCGACGAGATGAAGCTGGTGGAGAAGCGCCTGGGACCGCTGGGGGTCAGGCTCGATGCCCTGCTCTCCGCCGGGGATTCACTGTTCCCGGACACGCCTGGCGAAGCGCCCGGCGAGAATCCCGCCGACTAGAAACGAAAAGCCCCGGCCAGAATGCTGACCGGGGCTTTGTGTTTCATGTGTCTGGGCTCAGGCTAGGAGCACTCCTCCAAGGCTTTAAACCCAGGGAGTTCTTTGCCCTCCAGGAACTCCAGGAACGAGCCGCCGCCGGTGGAGATGAAGCTGAAGCGCTCGCCCAGGTGCGCCAGGTGCACCACGGCGTCGGTGTCGCCGCCGCCCACGATGCTCATGGCCCCGGAATCCACGATGGCTTTCGCAACGCCGATGGAGCCCGCCGCGAAGGCCGGGTTCTCGAACGCGCCCATGGGGCCGTTCCAGACCACGGTCTTGGCCTTCTTCAGGATGTCGGCGAAGTTCAGCACGCTCTTGGGCCCGATGTCCAGGGCCATCATGCCGGCGGGAATGGCCCCGGTGTGGCTGGCCACGGCGGCCTTCTCGGCCTTGAAGTTGTCCGCCAGCACGAAGTCCACCGGCAGGTGCAGGTGGGTGTTGTTGTCCGGCGCGGCCTCCAGGATGGCCCGGGCCTCGTCGAGCAGCTCGCGCTCCACCAGCGAATCGCCCATGTCGATGCCCTGGGCCAGCCGGAAGGTGTTGGCCATGGCCCCGCCGATGATCAGGTGGTCCACTTTCCCCAGCAGGTTCTTCAGGATGCCCAGCTTGCTGGACACCTTGCTGCCGCCGGACACGGCCACGTAGGGCCGCGCGGGCTTGGCAAGATTGACCTGCAGGAAGTTGTACTCCTTCTCCATCAGGAAGCCCGCGCAGGCGACGGGCGCGGCCTTGGGAGCCTCCGTCACCGAGGCGTTAGGCCGGTGGGCCACGCCGAAGGCGTCGCTGACGTACACGTCCATGCCCGCCACCAGCAGCTTGGCGAAGGCCTCGCGCTCGGCCGCGTCCTTGCTGGTCTCGGCCTTGTGGTAGCGCAGGTTCTCCAGCATCAGCACGCCGCCGGGCTTGAGGCCGTCCTTCAGGGCCTGCACCTCGGGCCCGATGCAGTCCGGGGCCAGGGGCACGCTCATGCCCAGCAGGCCGGAGAGGTGCGCGGCCACGGGAGCCAGCGACAGTTCGGGCTTGCGCTCGCCCTTGGGCTGGCCGAAGTGGCAGCACAGCACCACGGCGGCCCCGGCCTCCAGCGCGTGGCGCAGGGTGGGCAGGCTTTCGCGGATGCGCGTGTCGTCGGTGACGCGGGTGCCGTCCAGCGGCACGTTGTAGTCCACGCGGATGATGAGCTTCTTGCCTTTGACGTCGATGTCCTTGAGAAAGCGCATTGTCTTGTCCCGTCTTACAGGCCCTTGTCGGCCATGAGCTTGATGAGGTCCGCCACGCGGCAGGAATAGCCCCATTCGTTGTCGTACCAGGTCACGATCTTGGCCAGGCCGGAGCCGGACACCACCGTGTATTCCGCGTCGATGATGCTGGAGCGCGGGTCGCCACGGAAGTCCGTGGAAACGAGCGGGCGCTCGGAGAATCCCAGGATGCCCTTGAGCTTGCCCTCGCTGGCCTCCTTGAGCACGGCGCGCAACCCGGCTGTGTCCGCGGGCCTCTCCAGCGTGCAGGCGAAGTCCACGATGGACACCGTGGGCGTGGGCACGCGCAAGCTGTAGCCGTCCACCTTGCCCTTGAGCTCCGGGATGACCAGGGCCACGGCCTTGGCCGCGCCGGTGCTGGTGGGCACGATGTTCAGGGCCGCGGCGCGGGCGCGCCGGAGGTCCTTGTGCGGCAGGTCCAGGATGCGCTGGTCGTTGGTGTAGCTGTGGATGGTGCACATCAGCCCGTTGACCACCCCGAACGCGTCGTGGATGACCTTCACCGCCGGGGCCAGGCAGTTGGTGGTGCAGGAGGCGTTGGACACGATGTGGTGCTTGGCCGGGTCGTAGAGGTGCTCGTTGACGCCCAGCACCACGGTGATGTCTTCTTCCTTGGCCGGGGCGGAGATGATGACCTTCTTCGCGCCCGCGTCCAGGTGGGCCTTGGCCTTGGGGCCGGTGGTGAACAGGCCCGTGGACTCGATGACGATGTCGATGCCCAGCTCGTTCCAGGGCAGGTTCAGCGGGTCGCGCTCGGCGTAGCAGGCGATGTCCCAGTTGCCGTACTGGATGCCGCCGGTCTCGGTGACGGCCACGGCGTGCGGGCTTTTGCCGTAGGTGGAGTCGAACTCCAGCAGGTGGGCGCTGGTCTTCACGTCGTAGAGGTCGTTCAGGGCCACGACCTGGGCCACGTCGCCGTGGTTGTCGTACAGGGCCTTGAGCACTTGCCTGCCGATGCGGCCGAAGCCGTTGATGGCGATGCGCAACATGGTGGCGACCTCCTAGTCCTCGAAGATGCGCTGCTCGTAGGAGGCCAGCATCTCGTAGTCGGTTTTCAGGGCCTGGTGCAGGCGAGCGTTCTCGATGGCCAGGGCCGAGAGGTCGGCCACGGCCAGCAGGAAGTCCTTCTCCAGGTCGTCGTACACGTGCTCGCTGCCGGAGTAGATGCGCATGGAGCCGATGGCGCGGCCCTCGACCATGAGCGGCACCACCAGCACGGAGACGATGCCCTCCTTCTTGGCGGCCTCGCCGTACTGGAAGCGCGGGTCGTTCTGGGCGTTGGGGATGTAGATGGTCTTGCCCGCGAGCACTTCGCGGTCCACCTCGCTCTTCTCCAGATCCACCGAGCCCTTGCGGAAATATTCCTTGGACAGGCCCCAGGCCGCGCTGGGCAGCAGGCGCTTGCCCGAGCGGTCGAGCAGGCGCAGGGTGCAGCCCTTGGCGTCCAGGGCCAGGGCGGTCTGCTCGGCCACGGCGGCCAGTACGCTTGCGGGTTCCAGGCTGGAGTTGACCACCTTGGCCACGGTGGCCATGGTGCGGAAATACCGTTCGCAACGCTCCGCGATCTGTTTCATGTGATCCTCCTGGGTTTCGCCCCCAGTATACCCATCCCGCCCATAAACGCTAGTGAAAATTGTAATAGCTTGCACGGTTTTCGTAATCGCCGTGACCCGGTCGCACGCTGGAAAAGAAAAGGGGGAGGACTTGCGCCCTCCCCCAGTACCAATGCGTAGCTCTTGCGTTAGCCCAGCGCCGCCACCTTGCGGATGAGGCGCACCAGTTGGTGGGTGAACCCGGCCTCGTTGTCGTACCAGACAATGAGCTTCACCTGGGTGCCGTTCATGACGGTGGTGAGCCCGGCGTCGAGCACGCCGCCGAAGGTGCTGCCCACGAAGTCGGAGGAAACCAGCGGCTCCTCGGTGTAGCCGAAGCTCTCATTGGCCGCCGCCTTCATGATGGCGTTGACCTCTTCCTTGGTGGTGGGGCGCTCCAGCTCGCAGGTCAGGTCCACGATGGACACGTCCGGGGTGGGCACGCGGATGGCGAAGCCGTCCAGCTTGCCCTTGAGCTCCGGGCAGACCAGCGAGATGGCCTTGGCCGCGCCGGTGGTGGTGGGAACCATGTTCAGGGCCGCGGCGCGGGCGCGGCGGATGTCCTTGTGGGAGCCGTCGTGCAGGCGCTGGTCCATGGTGTAGCTGTGGATGGTGGTCATCAGGCCGTGCTTGATGCCCAGGGCCGAATTGAGCGCCTTGGCCGCAGGGGCCAGGCAGTTGGTTGTGCAGGAGGCGCTGGAGATGATCTTGTGCTCCGGCTTCAGGTCGGCGTCGTTCACGCCCACCACCACGGTGGCGTCCATTTCCTTGCCGGGGGCGGAGAGCACCACGCGGCTCGCCCCGCAGGCCATGTGCGTGGAGCATCCGGCGCGGTCGTTGAGCTTGCCCGTGGTCTCGATGACCAGGTCGCAGCCCATGTCCTTCCAGCTCCACTCGCCGGTGGCGAAGCGGGTCACGTTCACCTGCTGGCCGTCGATGAGGATGCCCTGTTCGTTGCCCTCCACGCGGAGGAACCTGCCGTGCACGGAATCGTACTTGAGCAGGTGCGCCAGGTCGCGGTTGGTGGCGCGGGCGTTGATGGCCACCAGCTGAAGGTCTTTTTCGTCGGCCAGAAGGCGCGTGAGGCAGCGCCCGATGCGGCCGAAGCCATTGATGCCGATCTTCGTCGCCATATCGTACTCTCTCCTTGCGGTGCTTGAAATCGGGGTCGGTTTGCCTAGGCCTTGCCGGAGCAGCCCAGAACGTTCTTGATCTTGCGCTGCACCATGTCCTTCACGGCCTTGCGGGCCGGGACCAGGTAGGCCCGGGGGTCGAAGTCGCCGGGGTTCTCGGCCAGGTGCTTGCGGATGTGCGCGGTCATGGCCAGGCGGATGTCGGAGTCGATGTTGATCTTGCACACGGCCATGCTGGCGGCCTTGCGCAGCAGGTCCTCCGGCACGCCGCGCGCGCCGGGCACGTGGCCGCCGAACTTGTTGACCATCTCCACGAACTCCTGGGGCACGCTGGAGGCGCCGTGCAGCACGATGGGCACGCCGGGCAGCAGCTGGCCGACCTTCTCCAGGCGGCCGAAGTCCAGCTTGGCCTCGCCCTTGAACTTGTAGGCGCCGTGGCTGGTGCCGATGGCGATGGCCAGGGAGTCGCAGCCGGTGCGGGTCACGAAGTCCTTGGCCTGCTCGGGGTCGGTGTAGACGTGGTCGTCGCTCTGCACGTCCTCCTCCACGCCGGCCAGGCGGCCCAGCTCGGCCTCCACCCACACGCCGCGGGCGTGGGCGTATTCCACCACCTTCTTGGTCTCGGCGATGTTCTCCTCGTAGGACAGGTGCGAGCCGTCGTACATCACCGAGGTGAAGCCGCCGTCGATGACGTCCTTGCACAGCTCGAAGTTCGGGCCGTGGTCCAGGTGCAGCACCACGGGCAGGTCGGTGTCCTGCAGCGCGGCCTCCATGAGCTTCATGATGTAGTTCTGCCCGGCGTACTTGCGCGCCCCGGCGGAGACCTGGAGGATGAGCGGCGCGCGCTCCTCCTTGCCGGCCTCCATGATGCCCTGGATGATCTCCATGTTGTTCACGTTGAAGGCGCCGATGGCATAGCCCCCGGCGTAGGCTTTCTCGAACATCTCTTTGGGCGATACGAGCGGCATGTGGTCCTCCGTAGTATGGTGCGGATGTGTTCTAAGGGGTTTTCGGTAGTTTCGGTTCTGTCACGGTCCCGGTCATCCTGTCAACACGCGCTCGTCAGAGCAGCGGCTCCAGGGCGGCCAGCGTGTCATGATCGGTGAAGTCGAACTTGAGCGGGGTCATGGTCACGTGCCCGGCGGAAAGCAGCAGTCTGTCGCGCCCGGGGCTGACCTTCTCGTGCCTGAGCTCGCCGCACATCCAGTAGTACTTGCGGCCGCGCGGATCCAGGCGCTCCTCGTACCAGTCGGTCCAGGGCACGCGGGTGTGCGGGCACAACGCCAGCGGCAGGGCCTTCTCGATGGGCCGGTTGGGGAAATTCAGGTTCAGCACGCAGCGCTCCGGCAGGCGGGAAAGCGGCAGCCGGGCAAGGAGGTCCGCGGCGTATCCGGCCTGGCCGGAGAGGTCCGTGGGGTTGTGGTCGTCCATGGAGGCGGCCAGCGCGGGAAAGCCCATGAGCGCGCCCTCGGTGGCGGCGGAGACCGTGCCCGAGTACATGATGTCCACGCCCACGTTGGGCCCGGCGTTGATGCCGGAGACGACCATGTCGGGCCGCTGGGGCAGCAGCGTGGTCACGGCGATCTTCACGCAGTCCGCCGGGGTGCCGGTGACGCCCAGGCCGAAGAAGCCCTCCTCGCGGAACTCGCGCACGCGCAGGGGCGAGGCGATGGTGATGGCGTGGCCCACGGCGGACTGCTCGGTGACCGGGGCCACCACGTGGACCTCGTTGCCCGCGGCCACAAGGGCCTTGTACAGGGCGCGCAGGCCCACGGCCTGGATGCCGTCGTCGTTGGTCAGCAGAATGCGCATGGTGCCGAATTCCTTCGTATGCGGCCCTGGTTTCGGTCTTGTCCGGTTTGACAATCCGCCGGGCAGCGGGCAAATGCATGTGGTGCGACTTCAAGCCGCTTCGCGACCCGCGCGGCGGCTCAGGCGCAAGTACCCCAACCTACGGGAGTTGGCAAGGCCGTGTGTGCGAAAGCCATGTTCATCCGGGACATTGCTCCCGGGCAAACCATACAGGACGTCTTCCTCGTGGCGGACGCCCGCACGGGCCAGTCGCGCAACGGCCCGTACTGGAGCCTGGTGCTCCAGGACAGCTCCGGACAGATGGACGCCAAGGTCTGGAGCCCGCTCTCCCAGCAGCATCCGGGCCTGGCCGCCGGGCAGTTCGCGCGCGTGCGCGGCCTGGCCGCCACCTACCGCGACAAGTGCCAGCTGACCCTGGACCAGCTTGAGATCCTGCCGCCGGAACAGGTGGACATGGCGGACTTCCTGCCGCCCAGCCCCGTGGACCCGGAGGCGCTCCTGGCCGAGATCGAGGAGCTGTGCCGCCGCGAGCTGACGCACAAGCCCTGGCGCGGGCTGATGAAGAAGATCCTGGGCGACGAGGGGATCCGCGCGCAGCTTCTGCCCGCCACCGGGGCCAAGGCTGTGCACCACGCCTACGCCGGGGGCCTTTTGGAGCACACCCTGGCCGTGGCCCGCACCTGCCTGGCCCTGGCCGGGCTGTACCCCCGGCTCGACCGCCAGATCCTGCTCTGCGCCGCCATCCTGCACGACCTGGGCAAGGCCTGGGAGCTGCACAGCGGCCTGACCTGCGACTACACCGACGAGGGTCGCCTGCTGGGCCATGTGCAGCTCGGGCTGGAGCGCATCGAGCCGTTCCTGCACAAGGCCAAGGACCTGGAGCCGGAGCTGGTGCTGCACCTGAAGCACATGATCCTGAGCCACCACGGCGAGTACGAGTTCGGCGCGGCCAAGCGGCCCAAGACGCCGGAGGCCTTCATCCTGCACTTCGCCGACAACATCGACGCCAAGCTGAACACCATGGCCGGGGCCTACGCCGAGATCGAGGGCGGGGAGCAGAGCTGGACGAGCTTCCAGCGCTTCCTGGACCGCTACCTGTACCGCGCCGCGAAAACCCCCGAGGCCGCACCGGCCCACCCTGGCGAGAAAAAACCCGACGACAAGAAACAGGACGGGCGCGCGCTGCTCTTGCCCCTGGGCTAGGCGCACGCGACCCGCTTCAGGCACGCCACATGTTCATCACCTTTGAAGGAATCGAGGGCACGGGCAAGTCCACACAGATCGCCCTGCTCAAGTCCCACCTGGAGGCCCGGGGCCGCCGCGTGCTCGTCACCCTGGAGCCGGGCGGCAGCCGCATCGGCGCGGAGCTTCGGCGCGTGCTGCTCTCGCTTGAGAATCGCGACATCACCCCCCAGGCCGAGCTGTTCCTGTACCTGGCCGACCGCGCCCAGCACGTGGCCCAGGTGGTGCGCCCGGCCCTGGAGGCCGGCATGGTGGTGCTCTCCGACCGCTTCGCCGACTCCACCGTGGCCTACCAGGCCTTCGGGCGCGGCATGGACCCCGAGGAGCTGCACCGGCTGAACACCCTGGCCGTGGGCGGACTGTGGCCCGACCTCACCGTGCTGCTGGACCTGCCGCCCGAGGTGGGCCTGCGGCGCGCGGTGGACCGCAACACGCGCGAGGGCAAGAGCGTGGCCGAGGGCCGCTTCGAGGCCGAGAGCCTGGCCTTCCACACCCGCGTGCGCCAGGGCTACCTGGCCTGGGCGGCGCGCTTCCCGCAGCGCATGCGCGTGGTGGAAGCCACGGGCACGCCCGAGGACATCGCCAGGGACGTGCGCGCGCTGGTGGACGCCTGCACCCCGCCGCAGGAACGCCATGCCTGATCCGGAGCAGCCCGCCCCGCCCGTCCCGCCAGTCGAAGAAGCCGGGACCGGAGGCCAGCTGCCCCTGCCGCTGATACGGTCGCGCGACTGCCTGGACATCCTGCTCTTCCTCGCGCTGGCGGCCTGCCTGGGCTGGCTCGTTCTGCGCGGGGCCGAGGGCCTTGGCTACAACTGGCAGTGGTACCAAGTGCCGCGCGCCCTCTTCCTGTTCGACGAATCCGGCTTTGTGCCCGGCCCGCTGCTGCTGGGCCTGGGCGTCACGCTTCAGCTCACGGCCCTGAGCTTCCTGGGCGCGCTGCTCGCGGGGCTGGCCGCCGCGCTGCTGCGACTGTCCGGCTCGCTGGCCGGGCGCGCCCTGGGCCGGGCCTACCTGGAGCTCATCCGCAACACGCCGCTGCTCATCCAGCTGCTGTTCCTGTACTTCGCCGTGGCCCCGGTGCTGGGCCTGGACGCCCTGGCCACCGCCGTGCTCGGGCTCTCCCTGTTCGAGGGCGCCTACGTGTGCGAGATCATCCGCGCGGGCGTGCTGTCCATCGACCCCGGCCAGTGGGACGCCGCCCGCAGCCTGGGCATGGGCACGGCAGGCGCCTACCGCCACGTCATCCTGCCCCAGGCCCTGCGCCGCATGCTGCCCCCGCTGGCCAGCCAGGCGGTCACCATCGTCAAGGACTCCTCGCTGGCCAGCGCCATCGCCATCGCCGAACTGACCCTGCGCGGCCAGACGATCGTGGCCGAGACCTTTCTCAGTTTCGAAATGTGGTTTACAGTGGCGGCGTTGTACCTGCTGGTGACCACGGCGCTCTCCGCCGCCGCCCATGCCCTGGAACGACGCCTGGCCTACCCGGCCTAGGCCCAACCCATTTCCGGAGGTTGCCCCCATGCGCAAAGTCGTCCTTCTGCTGGTTCTGCTGCTGATGTTCACCGCCACCGCGGCCCGGGCCTCCGCCCGCGCGGAGCTGGCCAAGGAAAGCACCCTGGAGCAGGTGCAGCAGCGCGGCGTGCTGCGCGTGGGCTTCTCCACCTTCGTGCCCTGGGCCATGCAGGACAAGCGCGGGGAGTTCATCGGCTTCGAGATGGACGTGGCCCGCAGGCTGGCCGCGGACATGGGCGTGAAGGTGGCCTTCGAGCCCACGCAGTGGTCGGGCATCATCCCGGCGCTGCTCTCCGGCAAGTTCGACATCATCATCGGCGGCATGAGCATCCAGCCCGCGCGCGCCCTCAAGGTCAACTTCAGCAATCCCTACGAGTACTCGGGCATGTCCCTCGTGGCGGCCAAGAAGTACGCGGGCAAGTACAAGACCCTGGCCGACTTCAACAGCCCGGACGTGACCCTGGCCCTGCGCCAGGGCACCACCGCCGTGGAGGCCGCCAGGAAGTTCCTGCCCAAGGCCAAGCAGAAGCTCTTCGACAACGAGGCCCAGACCATCCAGGAGGTGCTGAACGGGCGCGCCACCGCCGTGGTGGCCAGCGAGCCCTTCCCGGCCTTCCAGGCCCTCAAGTACCCGGACAAGCTGTACCTGCCCATGGCCAAGGCCTTCACCAAGGAGCCCATCGCCTTCGCCATCCGCAAGGGCGACCCGGACTTCCTGAGCTTCCTCAATTCCTGGATCCAGCTCGCGGGCGACGAGGGCTGGCTGGAGGAGCGGCACCACTACTGGTTCCGCACCAACACCTGGAAGAACATGGTGGAGTAGCGCCCCGGCGTGTCACCTGCCCGCTTCGACCGTACCCGCCCCCTGCGCCCGCTGCGTGAGGCCGCCCTGCTGCTGGCCGTCACGCTGGCGCTGTTCTGGCTGGCGCGCAGCGCGGGCCAGGCGCTGGCCTATGACTGGGACTGGAGCGTCATTCCGCAGTTCCTGGCCTTCCGCGACCCGGACACCGGGGCCTGGCGCACCGGGCGCATCCTCGCGGGCCTTTTCACCACCCTGCGCCTGAGCCTGTGGGCCGGGGCGCTGGCGCTCGTGCTGGGCACGCTGGCGGGACTGATGCGCGGCTCCGGGCGACTGTTCTGGCGGCTCACGGGCGGCAGCTACGTGCTCTCCGTGCGCAACGCCCCGCCTCTCGTGCTCATCTTCCTGTTCTCGTTCTTCCTGGGCGCGCCGCTGGTGAACGCGCTGGGCCTGGACGCGAGGCTGGCGGCGCTTCCGGAGGGCCTGCGCCCGGCGCTGGAGCTGCTGCTCGGCCCCGTGGGCCAGATTCCGGCCTTCGCCAGCGCCGTCGTCACGCTCGGGCTCATCGAGGGCGCGTACATGGCCGAGATCGTGCGCGCGGGCGTGGCCAGCATCGAGCCCGGCCAGTGGGACGCGGCGCACGCCCTGGGCTTCACGCGCGCGGGCGCGCTGCGGAACGTCATCCTGCCGCAGGCCTTCCGGCGCATGCTGCCGCCGCTCACGGGCCAATTCGTGTCCACGGTGAAGGACTCGGCCATCGTGTCGGTGATCTCCATACCGGAGCTGGCCTTCCAGGCCCAGGAGCTGGTGAGCGCCACCTACCGCAGCTTCGAGGTCTGGACGCTGGTGCTGGCGCTGTACCTGCTGCTCACCCTGCCCTGCTCTCTGGCGGCGCGCTGGCTGGAGATCCGGCTCACGCGCTCGGACAGGGACTGACCCGTCAGGCGCAAGCGAGGGATTTGACAGCCAATCGGTTGTGTCGCATTGTGCTGTAAAGAAATGAATCGCGGCCAATCCGCCGCTTGAAGGAGCCAACCATGCCCGACGTGAAGGTCTTCGCCCTGTCCACCTGCATCCACTGCAAGAACGCCAAGGAATACCTGGACCAGTGCGGCGTGAAGTACGACTGCGTGCACGTGGACCAGCTGACCGGCCAGGAACGCAAGGATATGATCGAGGAAGTGCGCAAGCACAACGGCTCGGTCAGCTTCCCCACCATCGTCATCAACGGCAAGGTGGTCGTGGGCTTCAACAAGGAAAAGATCGACGAGGCGCTGAAGTCATGAACGCCGAACAGCTGTACGAGAACCTGAAGAAGGTGCAGGAGCCCAAGGGCTACTACTTCAACGCGGACCACGGCTTCACCATGCAGCTGATGGAAAGCCTGCTGGTGAACAAGGGGCGGCTGGGCTACATGGCCTGCCCCTGCCGCCTGGCCAACGGCGAGTTCGAGCTGGACCGCGACATCGTGTGCCCCTGCACCTACCGCGAGGCGGACGTGCAGGAGTACGGCGCGTGCTTCTGCGGCCTGTACGTCAGCAAGGAATGGAACGAGGGCAAGCGGGAGAAGGTGTACGTGCCGGAGAGAAGGCCGGTGGAGAATATTTTGTGGTAGTGAGGGCCTTTATGAACTTTCAAAAGGCCCGCAGGAGATAAACCGTGACTGAAGTTGAAAGCAAATACGGGTTCCCGATATTCACCCGAAACAAATCATCCATTTACCTTGGGAAGAACAAGAAAATTATCGTATCTGATATCTGGGCTTTCTGGGACTACGTAATCAAAAAGAATTCCAAAAATACAGTTTTCCTGACTGCACTGCTCGAACAAGCCAAGTACTTCTACGATACCGCCGAAAATGGTCCAATCAAATCAAAGCCACTGCTATTCTACTATTCTTTCCTAAACTTTGCCAAAATACTTATCAACATTGAACACAATTATGGGCAAAGACCACTCTATTACCATGGCCTAAAAGAACACAACCAAGGAAGTTTTTCACATGCAGAGATAGAGATATTTCCCAAGAAAAATAATGTAAAGAATGTTGCCGCAGAACTGATGGGCATACTAGATCAGCAATCACCACTGACAACGTTAAAGATTAAAGTTAAGGACTTACTACGGCACTGCGTTGGAATACATCGCGCCTACAGCGAAATATACAATGAAGACGAGATTTTTCACAGACTAGACAACGCGACACTCAAAAAAAACGGCAAGCAGCTCAGCTTTGAATCTATTGTAAAATGCGATAAAAATACATTCTCTGCCCTTGCAGCACAAGGATACAACATATCATGCACAAACGGTGAGTACAAAAACACAACGCAGATACCGATGGCCACATACAGGCCAGGCAGAAATGACTACCACAACCTATCAACACAGATCAAACAAGCTGGCATTTGGTATTACATTGGCGCAAACGGTTACACTTTATACTTATCCTCACATGCACAGCACAGATATTCGCCTGAAACAATCATTTACAATACGATGTTTTATCTTGGCTCAATAACACGTTATCACCCATACATGTTCGACAAACTTTTTTCTGATAAAGAGCAATGGTTAATGAGTGAATTTCTCACAACACAACCGAAGCAATTCCTCTACACTTCAACTGCGAAAATTCTTGGTCAAAACATCTTAAAGGCATACTCACACTTTTAATTCTAGACACAGGACAAACATTTTTTCACAAATAAAAAACGGCCCCGTCCTGCAGCGCAGAACGGGGCCGTTTTATGTGTGGTTTAGTATGGCTTAGTAGCGGCGGGGGGGACGGGTCTCACGGGCCTGGGCCTCGTTGACCTTCAGGGCGCGACCGCCCACTTCCTTGCCGTCGAGGGCCTGCACGGCCTCGCGGGCGGCATTGTCGTCCATCTCAACAAAGCCGAAGCCGCGGAAACGGCCGGTCTCACGGTCCATGATGAACTTCACGCTCATCACTTCGCCGAACTGGGAGAACAGGTTGCGGATGTCGTCCTCGGAGGAGCTGAAAGAAATATTGCCGACATAAAGAGACTTGGACATGCGATTCTACTCCTAAAAATTACAGCTAAACATTGTCACCCACTACGCTTGAGCAAAAAGCCTCCGGGCTCGCTCCCAGATGTTGAAGCCCTAAACGGTTGCCGCCCGTATGTAAAGCGATACCTACGCAGTTTTCGCAATTCTTTTCAAGAAATCGCAAATAATTAATAAAAAGGACGGCCCCGACCTGCTTGCACAGGGCGGGGCCGTCCGTTGGTTTCAAAAAATCTTAGTAGCGGCGGGGAGGACGGGGCTCGCGGGCCTGGGCCTCGTTCACTTTCAGGGCGCGGCCGCCGATGTCCTTGCCGTTCAGGGCCTGGATGGCCTCCAGGGCGGCGGAGTCGTCCATCTCCACAAAGCCGAAGCCGCGGAAGCGGCCGGTCTCGCGGTCCATGATGAACTTCACGTTGAACACCTCGCCGTACTGGGCGAAAGCGTTGCGGATGTCGTCCTCGGTGGAGGAGAAGGAAATATTGCCGACATAGATGGACTTGGACATGATCGAATACTCCTGCAACTCGCGTTAAGAAAATTGTCGCCCAGCACGCTTGAGCAAATAGCCTCCGGCTTACTTGACCAGATATTTCCGCCTACGCCGAGGGCAAAGAGTTGTAAAGCCCCGGATTCCGTGAGCTTCCTCCCTCAAAACGCGAAATCGGGCTGCATTTCGCAAAAATACGTATATTTTTCAAAAGGATAAGCAGTCATGTAAAATTTTAAGATTTTTTTCTCACGCCGGGATTTTCTCGGCCAGCCAGGCGCGGAATGCATCGCGGGCGCGCGTTCCGTAGAGTTCCTTGCGCAGTTTCTTGCCCGCGCGGCGCCCCAGCTCCGGCATCAGGCCGAAGTGCACGTTGGAGGGCTGGAAGCGCTTCACCGGCGGGGTTTGCAGGTGGCCCAGGAGGCCGCCCAGCGCCGTGGTGTTCGGCGGCGGGGCGAGCGTGCCGCCCTTGAGCTTGGCCGAGAGCATCAGCCCCACCCACAGCCCGCAGGCCGAGCTCTCCAGGTAGCCTTCCACACCGGTGATCTGCCCGGCCAGGTACACGCCGGGCCGGTTCTTCAGCTCCAGCTCGGGCGTGAGCACGCTGGGCGCGTCCACATACGTGTTGCGGTGGATGCTGCCCAGGCGCAGGAACTCGGCCTTTTCCAGGCCGGGAATCATGCGGAACACGCGCTGCTGCTCCGGGTATTTCAGCTTAGTCTGGAAGCCCACGAGGTTGAAGGCGGTCTTGTCCGCGTTTTCCGCGCGCAGCTGCACCACGGCGAAGGCTTCCTCGCCGGTGCGCGGATTGGGCAGGCCCACGGGCTTGAGCGGGCCGAAGCAGAGCGTGAGCCGCCCGCGCTCGGCCATTTCCTCCACGGGCAGGCAGCCCTCGAAGTGGATGTGGTCCTCGAACTCGCGCGGGGCCACCTTCTCGGCGGCCAGCAGCGCGGCCAGGAAGGCGTCGTACTGCGCCTCGGTCATGGGGCAGTTCAGGTAGTCGTCCTCCTCCGGGCGGTAGCGGCTGCCCCAGAAGGCCACGTCCATGTCCACGCTCTCGCGGCTGATGATGGGCGCGATGGCGTCGTAGAAATAGAGGTTCTGCACCCCCTCGCCGCTGGTGATCTCCAGGAGGCTCTTGGCCAGCGCGTCGGAGGCCAGGGGGCCTGCGGCCACCACCACGGCGTCGAACTGGGCGTCGGGCCCGGCCAGGCGCGGGTCGTCCAGGCTGGCGATTTCCTCGCGCACCAGCGTGATGCCGGGGTGTTCCTCCACGGCGCGGGTCAGGAACTCGGCGAAGCGCGTGCGGTCCACGGCCAGGGCCTTGCCCGCGGGGATGCGCGTGGCCTCCGCCGCCCGCATCACCAGGCTGCCCAGCTCGCGCATTTCCTCCTTGAGCACGCCGATGGCCATGGTCAGCTCGTCGGAGCGCAGGGAGTTGGAGCACACCAGCTCGCCCAGCAGGCCGGTCTCGTGCGCGGGGGAGCGCTTTTCCGGGCGCATCTCGTACAGGGTCACGGCCACGCCGGAATTGGCCAGGGCCACGGCGCATTCGCACCCGGCCAGCCCGCCGCCGACTATCGCCACATGGGGGGCCACCCGCTTCGAGGCGTCCGCCTCGTTGTGATTCGTCATGGTTTCCGCTATCCTTCGCTGTGATGTCTGAATGTTTGCCCAAGGCAGGAACATGAGCGGCGATCCGGTCCTCGAAATACGCGGCCTCACCACGGCCTTCGCCCGGCAGCACCGGCCCTTTTTCGGGTCGGTGGACGAGGAGGCTTCCGTCGCCAGGGCTGTGGATACAGTGAGCCTGACCGTTCGGCAAGGCGAAACCTTGGCCGTGGTGGGCGAATCCGGCTGCGGCAAGACCGTTCTGGCGCTCTCGGTGCTGGGGCTCATCCCCGATCCGCCGGGGCGCGTGGTTGCGGGCCAGGCCCTGTACCGGGGCCGCGACCTGGCGGCCATGGACGAGGAGGAGCTGCGCAGCGTGCGCGGGCGCCACATCGCCATGATCTTCCAGGAGCCCATGACCTCGCTCAATCCCGTGCTGCGCTGCGGCGAGCAGATCGCCGAGGCGGTGCGCCTGCACACCGGGGCGGACGGCAAGGCGGCCCATGCGCGCGCCGTGGAGATGCTGCGGCTGGTGGGCATCCCCAACCCGGAGGAGCGCAGCCGGGCGTATCCCCACGAGCTTTCCGGCGGCATGCGCCAGCGGGTCATGATCGCCCTGGCCCTTTCCTGCGACCCCGACGTGCTCTTCGCCGACGAGCCCACCACCGCGCTGGACGTCACCATCCAGGCCCAGATTCTCGACTTGATGCGGAGGCTGCAGCGCGAGAAGGGCTCCGGAATACTTCTGATAACCCACGACCTGGGCGTGGTGGCCGAGATGGCCCACACCGTGGCCGTGATGTACGCGGGCCAGGTGGTGGAGCAGGCCCCGGCCGCGGAGCTGTTCGCGGCCCCGCGCCACCCCTACACCCGGGGGCTCCTGGCCAGCGTGCCGCGCCTGGGCGTGCGGCGCACGCTTTCGCCCATCCCGGGGATGGTGCCGGGCATTTTCCACCTGCCGCACGGCTGCCGCTTCCGCCCGCGCTGCAAGGACGCCTTCGACCGCTGCGAGGCCTGCCCGCCGCTGTATCGGGTCGCTCCGGGCCACACGGCCCGCTGCTGGCTGTACGACGGCATGGACATCGCCGAGGGGCCGAGCTGCAAAGGGGCCAGACCGTGAGCGCGCTGCTGGAACTCATCGACGTGGCCCGCCACTACCGGGTGCGCGGCGGCGTGCTGGGCCTTTCGCGCGGGCTGGTGCGCGCCGTGGACGGCGTGAGCCTGACGGTGGAGCGCGGCGAGAGCCTGGGCCTGGTGGGCGAGAGCGGCTGCGGCAAGTCCACCCTGGCGCGCTGCATCCTGGGCCTGGAGCCGCTGAGCCGGGGCGCGGTGCGCTTCGACGGCCGGGCGCTGTCCGACTGGCCGGAGCGCGAGCTGCGCCGCCAGATCCAGATGATTTTCCAGGACCCCTACTCCTCGCTCAACCCGCGCATGCGCGTGGGGGCCATCGTTGGCGAGCCGCTGGCCATCCACAAGGTCGGCACGCGGGGGGAGCGCGAGGAAAAGGCGCTGGCCCTGCTGCGCACCGTGGGCCTGGACGCGGACCTGGCCCGGCGCTATCCGCACCAGCTCTCCGGCGGGCAGCGCCAGCGCGTGGCCGTGGCCCGCGCCCTGGCTCTGGAACCGGCGCTGGTGGTCTGCGACGAGCCGGTGAGCGCGCTGGACGTGTCCATCCAGGCCCAGGTGCTGCTGCTGCTCCAGGACCTGCGCGAGCGCCTGGGGCTGACCTACCTGTTCATCTCCCACGACCTGGCCGTGGTGGGCCAGGTGTGCGACCGCATCGCCGTGATGTACCTGGGCCGCATCGTGGAGACCGGCCCGGCGCTGGAGCTCATCGCCGCCCCGGCCCACCCGTACACGCGCGCGCTGCTCTCCGCCGTGCCCGTGCCGGAGCCCGGGGCCAGGCAGAACCGCGAGGAGCTCTCCGGCGAGCTGCCCAGTCCGCTCAATCCCCCGCCGGGCTGCCCCTTCCACCCGCGCTGCCCGCAGGTGATGGACGTGTGCCGCAAGGAATTTCCGCCAGCATTTTCCGCCGGGAACCAACGCGTGGCCCACTGCTGGCTGCACGACCCGCAACGCACATCCTAGGAGCCGCCCCCCATGCGCATCTCGCTCATCCTGGGCCACCCGGACCCGACAAGCCTCAACCACGCCCTGGCCCACGCCGTGCGCCAGGCCCTGGAGGACATGGGCGCGCAGGTGCGCTTCCACGACCTCTGCGCCGAGGGCTTCGACCCCGTGCTGCCCGCCGGGGAGTACACGCGCGGAGCCCAGCTGCCGCCGCTGGTGGCGCAGCACTGCCGGGAGATGGCCGAGGCCGACGGGCTGGTGCTGGTGCACCCCAACTGGTGGGGCATGCCCCCGGCGGTGCTCAAGGGCTGGGTGGACCGCGTGCTGCGGCCCGGCGTGGCTTACGAGTTCCTGCCCGGCGACGGCGGCGAGGGCGTGCCCGTGGGCCTGCTCAGGCCCATGACCGCGCTGGTGCTGAACACCTCCAACACGCCCGAACAGCGCGAGCGCGACGTGTTCGGCGACCCGCTTGAGCGGCTGTGGCGCGACTGCATCCTGAGCTTCTGCGGGGTGCGGAAGGTCGTCCGCCGCATGTTCGGGGTGGTCTGCGTGAGCACGCCGGAGCAGCGCCGGGCCTGGCTGGACGAGGCCGCCGAACTGGCCCGCCGCGAATTTTCCGACCTCAAGCACAAGGAGCAACAGGCATGATGACCCGCGACGACGCCCTGGCCCTGCTGGGACAGCACCTCAGCGAACCGGCCATGATCGCCCACAGCATCGAGAGCGAGGCCGTGCTGCGCGCCCTGGCCAGACGGCTGGGCAAAGACGAGGAACTTTGGGGCCTAGCCGGGCTGCTGCACGACCTGGACTACGCCAGCACCAAGGAGGCCCCGGAGCGCCACGGCGTGGTCAGCGCCGAGCTGCTGGCCGGCAAGCTCCCGGACGAGGCCGTGGAGGCCATCCGCGCCCACAACGGCGAGCGCAACGGCAATCCGCCCAGCACGGACTTCCACTTCGCCCTGCGCTGCGGCGAGACCGTCACCGGGCTGATCCACACCAACGCCCTGGTGCGCCCGCAACGCATGGAGGGCATGGACGCCAAGAGCCTCAAGAAGAAGATGAAGGACAAGGCCTTCGCGGCCAGCGTGTGCCGCGAGACCATAGGTGAATGCCAGAAGCTGGGGCTGGAGCCGGGCGAGTTCTTCACCATCGCCATCGCCGCCGTGGCGGGCGTGGCCGGCGAAGTCGGGCTGGTCTGACACGTAGCCTGGGGCTTGCCTTCCAGCCCGGAACAGCGCAGAATCCACAAAGCTGAACGCAAACCCAGGACCAAGGGGGAAGCCATGAAAAGGATATCCACACGGGGCATTCTGGCCGCGCTGGCCTGCACGCTGCTTTTGGGCAGCGCCGCCCTGGCGCAGTCCCAGCTCTTCGTGTCCGGAGAGGGCGCGAAGCTCAAGAGCGACAAGACCGCCAGCTCCGACACCGTGGCCGAGCTGCCCGTGGGCACCGCGCTTTCCGTGCAGGGCCAGGACGAGAGCTGGTACAAGGTCAGCACCGGCGGAAAGTCCGGCTGGATCTACCGGGGCAAGGTCTCCGAGACCGCGCCCGCGGCCAGCCAGCAGGGCGGCGACAACCTCTTCGGCAACGCCGGGGGCTCGAACATCATGGTCAGCGAGGCCGACAGCGCCCGCAGCATGCGCGGGCTGAACGCCAGCGAGCAGGACGCCGCCCGCGCCGCCGGACGCGCCCCGCGCCCGCTGTCCGAGTACAAGGCCGCGCTGGACAAGGTGCTGGCCACCAAGGTGGAGAAGAAGGACGTGGAGAACTTCCTCAAGGCCGGGCGCATCGGCGAGTACGCGAAGTAGGAGGCAGAAGCATGAACGCCAGAAAAATCCTCTCCGCCGCGCTTGCCCTGCTGCTGCTGACCCCGGCCCTGGCGGGCGCCGCCGGGCTCTTCGACGCCCTCATGGACCCCAACTCCAAGGAGAACAAGATCCTTTCCGGGGCCAAGAGCGTGCTGCAAAGCTCCCAGGAAATGGACTACAAGAGCGAGCGCGCCATCGGCGAGCGCCTGGCCGTGGAGGGCCTGCGCCGCTACGGCATGCCCGTGCAGACCCAGGTGCTGCAAAGCTACGTGAACCTGGTGGGCACCTCCGTGGCCATGAACTCGCCCCGGCCCAACATCCCCTACCGCTTCGTGGTGGTGGACAGCCCCATCCAGAACGCCTTCGCCTGTCCCGGCGGCATCATCTTCGTCACCTCCGGGCTGGTCAAGATCATGCGCAGCGAGGCGCAGCTGGCGGGCATCCTGGCCCACGAGATCGGCCATGTGGCCCACCGCCATGCGCTCAAGAGCATCCAGCGCGCGCAGTTCTTCTCCGGCGTGGGGCAGATCACTGCGGCCAGCATGAAGGGCGACAAGGGCGCGCAGTTCGAAAGCATGATCGGCGACCTGCAGAACGTGCTGTTCGACAAGGGCCTGGACCAGAACATGGAGTACGAGGCCGACGCCACGGCCCTGGATACCGCCTACCGCACCGGCTACAACCCCGCCGGGCTCACCGAGGTGCTCCAGGCGCTCCGGCAGATCGAGGCCAGCACCCCCAACAAGCAGGGCTCCTGGTTCTCCACCCACCCGCCGCTCGGCTCGCGCATCGCCAAGAACGAGGCGCAGCTGAAGAAGTACAAGGATGCCGGGAAGCTGGCCACCCTGCCCGAGCGCTTCGCCAGCAACGTGAAGTAGCGCCGGGACGCGGAAAATTCGCCGGGGGCGATGGTCCGGATGCGGGCCATCGCCCCTTTTTCATGGCGACCAGCGCCCACGACCGCAGCGCGAGGCCCTAAAGTGAGGCGCCGTGGGGTCCGATAAGAGTAGCGTCACGCCCAACGCAACACGGAGACGCGCATGTCAAAGAAACTGCTCCACGCCACCGGCTTCGGCAGGGTGCACCAGCTGATTCTGGAGAACAAGTCCGAGGAGGCGCGCGAGCTCCTCAAGGCGCTCCAGGACGAATACCTCTCGATTGCCGAGGAGAACGAAGCCCTGCGCCGCCAGATCATCGAGGTGGCCCAGGTGCTGGACATGGCCGAATGCATGGAGTTCGACGGCCAGAAATACTGGCTCACCGACGAACTGCGGCACAAGGGGCCCTACTGCCAGCTCTGCTACGACCGCGACGGCCTGCTCATGCGCCTGGAAAAGCAGCAGCGCCACTGGAAATGCCATTGCTGCAGCAACCTGTTCCTGGACGCCAAGGCCGTGAAGGAACACAGCGCCAAGCGCGCCATGCCCGCGGGCCTGCCCCGCCCGCCCATCCCGCTGTTCGTGAAATAGCGGGGAGGAAGCCAGCAAATACAAAGGCGGCCGGAGCAAATACGGCCGCCGTTTCGTTTGCGAGGGGAACCGCTAGCGCTTGCGCGGCACCAGCGAATCGCGCCAGTACAGCTCGCGGATCTTGCCATCCGGGCCGAAGCGGGCCACGGCGTACGCGAGGGATGTGCTGTCCATGCCCTGCAGGAACACCTCCATGACCACCTCGTCGGCCTTGCGGCGCTCTCCCTTCCAGATCTCGCGCACCACGCGGCGCAGGGTCTCCTGGGCCGGGGCCTGCGCGGTCTCCAGGCGCACGCGCAGCATCACCGGGGCCAGGGGCCGCAGCGGGTCCTCGCGGCGCTCCAGCAGGGAGTAGCCCAGCACCTCGTCGCCCGAGGCGGAGGTGGGCGCCGGGGCGGGGGCGGGCTCGGCCTGGGCCGGGGCAGGCTTCTTCTCCTGAACTGAGGGTACGGGCATCGGCTGGGCGGGCGCGGGCTGAGCAGCCACGGGCGCGGCGGCAGTGGCCACCGGCGAGCTGACCGGCGCTGGCGCGGTGGCGTTCCTGTGCTCCGGCTGCGGCGCGGGCTTGCGGGGTTCCACCGGCGCGGAATGGCCGACGGGCTTGGGTTCGGGCTTGGGTTCGGGCTTGGCTTCCGGCTTGTCATCAGCCTTGGCCTCGGGCTTTGCCGGACTGGGGGGCGTATGGAAGCCGCGCTCGGCCAGCTCCTTTTCCGTGAACAGATACTTGTCGCGGCCATAGCCCCAGGCGCGCTTGATGTCGCGCACGCGCTCCTCCGGGGCGAATACGGCGAAGAAGCCGTCGGAGTGGAAGTCCGTGCGCACCTTCTGGCCGGGCTGCAGGAGCTTCTTGAATTCCGAGTCCTTGGTGCGGGCGGAGCGCACGGCCAGGGGCCGGTCGGGCATGCGGATGACGCCGAAGTCCTCTTCCTTGGGCGCGGGCGGCGGGGGCGGGGATGCGGGCTTGGCCTTGGGCGCGGGCTTGGCTTCCGCCTTTGCTTCGGGCTTGGCTTCCGCCTTGGCCTCGGGCCTGGCCTCGCTCTTGGCTTCCGCCAGGGCGGCCTTGGCGGCGGCGCGCTGCTCCGGGTCCACGGGCTTCTCCACCACCACCGAGGCGGTGCGCACCGTGGCCTTCTGCTGCGGGGTGGCGGGCATCTCATCGCGCGAGACCGCGCCCTTGCCTCCGGTGACCTTGAGCGCCTTGCCTTCCTTGACGTTCTTCGCGGCCTTGGCTTCCTTGGCCGCCTCCTTGCGCTCGCGCTCGGCCTCCGCCTTGGCGGCCTTGGCCTCCTTGCGGCGCTCGGCGGCGGTCTTGGCCTTGTCGGACTTCTTCTTGTCCTTGTCCTTCTCTTTGTCCGCTTCCTTTTCCTTGGCCTTCTCCGAAGCCTTGGGCTCGTCCTTGCCCGAGGGATCGCGCTTCAGGTCCAGCGGACCGGCCAGGCGCAGGTCGGACAGGCGCACATAGCCCAGGGCCGAGGACTCGGCGCGGTTCTTCTGGTCCGGCGGGAACACCGCCACCCAGCCGTCGGCCTCGTAGTCGATGCGCACGCGCTGGCCACTCTTCAGGCTCATGACCTTGGGCGAGCCGTTGGAGGGGTTCTCGCGCACGGTGACGGGGCCGGGGGCCACGCGCAGGCGGTCCGCCGACTGGGCCAGGGCTCCCGGCAGGGACAGGGTAAGGGAGAAAACGGCCAGGGCCGTCAGCACCAGGGCGAGTGTCAGGGTTCTGCGCATGGGTCTCATTTGGTTCGGATGTCCAGCTCGCGGACCACGCGGTCGGTGATGTCCACCGCGGCCTTGTCCACGTAGCCAACGGCGTTGGGGTCGATGAGGATGAGCGAATAGCCGCCCTTCTTGCCGATGTCTTCCAGCACGGCCTCGGCCCGGCGCATGACGTACTGGAGCAGCCTGCCCTCCTCGGCCTTGATGTCGCGGGCGTTCTCGGCCAGCAGGGTCTCGTGCTGGGCGGCCTTGCGGCGCAGGGCGTCCTCGCGCTTGCCCTTCTCCGCAGCGGTGAGGCCGGGGGCCTCGGCATCGCGCCGGGCCTGCGCCACCTGGGCGGCGCTGTCGCGGGCCACGCGCTCCTTGTCCTGCACGTAGCGGGCGAGGTCGGCGCGGGCGGACTGGCCCAGGCGCGTCTCGTTCACTACGCGCTGCGGGTTCACGTAGCCGATCTTCTGCTCGGCACTCGCCGGGGTGGCGAAGGCGGCGAGCAGCAACAGGGCCAGGGCGAAAAGACGGAAGCGGTTCATGGGGACTAGGGATACAACCGTGCGGGCCTGCTTGTCGAGTTCAAAGCGGCACCATTGCGTGAGGAAAACGCCTGCTCAGAGCATGTTCACCGGGTCCAGGTCCAGTTCCAGGCGCAGGGCCTCGGGTGCGGCGTGGTCGCGGGCCATGACGGCGAAAAGCGCGCGGATGGGCTGCCAGGAGTCGCACTTGAGCAGGCAGTGGAAGCGCCGACGCCCGGCCAGCATGGCCAGCGGGGCCGGGGCCGGGCCCAGCACGTCCACGCCCAGCGGCCGGGCCGCCTCGCGCAGGGCCTTGGCCAGCAGGGTCAGGGCCTGGGAAAAGTCCGCGAAGTCCACCGGGAAGGTAGCTCGCAGCAGAGCCAGCTTGCGGAACGGCGGGTAGCCGAAGCGCTGCCGCTGGGCCAGCTCGCGCTCGGCGAAGGAGGCGTAGTCCGCGCGCAGCACGAAGTCCCAGAAGGGATGGCCGGGGTTGCGCGTCTGGATGACCACCTCGCCGGGCTTCTCGCCCCGGCCCGCGCGGCCCGACACCTGCACCAGCAGCTGGAAGGTGCGCTCGGCGGCGCGGTAGTCCGGCAGGTTCAGGCCCATGTCGGCGTTGGCCACGATGACCAGCGTGACGCCGGGAAAATGGTGGCCCTTGGAGAGCATCTGGGTGCCCACCAGCACTTGCGCCTCCTGGGCGGAGAAGCGGCGCAGGATGTCCTCCAGGCGCTCCTGCCTGCGGGCGCTGTCGCGGTCCATGCGCAGCACGCCCACCTCGTGGCCCAGCGCGCGCGGGAAATACTCCTCCAGCCGCTCCGTGCCCTCGCCCATGGGCACGAAGGTGGTGGAGCCGCACTTGCCGCAGGTCATGGGATAGGGCTGGCTCAGGCCGCAGTAATGGCACACCAGGCGCTCGCGGCCCTTGTGGTAGGTCAGGCCCACCTGGCAGTCCGGGCACTTGGCCACCTCCTCGCAGGCCATGCAGTACATGGCGGGCGCGTAGCCCCGGCGGTTGAGCATGACGATGGCCTGGTCCCCGGCGTCCAGCACGGACTTGAGCAATTCGGCGGTCTCCGGGGCGAAGGGCTCGTCCGGGTCCTTCATGTGGCCGATGTCCACCAGGCGCACGGCGGGCAGCGGGCGGCAGCCCACCCGGCGGGACAGGGTGAAGAGCGGCACGGCGCCGGACTTGGCGGCGTGGAAGGTCTTGAGGTCCGGCGTGGCCGAGCCCAACACAAGCAGGCCCCCGCACTTCTGCGCCCGGGAGTAGGCCAGCTCCTTGGCGTGGTAGGCCAGGCGCTCCTCCTGCTTGTAGGACTCGTCGTGCTCCTCGTCGAGCACGATGAGGCCGACGTCGCGCACGGGCAGGAACAGGGCCGAGCGCGTGCCCACCACCACCACCGGACCGCGGGCCGCGGCCACCTTCGAGAAGATGGCCTCGCGCCGCCGGGGGCTCAGGTAGCCGTGGGAAAAATACAGCTCAGCGCCCGGCACGTTCTCCAGCGCGGCCTTGGCCTGCCGCCAGAGCTGGCAGGACAGAGCCACCTCCGGCGCCAGCAGGATCACCGAGCGGCCCAGCTCCAGGGCGCGCCGAGCCAGCGTCAGGTACACGTGCGTTTTTCCGCTGCCGGTGACGCCGTGCACGAGCGCCGTGGAAAAGCCGCCGGAAAGTTTGGGCAGCAGGGCCTCCAGCACGGCCTGCTGCTCGTCGGTGTGGGTGTGGCCGCCCTGCGGCACCGGGCACGTCCCGTCCGTGTCGTCCTCGTCGATCATCA
The DNA here is from genome assembly GCA_023438245.1 of Pseudomonadota bacterium. Lineage (GTDB taxonomy): Bacteria > Desulfobacterota > Desulfovibrionia > Desulfovibrionales > Desulfovibrionaceae > Humidesulfovibrio. Next base: position 24,084 of record JAEXRD010000113.1, on the reverse strand, counting down.
TGTCGACGGGGGCCACGGGCACCAGGATGCCCGCCTCGGGCGACTCGTTCTCCTCCGTGACGTCCGGCTCCTCGCCCAGGCGCACCAGCCCGGCCTGGGCCAGCTTTTTCAGCGCCAGCTTGCCGGGGTCGCCGAACAGCGCGCCCACCGCGCCCAGGGTCAGCGCGCCCTGGTCGAAGAGATGCTCCAGCAGCTCGATCTGCCGCACGGCGCCCGGGCGCACGGGCCAGGGCGGGTCCACGGCCAGGCTCACGTACAGTTCCTCGGCCTGGCGCTTGGCCGAGAGCTTCACGCGCATGCGGCCCTCGGCCCAGACCTCGGCAAGCTTCATGAGCCGCTCCGGGGCCATGTCCAGCAGCGTGCGCGGGGCGATGACCGGGCGGAAGTCCTTGTGCTCCACCTGGAACGAGACCTGCGAGGAACGCAGCCCGCGCGGCAGGATGACCTCCAGCACACGGCCGGGGTGGGCCATGTGGCGGCTGGCCAGCTCGCGGACAAGAGCCAGGAGGGCGTCGTCCAGCACCGGGGCCTGCTCCAGGGGCCAGAGCATGGGCCTGAGCTCGATGCCCGGGGCCGGGGCCTCGCAGATTTTCTCCAGGATGCCCACGCGCAGGCTGCGCCCAAGCGGCACCAGCACGCGCAGGCCGGGCCCGGGCTCGGCGATCCAGTCCGGGCAGAGGTAGGTGAGCGCGGCGTACGGCGGGCTGGCAAGCCAAACCTGCCAGGCCTGCCACGGACTACTCACGCTTCCCCCCTGAAAGCCCCGAAGGGGCCTAGTTGCCCTTGCAGGGGACGAGTTCGTGGATGCGCTTGACCAGGTCGTCGTGCAGATCCTCGTCGTGCAGGGCGAAGTAGATGTTGGCGGTGAGGTATTCCACCCAGTCGCCCGCGTCGAAGCGCTGTCCGCGCAGCTTCACGGCCAGCAGGCGGTTGCGGTCGGCCAGGCCCTGCAGGGCGTCGGTGAGCTGCAGCTCGCCGCCCACGCCGGGCTCCAGCTTCTCCAGGTAGTCGAAAATCTCGGGCACCAGCACGTAGCGGCCCACGATGGCCAGGCGCGAGGGGGCCTGGCCGATGGGCGGCTTCTCCACCAGGTTGCGCACGCGGTACACGCCGGGGGCGAACTCCTCGCCCTGGATGATGCCGTAGCGGTCCACCTTGTTCTCCGGCACCTCGATGACGCCCACCACGGCCATGTTCTCGGTGCGGGCGACGTCGAGCAGCTGCTGGATGCCGGGCTTCATGCCGAACATGAGGTCGTCGCCCACCATGACGGCGAAGGGCTCGTTCTTGCACACCTCGCGGGCGCAGAGCACGGCGTGGCCCAGGCCCAGCTGCACCTTCTGGCGCACGGAGATGATGTTGACCATCTCGGCCACGTCGCGCACCTCCTTGAGCAGGCCGTCCTTGCCCTTGCGCTCCAGCAGGTTCTCCAGCGTCAGGTTGTGGTCGAAGTGGTCCTCGATGATGGTCTTGTTCTGGCTGGTCACCAGCACCACGGTGTCGATGCCCGCGGCCTGGGCTTCCTCGACCACGTACTGCACCACGGGCTTCTTGAAGATGGGCAGCATCTCCTTGGGGATGTTCTTCGTCGCGGGCAGCGAGCGCGTGCCCCATCCGGCCACGGGAATGACGACCTTCTTCACTTCCATGATGCTCTCCTTTGCCCGTCCGGGGCGCGGGGGATTGCGGTCAGAATCAGCGCAGCACGCGCTTAAGCAGCCCGGCCAGGTCGGCGGCGTACTGCTCCACCCGGCCCCTGTCCTCGCCTTCGACCATGACGCGGGCCTTGGGCTCGGTGCCGGAGTAGCGCAGCAGCACGCGGCCACGGCCCTTGAGTTCCTTCTCCACCCCGGCCACGGCCCGGGCGATCTCCGGATTCTCCTCGAAGGGCGTCTTCCTCTCCACCTGCACGTTCACCAGCACCTGGGGCAGCGGCTCGATGAGGTGCGCCAGCTCGGAAAGCGGCTTGCCCGTCTGGCAGAGTATCCGCAAAAGCTGGAGCGCGGCAAGGGTGCCGTCGCCGGTGGTGCCGTGCTCCATGAAAATGAGGTGTCCGCTCTGCTCTCCGCCCAGCACCGCGCCCTCGCGGCGCATGGCCTCCACCACGTAGCGGTCGCCCACGGGCGTGCGCAGAAGCCTGCCCCCGCGCGACTGCATGAACAGCTCCAGCGCCATGTTGCTCATGACCGTGGCCACCAGCGTATTGCCGGTGAGCCGCCCCTGGTCCATGAGGTCCTGGGCGCACAGGGCCATGATCTGGTCGCCGTCGAGCACGGTGCCCTTCTCGTCCACCACGATGAGCCGGTCGGCGTCGCCGTCCAGGGCCAGGCCGATGTGCGCGCCCTCCTCCTGCACGATGCGCGAGACGACCTCCGGGTGCAGGGAGCCGCACTTCTCGTTGATGTTCACGCCGTTGGGCTCCACGCCCACGCGGATCACCGCCGCGCCCAGCTCCTCGAAGACCTTGGGCGCGCCGTAGTAGGCCGCGCCGTGGGCGCAGTCCAACACGATGCGCAGGCCGGAGAGGGTCATCTCGCGCGGGAAGGTATGCTGCAGATAGACGATGTAGCGGCCCCAGCTGTCCTGCAGGCGCTTGGCCTTGCCCACGCGGTCCGGCGCGGGGAAGTCCCACTTGGGCTCCTTGGCCAGCACCAGCTTGGCGATCCTGTTCTCCACCTCGTCGGGCAGCTTGAAGCCGTCGCGGTCGAAGAACTTGATGCCGTTGTCGTGGAAGGGGTTGTGCGAGGCCGAGATGACCACGCCCAGGTCCGCGCGCAGGTTGCGCGTCAAAAAGCTGATGGCCGGGGTGGGCATGGGGCCCACGAGGTACACGTCCATGCCCAGGGCGCAGAACCCGCTGGTGAGCGCGGTCTCGTACACGTAGCCGGAGAGCCGGGTGTCCTTGCCGATGATGACGCGGTGGCGGCCGCTTCCGTTGCGGAAGAGCTGGCCAGCGGCCATGCCCAGGCGCAGCGCCACGTCCGGGGTCATGGGATACTCGTTCACCCGGCCGCGCAGGCCGTCGGTGCCGAAAAGCTTGTCACGCATTGGTGCGGTGTCTCCTTGAACTGTGCCGCGGCGGCGCGGCGTCCTTCACGACGCCCCCTGCCCCGCCGGAACGGGTCATTTCTTGCGCAGGCGCAGGCTGAGCGTGGTGCCGGGACGCTCCACCAGGCGGAAGCCGGGCGGGGTCTCCAGCTCATAGGGCGCGGCCAGGGTTCCGGCCTTGACGCCGGGCGCTATCCTGGCCACCGCCGCCAGCCCCTTGATGTCGCGCCCGGCCTCGGCCTCGCGCATCTGGCTCACCGGGCCTTCCACGTTCAAACGCAAAAATTTGGGAGCGTTCACCAGAACCATGTCCGGCGGCAGCTCGACGCGCACGGGCACGCGCACCCAGGCGGACTTGACCTCCGGGCCGAAGCGCATGGTCACGCGCACCTGGCCGGGGTTGGCCTCCACCCCCTCGATGAGCTTGATGGGCACGTCCTCGCTCCACTGCGCGGGCGGCTCGTCGAACTCGGCGGGAACGGCCACGCGCACCTGGCTCATCTGGCGCACCAGCTTCTCCGCGCCGCGGATCTCCACATGCTCCGGCTGCACCTGGAGGTCCAGCAGCCGGTAGTCGGCCCGGAGCGCGCCCTTCCACTCCGCCGCGACGGGCACCTCCTTCTTGACGATGCTGTCCACGGTGAGGATGAGCCGGGAGGGCTTCACCTCGATGACCTCGTAGGCCATGGACAGCGGAATGCGCTCGCGGTCGATGTCCACGAGGTTGTCGCCCACCTTGAGCTTGCTGACGTCCAGGGAATAGGTCCACTTGCGGCGGTCCAGGGAGCGCACCAGGCCCTTGGGCCCGCGCACGCGCACCTCGATCTTGCTGATGAGCCCCTTGCGGATGGTCAGCCCGTCGGGCGCGTTGGCCATTTCCACGCCCATGTCCACCCAGGTCTCGACCTTCTCGCGTCCGGTGATGAGGTACCAGGTGAGGATGGCCAGGGCCAGGGCGATGACGATGTCCTTCCAGTTGCGCAGCATCCCGCCCCCCTACCGCTCCAGGGCGTTCTTGATGACGCGGCGCAGGCGCACGTCGTTTAAGGAAGTGGTGAGCCGGCCGTTCATGGCGAAGGACACGGTGCCGCGCTCCTCGCTGACGATGATGGCCAGGGCGTCGGATTCCTCGCTGATGCCCAGTCCCGCGCGGTGGCGCGTGCCGAACACGGACTGGGCCTTGAGCTTGCTGGACAGCGGCAGGATGCACCCGGCGGCGGCCACGCGGCCCCGGCGGATGACCACGGCGCCGTCGTGCAGCGGGGTGTCCACCTGGAACACGGAGAGCAAGAGCGCCTTGGTGATGAGGGCGTCCAGCGGCACGCCGCGCTCGATGACGTCGCCCAGAGGCATGTGCCGCTCGATGACCACCAGCGCGCCCACGCGCGACTTGGCCAGGGCCATGACCGCCTGGGCCAGGTCCTCCACCACGCTGTCGGCCAGGTGCGGCTTTTTCCAGAAGCGGCCCGCGCCCATCTGGGCCAGGGCCTTGCGCAGGTCGGCCTGGAACAGGATGATGATGATGAGCACGATGGAGGCCAGGAAATTGGTGAGCAGCCAGTTCAGCGTGTACAGGCCCAGTTCGTTGGACAGGTAGTAGACCAGCAGCACCAGCACCAGGCCGTAGATCACCGCCACGGCGCGCGTGCCGCGCACCAGATGGATGATGTAGGCGTAGATGCCCGCCACAAGCAGGATGTCCAGCGCCTCCCGCCAGGCGATATGGATGCCGATCAGGGTCTCCAACGCTTCTCCCTATGGCTGTGCGTCCGGGCTCATGGCCGTGGCCACGAGGGCGGCCTGCCGGGCCTGGCCGACCTCGTGCACGCGGTGCACCAGCACCCCGCGCGCCACCAGCAGGCCCGTGGCCACCGCCGTCGCGGTCTGGCGCTCGCCGGGCTGAAGCCCCAGCAGCCTGCCCCACAGCGACTTGTTGGACAGCCCCATGTACACGGGCCGCCCCAGGGCCCCGAAGCGCTCTATCGAGCGCAGGATGGCCATGTTGTGCTCCAGCAGTTTGCCGAATCCCACGCCGGGGTCAAGCACGATGTTGGCCTCCGGAACCCCGCGCGAGGTCAGAAAGTGCAGGCGTTCCTCGAAAAAAGCAAGGATTTCCCCGACCACGTCCCCGTACCGGGGGTCGTCCTGCATGACGCCGGGCCGCCCCAGGCTGTGCATGAGCACGTAGCCGGGCTTTTTTTCGGCCAGCACGTCGGCCAGGGCGGGGTCGAAGCGGCAGGCGGAAATGTCGTTGATGATGACGGCCCCGGCGTCTAGGGCCTCGGCGGCCACCTGGGCCTTGTAGGTGTCCACGGCCAGCACGGGGTAGTCGCCGCCGCCGAAGCCGTAGGCCCCGCCCAGGGCGTAGGGCCCGTCCGAGTCCTCCTGCTGCGGCAGGCGCGCGAGCTCGCGGATCACCGGCACCACGCGGGCCAGCTCCTCCTGCTCGGAGACCTCGGCGGCTCCTGGCCGGGTGCTCTCCCCGCCGATGTCCAGGATGTGCGCCCCCTGAAGGGCCAGGGCGCGGCCCTGCTCCACTGCGGCGTCCAGGTCCCGGTAGCGCCCGCCGTCGTAGAACGAGTCCGGCGTGACGTTGACGATGCCGGCCAGCAAAAAGGGGGCAGGGCCAAGCGCCCTGCCCCCCATGACGTTCCAGACGTCCGCGCCGATCATTCGTCGTCCTGATCGTCGCGGGGTGGCTTCTTGACCGGCTTGGGCGCGGGCGGCGCCTCCTCCAGCTTGAAGTCGGGCTCGGCGCCGGACTGCGGGTCGCCGGGCTTGGCCGGGCCACCGGCGGAGGTCGGCGAACCGGGGCCGAAGCCCGAGGGGCTGGCCGCCACAGCGCCGGACTGGGCCTCGCCGAACTTGCGGCTCATGTCCGAGTAGGCCAGCGCCGCGGCGCGGCGGTTGGCGCCTTCCTCGGTCACCGGGGGCAGGGGCTCGCCCTTCATGATCAGGTCGATGTCCTCGCCGCTGATGGTCTCGCGCTCCAGCAGGGCCTCGGCGATCTTGTGCAGGCAGTCCATGTTCTCGCTGAGCAGCGTGCGGGCGCGCTGGTAGCCCTGGTCCACGAAGTGGCGGATCTCGGCGTCGATGAGCCGGGCGGTCTCCTCGCTGTAGTCCTTGTGCTGCATGAAGTCGCGGCCCAGGAACACCTGCTGCCCGTCGTCGCCGTAGCTCATGGGGCCGAACTTGTCGCTCATGCCCCACTGGCAGACCATGTTGCGGGCCATCTTGGTGGCGCGCTGGATGTCGTTGCTGGCTCCGGTGGTGAGCTGGCCCAGCACCAGCTCCTCGGCCACGCGGCCGCCGAAGAACATGGCCAGCATGTTCTCCAGGTAGGAGCGCGAGTAGTTGTGGCGGTCGTCCACGGGCAGCTGCTGGGTCAGGCCCAGGGCCATGCCGCGCGGGATGATGGTGACCTTGTGCACGGGGTCGGTGCCGGGGATGAGCTTGGCCACCAGGGCGTGACCGGCCTCGTGGTAGGCGGTGGTCTTCTTCTCCTCCTCGGAGATGATGATGCTCCTGCGCTCCTTGCCCATGAGCACCTTGTCCTTGGCCTCCTCGAAGTCGCTCATGTTCACGCGGTCCTTGCCCAGCTTGGCGGCGTGCAGGGCCGCCTCGTTGACCAGGTTTTCCAGGTCCGCGCCCGAGAAGCCGGGAGTTCCGCGCGAGAGCACGTCCAGGTCCACTTCCTCGGCCAGGGGGCTCTTGCGGGTGTGCACGGCCAGGATGCGCTTGCGTCCGCGCACGTCCGGGGTGGGCACCACCACCTGGCGGTCGAAGCGGCCGGGGCGCAGCAGCGCCGGGTCCAGCACGTCCGGGCGGTTGGTGGCGGCGATGAGGATGACGCCCTCGTTGGACTCGAAGCCGTCCATCTCCACCAGCAGCTGGTTGAGCGTCTGCTCGCGCTCGTCGTGGCCGCCGCCCATGCCGGTGCCGCGCTGGCGGCCCACGGCGTCGATTTCGTCAATGAAGATGAGGCAGGGGGCGTTCTTCTTGCCCTGCATGAACAGGTCGCGCACGCGCGCCGCGCCCACGCCCACGAACATTTCCACAAAGTCCGAGCCGGAAATGGAGAAGAAGGGCACTCCGGCCTCGCCGGCCACGGCGCGGGCCAAGAGCGTCTTGCCGGTGCCCGGGGGGCCCACCAGCAGCACGCCCTTGGGGATGCGCCCGCCCAGGCGGGTGAATTTCTTGGGCTCGCGCAGGAAGTCGACGATCTCGGAGAGCTCCTCCTTGGCCTCGTCCACGCCCGCCACGTCCTCGAAGGTGACCTTCTGCGTGTCCTCGGACAGCAGGCGGGCCTTGGAGCGCCCGAAGCTCATGGCTCCCTTGCCTCCGGCCCCGCCGCCCTGCATCTGGCGCATGAAGAAGATCCACACCGCGATGAGCAGCAGCATGGGGAACCAGGACACGAGCAGCGTCATGTACCAGGGCGATTCCTCGGGCGGCTCCGCCGTGACCTGGATCTTGCTGCCGATGAGCTGGGGCACCAGCTCCGGGTCGTCGGGCGTGTAGGTGGTGAAGCGCTTGTCACCGGCCATGACGCCGGTGATCTTCTGGCCCTGGATCTTCACCGAGACGACCTCGCCGTCCTTCACGCGGGTCAAAAACTCGCTGTAGGAGAGCTTGAGCTGCGGGGCGGGCGTCTGGCTGAAGAGATTGAAGAGGACGACCATGACCAGGGAGATGGTCGCCCAGATCAAAAGATTCTTCGTGAAACTGTTCAAGAGGGAGACCTCCGGTGGGGCGCGGTAAGGGTGCGCGTGGGGCGGCGAAACCGGCCTGGCATGTGGCCTGGCGTCGCCGCCGGGTGTAACTCTGCGCTCCAAGATAAGCCATAGTTTCGAAAAAGCAAGAGCCTGCCGGCACAGCTTCCCGCCTTGCGCTGCACCCGCGAACCGGATATGAGAGCCTTCCGCGCAAGCCATGGAAGCGTATCGTCACCGGTGTGGCGCCTGGACTTCAAATCCAGTGGAACGTCGAGAGGCGTTCGGTAGGTTCGACTCCTATACGCTTCCGCCACCCCCTCTCCGCTTTTTTCATCTTTTTTTCCCAAATTTTTCGCTCAAATCCTCCTTTTTCGGCCCGCTTCGTCAGCCAGCCGACAGTATTGTTCCCGATTCTTCGGCAATGCTTCCTCCATGTCCCCCGCCGGGCGCAGGATTCTGGCCGCCCGCGGACAACCCCTTCCCGGAGGAAGCCCCCATGCTCAAGGAACGCAAGGAACTGAACATCGACGACCTGACCATTTGGGACGACGCCAAGCAGATGCTGGCCAAGGCCAAGGCCGAGGGCATCACCACCGCCTGGGACCGCCTGCAGTCGCAGACCCCGCACTGCAAATACTGCGAGCTGGGCACCACCTGCCGCAACTGCACCATGGGCCCCTGCCGCATCAGCACCAGGCCCGAGGGCAAGATGAAGCTGGGCGTGTGCGGGGCCGACGCCGACGTCATCGTGGCGCGCAACTTCGGGCGCTTCGTGGCTGGCGGCGCTGCGGGCCACTCCGACCACGGCCGCGACCTCATCGAGGTGCTGGAGGCCATCGTGGAGGGCCACACCCAGGACTACGGCATCCGCGACGAGGCCAAACTTTTGCGCATCGCGGCGGAACTGGGCATCGCCACCGAGGGCCGGGCGCTGATGGACGTGGCCCGCGAGCTGATGGAGGTCTGCTTCGCCGACTTCGGCAGCCGCAAGGCCGAGCTGGCCTTCGTGGGCCGCGTGCCGGAGAAGCGCAAGGAGATCTGGCGCAAATTGGGCATGATGCCGCGCGGCGTGGACCGCGAGATCGCGGAGATGATGCACCGCACGCACATGGGCTGCGACAACGACGCGCCCAACACCCTGCTGCACGCCGCGCGCACCGCCCTGGCCGACGGCTGGGGCGGCTCCATGATCGGCACGGAGCTCTCGGACATCATCTTCGGCACGCCGGTGCCGCGCCGCTCCCAGGCCAACCTGGGCACCCTCAAGGCGGACAAGGTCAACATCCTGGTGCACGGCCACAACCCCGTGGTCAGCGAAATGATCCTGGCCGCCGCCCGCGACCCCGAGCTGCTGGCCCTGGCGGGGTCTCTGGGGGCCGAGGGCATCAACGTGGCGGGCCTGTGCTGCACGGGCAACGAGCTGCTCATGCGCCAGGGCATCCCCATGGCGGGCAACCACCTCATGACCGAGCTGGCCATCATCACCGGGGCCGTGGAGGCCATCGTGGTGGACTACCAGTGCATCATGCCCAGCCTGGTGCAGATCTCCCATTGCTACCACACCCTGTTCTTCGACACCGCCCAGAAGGCCCGCTTCACCGGGGCCATCCACTGCGACATCCACCCGCACAACGCCCTGGCCGAGAGCAAGGCCATCGTGCGCCGCGCGGTGGAGAACTTCAAGCGCCGCGACAAGTCCCGCGTGTCCATTCCCGGCGCTCCCGTGGACATCATGACCGGCTTCAGCAACGAGGCGGTCATCGCCGCCCTGGGCGGCAGCCTCACCCCGCTCATCGACGCCATCAAGGCGGGCAGCATCCGGGGCGCGGTGGCCATCGTGGGCTGCAACAACCCGAAGTTCCAGCAGGATTCCATGAATGTGGGCCTGGCCAAGGAACTCATCAAGAAGGACATCCTGGTGCTGGCCACGGGCTGCGTCACCACCGCCGCGGGCAAGGCCGGACTGCTGGTGCCCGAGGGCGCGGAAATGGCCGGGCCGGGGCTCAAGGCCGTGTGTAATGCCCTGGGCATCCCGCCGGTGCTGCACTACGGCAGCTGCGTGGACAACTCCCGCGTGCTCCAGCTCTGCGCGGCCATCGCGAACGAACTGGGCGTGGACATCAGCGACCTGCCCGTGGGCGCCAGCAGCCCGGAATGGTACTCCGAGAAGGCGGCGGCCATCGGCCTCTATGCCGTGGCCAGCGGCGTGTACACCCACCTGGGCCACCCGCCGCACATCCTGGGCTCCAAGGTCGTCACCGACCTGGCCGTTTCCGGCCTGGAAGAGCTGGTGGGCGCGACCTTCGTCATCGAGCCGGACCCGGCCAAGGCCGCCGAGCTCTTCGACGCGCGCATCCGCATGAAGCGGCTGGCCCTGGGCCTGTCGGCGTAACCAAGCCCCCTTGCCGGGGCGGGGCTGGCCGGGACTGTACGCCCCTGGCCGGTCCCGCCCCATTCAACAGACAGAGGAGAATCCCCCATGAAGATCGCACTGGCAGGCAAGGGCGGCGCGGGCAAGACCACCATCGCGGCGTGGCTGGGCGACCATTTGGCGCGCCTTGGCAATAATGTCTGGTTGGTGGACGCGGACACGGCCCTGTCCCTGGGCCAGGCCTCGGGCCTGAGCACGGCAGACCTGCCCGTGCCTCTGGCCGCGCGCGAGGACCTGGTGCGCCAGCGCATAGGCCAGGGCATGCTGCACCTGACCCCGGACGTGGCCGACCTGCCGGAGGCGCTGTCCGTGCCGCTGCCCCTGGGCGGGCCTGCCTATCCGGGCTGTGCGGCTGGCGCCAAGCGCCTGCTGGTCATGGGCACGGTGCCCGGGGCTGGCGGCGGCTGCGCCTGCGCGGCCAACACCCTGCTCAAGGCCGTGCTGGCGGAGCTGGTGCTGGCCCGTGGCGAATGCGTGCTGGTGGACCTGGAGGCCGGGGTGGAGCACCTGGGCCGGGGCACGGTGCAGAGCGTGGACGCGCTCATCGTGGTCAGCGAGCCCAGCCTGCGGGCGCTGAACACCGGGGCCGAGGTGGCGCGCATGGGCCGCGACCTGGGCATCCCAAGGCAGGTGCTGGCGCTCAACCGCAGCACGGGAAGCGCCCCGCTGCCGGATATCCCGGATCTGCCGGAAACCGTGCTGCGCGTGCCCCGGCTGGCGGGGCTGGAGGAGCGCCAGCTCACCAGCGGCTCGGTGCTGGGCCTGCCCGAGGACGCGCTTGTGGGCCGGTTCTGCGCGGAGCTGCTGCAGGCGCTGGAAGCGCAACGCGAGAAGGCCGCGGCCTGAGCGCTTTTGCGTAGCGCCGGGGCTTGCGCCCCGGCCCGATTGCGGTAACAAGGAGACGAACGAGTCCGTGTACACAGGAGCGCCCGCCCCATGATGCGAGGGGATCTCGATTTCCTGCGCGAGCTGCACAAGCCCGGCTTCGAGGAGCTGGCCCGGGCCTTCCAGCCGCGCACCTACCCGGCCAAGGCGCTCATGTTCGCCCCGCGCGAGGAGCGCGACGCCGTGTTCATCATCACGCGCGGCCGGGCCCGGGTGTACCTGGGCTACGAGGACAAGGAATTCACCCTGGCCATCCTGGAGCGCGGCGACGTGTTCAGCACGCACACCCGCGCCTTCGTGGCCGCCCTGAAGGAAACCACCATCATGAGCGCGGAGACCGCGCACATCCGCCGCCAGCTCCTGCGCATCCCGGAGTTCACCGGCACCATGGTGCGCGTGCTGGGCGACGTGCTCACCCACTCCATCACCATCATCGACAACCTGGCCTTCCTGGACGTGGAGAAGCGGCTGAAGAGCTTTCTGCGCTACGAGTGCGACCGCGCCGAGGCCCGCGCAGGCCAGGGCTGCCAGGCTCCGCAGTCCCATGCGCCGGAAAAGGGCGTGCTGCTGGACCTGGGCCTGACCACCGAGCACCTGGCCAGCCTGCTGGGCACCACGAGGCAAACCCTGTCCACCATCCTGAACGCCCTGGCCAAGGACGGGCTGCTGGAGCTGCGCGGACGCGGGCTCATCCACGTGCCCGACCCCGAAGCCCTGGACTGAGGAGAAGCCCCGCATGCGCATCTGGGTCGACGCCGACGCCTGCCCCACGCCCATCAAGGACATCCTGCTGCGCGCGGCGGTGCGCCTCAAAGTCACCTGCACCCTGGTGGCCAACAAGACCCTTTCCGTGCCCGCCTCGCCCTACCTGGCCACCCTGCGCGTGGACCAGGGCTTCGACGTGGTGGACCGGACCATCGCCGAACTGGCGGAGCCGGGCGACCTTGTGGTCACGGCGGACATCCCGCTGGCGGCCAAGGTCATCGAGAAGGGGGCCACGGGCCTGAACCCGCGCGGCGAGCTGTACACCGAGGAGAACATCGGCCCCCGGCTGACCATGCGCAACATGCTCGACGAGCTGCGCAGCACCGGCGTGCAGACCGGCGGCCCGGCCCCGCTCTCCCTGGCGGACCGCAATGCCTTCGCCAATGCCCTGGACCGCTTCCTGAGCGGGCGGGGCCGGGATGCATGACATTTTTTCGCGTCCCCCCCAAAAAAGTCCTTGCCAACCACCCCCGGTTTGGCTAGAAGGGCTCTCCCAGATGGGCGATTAACTCAGCGGTTAGAGTGCCACCTTCACACGGTGGAAGTCCCGAGTTCAAATCCCGGATCGCCCACCACCGAGAATTCGGCCCCGCATTGCGGGGCCTTTTTCGTTTCCAGCCCCGAATAATGGAGCCGCCCATGCGCATCGTGCTCTTCCAGCCGGAGATTCCGCCCAACACCGGCAACATCGCCCGGCTGTGCGCGGCCACGGGCACCCCCTTGCACCTCGTTGAGCCGCTGGGCTTCAAGATCGACGACAAGCATCTGAAACGCGCCGGGCTGGACTACTGGCCCCATGTGCGGCTCTCGGTGCACCCGCACTGGGCGGCCTGCGAGGCGGCGCTGACTTCCACCGGGGAGCCGTACCGGCTCATCTTCACCAGCGCGCGCGGAGGCGAACCTCTGCACGAATTCCCGTTCCAGCCCCACGATGTCATCGTGTTCGGGCCGGAGACAAAGGGCCTGCCGGAAGCCGTGCTGGCGCTCTCGCCCCACCGCGTGCGCATCCCCATCACGGACAAGGTGCGCAGCCTGAACCTCTCCACCGCGGCGGGCATCGTGCTGTACGAGGCCCTGCGCCAAACGGACGGGCTGGCCGGACTCTAAGCCCGCCCTTGCGCCGCGTGCTCCCAGGCGCTACAAGACCCCAACACCACGCACAAGGAGCGCCCATGCGTCTGCTCGTCACCGGCGGCTGCGGCTTCATCGGCACCAACTTCCTCTACCTCATTCGCCAGCGCCACCCGGACTGGACGCTGGTGAACCTGGACAAGCTGACTTACGCCGGGAACCTGGCGAACCTGCGCGCCCTGGAGGCCGAGGCCGGGGACAGGTACGCCTTCGTGCACGGCGACATCGGCGACCGCGAGCTGGTCTCGAAGCTGCTCTCGGACCGGGCCATCGACGCGGTGGTGAACTTCGCCGCCGAAAGCCACGTTGACCGCTCCATCGACGACCCCTCGCCCTTCGTGACCACCAACGTGCTGGGCGCGCAGAACATCCTGGACTGCGCCCGCCGCGCCGGGACTGGGCGCGTGGTGCACGTGTCCACCGACGAGGTGTACGGCACCCTGGGCCCCACGGGCCAGTTCACCGAGGACACCCCGCTGCAGCCCAACAGCCCCTACTCGGCCTCCAAGGCCGGGGCGGACCTGCTGGCCCGGGCCTACCACGAGACCTACGGGCAGGACGTCGTCGTCACGCGCTGCTCCAACAACTACGGCCCCTACCAGTTCCCGGAGAAGCTCATCCCGCTCATGTTCTGCAAGGCCACCGCCGGCCAGCCCCTGCCCGTGTACGGCGACGGCCAGAACGTGCGCGACTGGATCTTCGTGGACGACCACTGCCTGGGTGTTGAGCTGGCGCTGACCAAGGGCCGCGCGGGCGCGGTGTACAACTTCGGTGGCGCGGCGGAAATGCCCAACATCGAGGTGGTGAAGCTCCTCCTGAAGCTCACCGGCCGCGACGAGTCGCTCATCACCTACGTGAAGGACCGGCCCGGCCACGACCGCCGCTACGCCATGAATTTCGAGCTTTCCGCCCGCGAGCTGGGCTTCGCGCCCAGCGTGACCTTCGCCCAGGGCCTGGAGCGCACCGTGAACTGGTACAAGCAGAACGGCGCGTGGCTGGAGGAGGTCCAGAGCGGGGCCTACCTCAAGTTCATGGAGCGCTGGTACGGGGGCCGCTCGTGAGCCTGCCCCATATCGCCGTCGTGCTGGGCGGGGCCAACGGGCTTTTGGGCCGCGCCGTGGCCGAGGCCCTGGCCAGGGCCGGGGTGAAGGTGCACGCCGTGTCCTCCAAGGATGTGGACTACTTCGACGCCGACGCCTGGGACGACTTCCTGGATACGGTGGAACCCGACGACGAGAGCTTCGACTACGCCGACCTCTGCCTGGTGAACGCCGTGGCCCACACCCAGGTGGACAAGGCCGAGGACGAGCAGGAGGAGGCGTTCAAGCTCAACGCCATGCTGCCCGCGCTGCTGGGCGTGGTGGCCGAGGAGCGCGGCCACAGCCTGGTGCATTATTCCACGGACTTCGTGTTCGACGGGGCCAAAGGCGCGCCCTACCTGCCCGGCGACGCCACGAACCCGCTGTCCGTATACGGGGCCTCCAAGCTGGCGGGCGAGGAATCCCTGCAGGGCCTGGACATCCCGCGCCTGCTCATCCTGCGCACGGCCTGGCTGTTCGGGCCGGGCAAGATGAACTTCGTGCGCCGCATGCTGGACCTGGGGGCCGAACGCGCCGAACTCAGCGTGGTGGCCGACCAGTTCGGCTCGCCCACCTACACCCCGGACCTGGCCGAGCTCACGGTTGCGCTTTTGAAGAACGGGGCCACGGGCACGCTGAACGCCGCCAATTCCGGCCAGGCCAGCTGGCACGAGCTGGCCAGCGCGGCCCTGGAGCTGGCGGGCCTGCCGTGCAAGGTCAAGCCCATCCCCACCAGCTGCTACCCGACGAAAGCCAAACGCCCGCCCTATTCCGTGCTCGACCTGGCCGACACCGCCAAGGCCGCCGGGTACACGCCCCGGCACTGGCGCGAGGCCCTGGCCGAGTATGTGGCCCTGGAGTCGGCGACAAAAACGTCCAATCCCTAGCCCGGGTTGCCAAAGCCCGGCGATTGTGGTTTGCCCTTGGCCATGAGGACGTTCTTCTTCCTGCCGCCGGTGCGCCAGGCCGCCGGGGGCGTCACGGTCATCCGGCGCATGGCCTCGTTCCTGGCGCAGTCCGGGCGCGAGGTGTACCTTGTTCCGCGCGAGATTCCCGGCGAGGGCCAGGGCTGGAGCCCCAGCGAGGCCTTCGTGGACGCCCCCGTGCGCCCCTGGGAGCAGCTCGACCTCACGCCGTCCGACCTCTGGGTGGTGCCCGAGGGCTGGGTCAACGCGCTCACCCCGGGCCTGAACGCGGGCGCACGCTGCCTGGTGTACGTGCAGAACTGGGCCTACCTGCTCTCCGCCCTGCCGGAGGGCGTGTCCTGGCGCAAGCTTCCCGCGAGCTTCCTGGCCGTGTCCGACCCGGTGGCGCAGTTCGTGGAAGCCACCACGGGCCGCGCCGCCCCCATACTGCGACCTGGCATCGACCTTGAGCTTTTCCGCGCCCCGGAGCGCAAGCCCGACCCGGCCCGTGGCCTGCGCATCGCCTGGATGCCGCGCAAAAACAAAGCCCTGGCCAAGCAGATCCGCGAAACCTTTGAAGCTTTGGATGAAGGGCTTGCCGCCCGCTGCCGCTGGGTCGAAATCGCGGGCATGACCGCCGCCCAGGTGGCCGAGGCCCTGCAAAACGCACATATTTTCCTGGCCACGGGCTTCCCCGAGGGCTGCCCGCTGCCGCCGCTGGAGGCCATGGCCTGCGGCTGCCTGCCCGTGGGCTACATGGGCTTCGGCGGTGCGGACTACATGCGCCAGGCCATGCCCCCGGACCTCGACCCCGCGCCCTTCGCCCCCTGGTGGTCCCTTCGGGACGTTCAGTGGGGTGGGAATGGGCTGTGGAGCGCCGACGCCGACATCCTGGGCGCGGCCCGGCACCTGGAACTGGCCGGGCGCTGGTTCCTGGAGGGAGGCCCCCTGCTTTCGACCGCCTTTTCCCTGGCCCTGGAGCACGCCCGCGCCACCGCAGCCGCCTATTCGCTGGACGCCCAGCGCCAGGCCACGCTCGCCCTCTGGGACTCCTACGAATCCGCCTAACCCCCTGGACTGAGAGCAGATGTCGAAAAAGAAACCCATCCGGACCGAGCCGGAGACCCTGGGCCTTGCGCCCGGCGGCGTGGACAGCCACGCGCACCTGGACCTGGACGACTTCGACGCGGACCGCAACGAGGTATTGGACCGCGCGCGCGCCTGCGGCGTGGTGCGCATCGGCAACGTGTTCCTGGGCCCGGCGGCCTACCACGCCAACAGGGCCCTGTTCGCGCACCGGCCTGAGGTGTTCTTCCTCCTGGGCATCCACCCCGGCAACGCGGCGGACTGCACGCCCGAGGCCGTGGCCGACATGCGCCGCTGCTTCGCCGCCGACAAGCGCCTGCGCGCCGTGGGCGAGATCGGCCTGGACTTCTACTGGAACGATTTCCCGCACGAGGTGCAGGAGGCGGCCTTCCGCGACCAGCTGGCCCTGGCGCGCGAGTTGGGCCTGCCTCCGGTTATCCACTGCCGCGACGCCTTCGCCGACACCCTCCGGGTGCTCAAGGACGAGGGCTACTCCGGCAGAAAGCTGCTCTGGCACTGCTTCGGCGGCGGGCCGGACCAGGCGCTTGAGGTGCTCTCCCACGGCTGGCACGTGAGCATCCCCGGCCCGGTGAGCTATGGCCGCAACGAGGAGCTGCGCCAGGCCGTGGCGCTCATTCCGATGGAACGCCTGCTCATCGAGACCGACTGCCCCTATCTCTCCGCCGAGCCCTGGCGCGGCAAGCGCAACCATCCGGCGCTCATCGGCTTCACGGCCCAGGCCGTGGCCGGGGCCAAGGGCCTGGACGTGGCCGAGGTGTGGGCCGCCACAGGCCGCAACGCACTGGAATTCTTCGAACTGGAGGACAAGCAATGACCGCGCACATGAGCGAGGCCGAACGGGCGGACTTTCTTGCCCGGCTGCGCCGCTTCTTCAACAACCGCGATCGCCTCTGCCGCACCCTGGGCATCAGCGTCACCGAAATCGGCCTGGGCTGGGCCACCACGCGCATGACCATCGAGGAGAAGCACCTCAACGGGGCCAACGTGGTGCAGGGCGGGGCCATCTTCACCCTGGCCGACCTGGCCCTGGGCGCGGCCTGCAATTCCCACGGCCACATGGCCCTGGCGGTGAACTGCACCATCGCCTTCGCCAAGTCCGGCGTCACCGGCGACCTCACCGCACATGCCCGGGAGTCCGCGGTGTCCGGCCCGCTGGCGACCTACGTGGTGGACGTGAGAAACGACGAGGGCGAAACCATCGCCACCTTCCAGGGCACGGCCTACCGCAAGCGCGAGAAGCTGGATCTTTCCGCCTGGGGAGAGGATTCCGGCATGCCCGAGTAGGCCTTTGGAAGGGCTGTTTCTCAAAAGATGAATTTTGTTCCCTGGCAAGGAAGGAGCCGGTGGGGGCCAGGGATAGTACTCTTCGGTACAGCCCTGGCCGCGAACCGGCTCCTGACGAAGTCCAGGGGGCAAAAGTCGCTTTTGAGGGACAGCCCTAAGCCTGGGAGGCGCGCGTCTTGGCATTCTCCTCGGCCACGCGCTCGGCCAGCAGGGCCACGATGAAGCGGTTCACCGCCGCGGCCAGCTGCGGGGCCTTCTGCTGCACCAGGGCGAAGCGCTCCACCGAGAGCCGGTAGACCACGCACTTCTCCGTGGCCAGCACCGTGGCCGAGCGCGGCGCGCTGGTGTACAGGCCCATCTCGCCGAACACGGTGCCCGGCCCCATCTTCTTCAGGCGCAGCACCTTGCCGCCGGGCAGGGTCAGCTCCACGTGCACGCGGCCCGATTCCAGGAAATACATGGCGTCGGACGTGTCGCCCTGGTGGAACACCGCCTGCTTGCGGGGGATTTCCACGCGCTCCAGGCACTTGAGCAGCAGCGGAATAAGCCGGGGCTCCGGGAAGGTGCCGGAGAGCAGCGTGGCGAGCGTCTCCTCGCGGGTGTCCAGCAGGCCGTTCTCCTCCAGGATGCGGTCCTCGCACCACTCCAGGGCGTAGTCCAGGTTCAGCGCCACGCGGCACACGCCCTCGCCCTCCATGCGGTAGCCCAGCGCCTCCATGTGCGCCTCCAGTTCCAGGGGCACGCTGGTGAAAAACGTGGTGAACCCGCACTCGCGCGCCACCTGCTCCAGCCGCTTGAAGCCAAGCGTGGCCGAGGCGCCCAGGCCCGTCACCGCGCCGAAGTCCAGCAGCACGAACTTCAGCCCCCCGCAGCTCTTGTCCGTGCTTTGCACGGTGCGGATGAGCGCGCAGAGCGTGCCCAGGAACAAGTAGCCGCGCAGGCGCAGCACCAGAATCCTGGCTCCGTGCTCCCGCAGGGCGCGGCGCTGCTCGGGCGAGCGGTCCACGTTGCTGTGGAACACGTCGCCGCTCTGCTTGAAGCGCAGGCCGCCATCGGCCACCGAGCGCATGAGCGACACGGCCAGGGCCAGCAGCAGGCAGCCCAGCACGCCCAGCACCGGCCCGAAGCCGACGGTGAGCAGGCACACCAGCCAGGCCAGGCGGATGTCCCGGCGGTCGGTGAGGGCGTTGCGGCCATCGCGCAGCAGCCAGCTCACGGGCATGGTGAGCCCGGTGGCCAGCAGCAGCCCCACGGGCACGAAGGCGGGTACGAAGGGCAGCCATACCGGGATGCTGGCGGCGATGCCCAGAGCCCCAAGCCCGGCGACGAACCCGGCCAGCGGCCCGGAGGCGCGCAGGCCGCGCAGGCCCAGGCTGCCGGAGAGCGACAGCGCCGAAGGCAGCCCGCCCAGCAGGCCGGAGAGCAGATCGGCCCCGCCCAGAAGCCGGGCCTGGGCGTCGGGGTCGGCCTCCTCGCCCTGCGCGGGCTCCAGGATGGACATGCGCAGCAGGCTGGGCAAAACGGCCAGGAGCGCGCAGGCCGCGAAAAATTCGGCATGGTCCAGCAGCGCGGGCCACTGGATGCGGGTGAGCATGGCCGGGTCCAGGTGCGCGGCCAGCCTGTCCAGCCCGCCGGAAAGCGGCAGCGCCCCCTGGGCCTGGGCCAGGGGCTTCAGCGCGGGGACGAAGGCCGGGCCGAAGTTCCAGGCCGCCACGGCCAGTCCGGCGGCCAGCAGGGGCCAAAGGAAATTGCGTGTGGCAATCTGCAGGAGGAAAGCCAGCAGGCCGAACGCCGCCGCAGGCCCCCAGTGCGCCACGGAGGCGGAAAGCGCCGCGCCGATGTTCCCCGCCTCTCCGGACAGGACCCGGGCCAGGTGCTCGTCGCCCAGGGCCAGCAGGCCCACGGCCTTCCAGGCCAGCAGGACGCCGCACCCGGCCAGCAGCCCGCCCAGGGCCTCCGGAGGCAGGAAACGCACCTTCGCGCCGACCCCGAGGCGCGAGCACAGCACCGCGGCCAGGCCGGAGAACAGCGTGGCCAGGCACAGGCCCGCCAGCAGCGTGGCCTGGAGCGCGGCAGGGTCGGCCCGGCCGGAAAGATCTCCCTCCAGCGCGGCCAGCAGCAGAAAGACGGCCAGGACGGCTGCGGGATCGGGCGCGGCCAGGGCCACGCGCAGGCGGCCATCCATGGCGAAGAGCACGCTGCCCAGCACGGCGGGCAGCAGCAGCGCGGGCAGGATGTGCGGCAGGCCCATTTCCGCGCCCGGCAGGGCCAGGAACAGGGCGGCCAGCGACAGGCAGACCAGGCCCAGGTGGCCCGCGCCCAGAAGACCGCCCAGGAGGTTCAGCGCCGGGTTGCCGGCAAAAAAGGAACGCAGATGCTGACCGGTGCCCTGGCCCGCTTCGCGCGTCTCCACGGCCAGCGGGCCCGTCTCCGGGGCCGGCACGGGCTTGGCCGCGCCGAGGGAGCCGCCCTCCTGCACCAGGTCGTCGAGCTTCACGTCCTCCACGCTGGGCTCCATGGCTGGCAACGCCACCCCGCCAGGCAGGGTCACGTCGCCCCGCGCGCCGCACTTGGGGCACTTCGCGTGGCGGCCAAGCATGGCCTTGGGCAGCGCAAGCATGTGCCCGCAGGAGGCGCAGTGGAACTCCGCCCCGCCCGTGGCTCCGTGTTCGGCCCCGGCAACCGGCTCGCCCGCGTTCACTTCGTTCTCGTCAGCCACCTCTGCCCTCCGCGCTTGGACCGCCAAAGGCCGGTCCGCTGCTTTCGCCTCTTGCCCTTATGGCAAACTCCGCCGCCGTGCTCAAGCCCGCGCGACGATTCTGGCCTCGAAAGTTTCCCGCATCACCGAACAGAGCCTCCGCAGCCGGTGCTCGTAGGTGTGTTCGGCCAGAATCCTCCGCCGTGCGGCGGCGCTCACGCGGTCGCGTAGCGCCCCGTCCGCCAGCAGCCGGGGCAGCATTTCGCCAATTTCCTCGGGCGACTCGAAAATCGTGACCTCGCGGCCCGGCTCGAAAAGTTCGGAGAGCTGCTCCTGGCCGTCGGTGAGCACGAAGCCCCCGCAGGCCGGAACGTCGAACACGCGCTGGTTCACCGCGCCCTTCATCTGGCGGCTGGTGCAGTTGAGCGTCACCGCGCAGGCCGGGTAGAAGCCCGGCAGGTCGTCGTAGTAGTTCAGCCGACCGACAAGCCGCGCGGTACCGGGCGCGAAGGCCCGCGCCCAGCCCTCCGCGTCGCCGCCGACGACCGGGGCGAACCCGGCCAGGGCGGTGACGCAGTTCCAGCGATACTGCCGCGTGGCCTCGAACACGATGAGCATTTCGCAGCCCAGGCGCTCCGTGGCGCTCAGGGAACGAAGTTTGGCCGCAAGATCGGGCCGCGCGGCGTCGAAAAACTCCTCCACCCCGCGCGCCCGCGAATCCGCGAAGCCCCGGGCCAGTTCCTCATACTCCCCGGTGAGCCAAGGGAAATCCGCGCAGCGGCGCAGGTTGTCCGCCACGGCCCGGGTCATGGAATCGCCCACGAAGGAGACCTGGCCGCGCCAAACCGGGTTTGGCGTCACGCCGGGGCGGAAGGTGCGGGGATCGGTGGCCAGGGGCAGGTAGTGCGCGTGCCCGAAGCCCCTGGCGCGCAGGCCGGGCACGGTGTCCGCGTCCCAGGTGAACACGGCCACGCCGGGCGCGGCCAGGCCGGGGTAGCTGGAGAGCACCAGCTGCGGGCTGTCCACGAACCAGGAGGCCAGCGGCAGGTCCAGGCGGTCCAGCAGCTCCGTGAGCCTGCCCTCGCGGTCCAGGCCCAGGTGGTTCACGGTGAGGACGAAGTCGGGCCGGAACTCCAGGGCGCGGCGCAGCAGCTCCTGCACGAACGCGCCGCCAGCGAGTTCCCCGGCGGGCACCGGCAGCGTGGCGAAGGGGATCTCCAGGCTGGTGAGCGCGTCCCTGAGCTCGCGCAGCAGGAAATAGGGGCTGTCCAGCAGCAGGATGCGCGGCTTGGCGCCCTGGAACCTGGGCTGGCGGGCCTGCCGCCAGAACTTCGCGCCGGATTCGAGCGCGTCGGACAGGGCGGCGTAGGGCTCCGGGGCCAGGCGCCGCGTGGCCGGAGCCAGGAACGGAACGAGCATGGCCTTGCCCTGCTCCGCGCGCCAGCGCTCCAGCCGCGGCAAAAGCTCCTCGGGAGCGCCGGAGTCCAGCCAGAGGACGTTGGGCAGGCCGCCGAAACGCTTGCGCGCGCCCGTGGCCTCCTGCGCCGCGCCCTCGCAGTCCACCACCGCCACGGGACGGCCGGAAACGGCGAAGAGTTCCAGGCCCCGGCCCAGCGTGGGGCCAAGGAGCACGGGCAGGGCGTGGCCGGGCAGTTCGGCGGGCCAGCGCTCCTCGCACGCGCGACCGCCGCGACCCCAGAGCCGCCGGGGCTTGCCGCCCACGGTGAGCACGAGGTCGTCCAGCAGGCCGCCGACCAGCACCGGCTCGGCCCTGCTCACAACCCCTGAAGCCGCGCTTCGGGCGTCAATTTCCGGTCGTATGTGCTCCATGCCGCACCTTCCCGCCACAGAGTAGCAAGAAACGTGACAGCAGCGGGAAGAAATTCGGCCCTGTGCGGCACGCGCACTAAAGTTCCGGCCAAAGTGGGCCGATACAGCTGGCGATACGGGCAAACTCGTGCACACGGACCGTGCACGCCGCATACGAACCCCAGGGAAGGGCCTGCCATGACCGAACAGTCGCGTCTGAGCGTCTTGATATACCGTGCCGAGGCCCAGGCCTCGCCGGAGCACCAGTCCGGCGCATCCGCCAACTCTCCCCAGGACATCAACCGGGCCGCCCGAGACAGCGCGGGTGGACTCCTCGCGCTGGTGCCCGCTGGGTCGCGCCTGCCCGAGGGGCTGCTGCAGCGCTGCGTCGCCGCGCTGGAGAAGCACCCGGCCACGCAGGCCGTGTATCCGGCCCATACCGCCGGCGAAGCCGCATCCCGGCCCTTCATGGCGCAGGGGCCCTTCCGGCCCGGCTCGCTCACGCGGCGCAACGCCGTGGGGCCCGTGGCCGTGCTCCGGCGCGGAGCCTGGGACAAGCTGGGCGGCCTGCGCACCGGCCTGAGCATTTCCATGGCCCTGTGGGACTTCTGGCTCCGCCTGGCGCTGGCCCAGCCGGACCCGGCCAGCATCCGCCGACTGCCCGCCCTGCTCGCCCAGTGCCCGCCGCGCGACGCCTTCGCCCAACACGGCAATGACGCCAGGAATGACGGCCGCGCCAAGGCCCTGCTGGTGGTGCACACGCCCGGGGCCTTCGAGGCGGACGTGTGCCGCTGGGCCATGGCCCTGCTGCGCGGCGAGGCCTGGGCCAGGCCCCACGCCCCCGGCCTCATCCCCACGGCGGCGGAGGTCCGGCGCATGTGGGAGAGCGGGCGCAGGGCCTGTCCCGGCGAGCTTCTGCGCAGCGCCTAGCCCTCGCCCTTCAGGCGGCGCTTCAGTTCCTTGCCCGCGCCCCAGCAGTCGCCCACGGGCTGCCCCAGGCTCCAGTACTTCACGCTGGCCATGTCGAACAAAAGCGGCTTCACGCGGGCGATATCCACCTTACCCTCGGCGGTGAGAACAGCCTCGTCCACATGCGTGGCCACGATCTCGCCGATGAACACGTGGTGCGCCTCGAAGTCCACCACGCTGTGCAGCTTGAGCTCCATGCACACCGGGCAGCCCTTGATGAGCGGCGCGTGCGCCAGCTCCCCCTGGAACAGCTCGAACACCTGGGACTTGTCGGTGTTGCGACCGGAGACCAGGCCCACGTAGTCGGTCTCCAGCAGCAGGTCCTCGCCGGGCACGCAGATGCTGAATTCCTTGTGCTCGAAGATGCCCTTGGGCGAATGGTGCTTCTTGTTGATGCCCACGGACAGGTACTGGGGCTGGCCGTGGTTCATGATGCCCACGTGGGCCACGGCCAGGAAGTTGGGCCTGCCCTCCACCACGCTGCCCACGATGGTGGTGAGCGAGGGATACAGGGCGTTCACGGGACCGAGATTGCGCTTCATGCTTTCCTCCGATTATTGTTTGTACACACAACATCGCTATGCAAAGAAAATTCCGTATGAATTCAGCGGTTATTCTTCTGGCAGAAGCTTGCGGCAGGCGTCGTCGATGTCCTGGGCCAGGCGGTCGCCTTCGGGACCGAGCACCTCGGCGTAGGCGCGGTGCAGGCGCTTCCAGCTCTGCTCCACGCCCTTGAGCAGGGCCAGCCCGGCGGGGGTTGCGGCCAGGCGCGACGTGCGGCCCTCGGAGGTGCGCGTCACCAGCCCGCGCGTAACGAGGGCATCCACGAAACGCGTGACCGTGCTGGGGGCCAGGGCCAGCTTGTCGGCCAGCTCGCCGGGCCCGATGCCGGGGTTCTCCGCCGCCACCATGAGCACGAAGGCGTGCGAGGGCGACAGGCCCGTGGGCGCAAAGGCTTCCTCGGCCAGGCGCGAGACCACGCGGCCGAGCTTGTTGGCCGTGAAATACAGGCAGTTGCGCATCAGGTTGGCCGAGTCGCCCATGGTCCCTCTCCCCTCAAAAACATCGCTTGCATGTACAACTAACCAAGCCAGCGCCGTCCGTCAATACAAAAATCCGCGCCATATTGCTTTCGCCGGGGGCTGTTCCCGGCTTCATGCCGGGGCTGTTCCCGGCTTCGTGCCGGGGCTGTTCCCGGCTTCGTGCCGGGGCTGTTCCCGGCTTCGTGCCGGGGCTGTTCCCGGCTTCGTGCCGGGGC
>JAEXRD010000096.1 GCA_023438245.1 Pseudomonadota bacterium | reverse complement strand
ACTCCACGGCCTCGCCGTCGTCGCGGGTGGTGCTGGCGAAGGGTTCGTCGGTTTCGCTGCCGGTGCTGGGGTCTGCCTCGGCGATTTCGGTGGGTGCGGGCCGTTCGAAGGGTTCGGGCTTGTCCATGCACCGGGCGAAGACCAGGAAGCCGGTATGGGCCACCATGCGGTCTTCGGGCCGCAGGCGGTCGGGCACGGTCTTGTAGCGCCGCACCAGGATTTCGAGGGCCTCGATTTCGGTGAACGGGCCTTGTTCGAGGCCGCGGATGAGGTCGCTGACCTGGTTGCAGGTGGGCAGCAGGAAGCCGCACATGGCGCCGGGGCGCACGGCGGGCTGGATGTGCTGCAGCACGTCCTGGGGCACGCGCACGTCGAGGAACAGGGCGTCGGCGTTGGTCTGGATGAAGCCGGTCTCCTCGATGTCGGCCAGGTGCTGTTCCACGCGGTGGGAGAGGCCGACGCGGGCGAGGTTCTTGGCCGCGTTCTTGTAGAATTCCTCGCGCCGCTCGTAGGTGTAGACCTTGCCGGTATCGCCCACGTAGGTGGCCAGGGCCAGGGTCAGCCCGCCGGAGCCGGTGCCCGTCTCGATGACGCGGCAGCCGGGCTGGATGCCCAGCTTGAGCAGCACGTAGCCGATCTCCTTGGGGTACATGATCTGGGTCTGGCGCTTGACGCCCTTGATGAGTTCGTACACCGTGGGCTTGAGCACGCGGTACGGAAATCCCAGGTGCGAGCGCACGATGGCCCCGTATCCGGCCTGGGCGATGTCGCTCATGAGGATGCGGCCGTCGTGGGTGTGGATCTCCTTGGCGGAGTCCAGGGCGTGCATGTAGCGCTTACCCTTGGGGCTGATGACCAGCACGAGCTGGCCGTCCTCGATGAGGGCGGGCGCGGCCTGGGGCGTAATTTCGGTGTCGGTGGCGGCGGTAAGGCTGGCGTTGTCGGTGCTGTCGGGCATCCGGTGTCTCCTGGTGGGTGTGGCAGTGCCTCAGGGCGTACCGGGCGCGGGCCCTTCCGTCAAGAAAACGATTTCAGGGGCCGCTGTGGGCGAAGCATTCAAGTACATTTTCGGGCCCGTGATGAGCGGGCGGCTGGGCCGCAGCCTGGGGCTGGACCTGCTGGGCCGGCGCGTGTGCAGCATGAACTGCGTGTACTGCGAGTCCGGGCCGCTTCAGACCCTGACCACGCGGCGCGCGCCGTACGTTCCGGCGAGCGATATTTTGGGCGAGCTGGAGGCCTGGGAGCAGGCCCGGCGGGAGCGCGGCGAACCGCTGCCCGACGTCGTCACCCTGGGCGGCATGGGCGAGCCCACGCTGAACTCGGAGTTGCCCGAAATCATCGCGGGGGTGCGCAGGATTTTTTCGACGCGGCAGGGGCCCGGCGTGCCCGTGGCGGTGCTGACCAACTCCAGCCTGATGACCGACCCGCAGGTGCGCGCGGAGCTCATGCAGGCCGACATCGTGCTGCCCAGCCTGGACGCGCTGGTGACAGGGGAATACGCCGCCGTGAACCGGCCCCATCCGGGCCTGGACCCGGAGGCTGTGGCCCGGGGCATCCTGGATTTCCGGCGGGAATTTGGCGGCAAGATCTGGCTGGAGATCCTGCTGGTGGCGGGCGTCAACGATTCGGCGGCGAACCTGGAGCGGCTGGAGGCATATTGCCGGGAGCTGGCCCCGGACCGCGTGGACGTGGTGACGCTCTCGCGGCCCGGCACGGAGGCCCTGGCGCGCGCGGTGGACGGGGACACGCTGGCGCGCTGGCGGGCCGTGCTTACCCCCCTGGCTAGGCCCGCGCGGACAAGCGAAGGCCAAGCGCGTGAGGGGCTTGCGTCCGGCGCGGAAAAGGGGCAAGTACCCACAGGGGGAACTGTGCAGGAACCCGCGCAAGCCGGGGCGGCCATACTGGCCAGCCTGGCGCGCAGGCCGCAGACAGCCGGGCAGTTGGCCCAGGCGCTGCTCATCCCGGAACAGTCCGTGCAGAGGGTTTTGGACAGGCTCTTGGCCGAAGGCGCTGTGGAGCGCCGCCAGGACGGCCCAGCCACATTTTTTCAGGCCCGCGCGGTCGGCAATTGACGCCGGACCGGCGCGCCGCCGGGGGGCCTCCCCCGGTCATCCGCTGCCCGCAGGACGGTGTGTCCGCAGGCGCGAACATCTTTCCATATTTCGCGAGTGCGAGGTCTTTTCCATGACGCAGGACTTTGACGAAGCCCCCGGCTCCGGCCAGGGGGGGCAGGACACAGGCGCGCGCCCCGATTCCGGTGGCGGCCAGGGTGGCCAGGACAATCAGCAGGGAGACGGCGCTTCCGGCAAGCGCAAACGCTCGCGCGGCTCGCGCGGGCGCGGCCGCAGGCGCAAGAAGAGCGCCCAGCCCGACGGCCAGGGCGGCAATCCGCAGGGCGGCGGCCAGCAGCAGGGCGCCCAGCCCGGCAACCAGGCGGGGCAAGGCGGCCAGGGCGGCAACCAGCCGCAGCGCCAGCCCCAGCAGCAGCAATCCCAGAAACAACAGCAGCCCCGCCGGGACCGCCAGCCCCGCGAGAATCAAGGCGGCCAGGGCGGTCAGGGCGGCAACCAGCAGCAGCGTTCGCGCCGGGACCGCGACCAGGGCCAGCAGCGCGACAACCTGGGCAACCGCGCCCCGCGCCAGCGCCGTCCCGGCAGGGGCGACCAGCAGCCCGGCCTGCCCTCGCTTGCCCAGCCCGCCATTCTGGACCCCACCCGCGAGCTGACCGAGGAGGAGCTGGAGGCCGCCGATCGCGCCGCCCTGGCCAAGGCCAACGCGCTGGCCGACGCGGGCATCATGCCCAGCGTGGCCGCGGTGCTGGGCCAGCCCACGCAGCGCCCAGGCGGCCAACGCGACGGCAACCAGCGCGACGGCGGCAACCGCGAGGCCAACGGCAACGTCCGCCGCCAGAACCCGCAGCAGAAGCCCCAGAAACAGGGCCAGCCCCAGCAGAATCAGCAGTCCGGCCAGCAGAGGCCGCAGAAGCCCGAGCCGCCCAGGCAGCCTGCCCCGCAGGCCGCCCCGCAGCCCGAAAAGCTTTCCGAGGACGCGCCGCAGGCCGCGCCCGCTCCTCAGCCCGAAGCCAGGCCCGAGCCCAAGCTCCAGAAGACCGAGCCCAAGGCCGACTCCCGGCGCGACAAGCCCGCCAAGCCTGCCAAGCCCGACAAGTCCGACAAGCCCGCCAAGGCCGACAAGGACGACGGGGACGAGCCCCAGCACCTGACCCGCGCCGACTCCGAGATCGTGGAGCAGAGCGGCAAGAAGGGCCGCAAGAAGATGTTCATCGGCGTGCTGCCCGGCGAGCTGGTGGAAGTGGTGCTGACCGAAGAGGGCGCGGTGCAGGAATACTACGTGGAGATGCTGCACCAGGCCAAGACCAAGGGCAACATCTACAAGGGCTACATCCACAACATCGACGCCGCGCTCCAGGCCGCCTTCATCAACTACGGGGCCGAACGCAACGGGTTCCTCCAGATCGACGAGGTGCACCCGGAATACTACCAGGGCTCCTACCCGCTCAAGAAGGGCGCGCGCTTCCCGCTCATCCAGAAGGTGCTCAAGGCCGGGCAGGAGGTGCTCATCCAGGTGGTGAAGGAGCCCACGGGCAAGAAGGGCGCCTTCGTCTCCAGCTACCTTTCGCTCCCCGGGCGCTACTTCGTGTACACCCTGGGCCGCGACCAGCAGGGCGTGAGCCGCAAGATCGAGGACGAGAAGGAACGCGAAAGGCTCAAGAGCTGCATCGACGCCATCAACCCGCCCGAGGGCGTGGGCCTCATCGTGCGCACCGCGGGCATCGGCCGGGCCAAAACCGAGCTGATGCGCGACTACAAGTACCTGCACCGCCTGTGGACCGACATCAAGAAGAAGGCCCAGACCGAGAAGGCCCCGGCCCTGGTGTACCAGGAGCTGGAGCTGGCCGTGCGCGCCGCGCGCGACTACCTGACCCAGGACGTGGCCGAGGTCTGGGTGGACGACCCCGAGACCTTCGAGCAGATCAAGCAGTACGTGGCCCTGGCCTTTCCCAAGCGCCCGGACATGGTGCGGCTGCATGCCGACCACGACAAGACCCTGTGGGAGCGCTTCGGGCTCACCCGCCAGGTGGAGCAGATCTACTCCCGCGAGGTGACGCTGCCCTCCGGCGGGCGGCTGGTGTTCGACCACACCGAGGCGCTCACCAGCGTGGACATCAACTCCGGCAAGATCGGCGGCGAGCAGAGCTTCGCCAAGATGGCCCACAAGACCAACATGGAGGCCGCGGCCGAGATCTCCCGCCAGCTCAAGCTGCGCGACATCGGCGGCCAGGTGGTCATCGACTTCATCGAAATGAAGGATTCCAAGCACCTGCGCGAGGTGGAGAAGGTCATGCGCCAAGCGCTGAAGTACGACCGCGCGCGCACCGACGTGTCCTCCATCTCGCCCTTCGGCCTCATGGAGCTGGTGCGCCAGCGGCTGGGCTCCTCGGCCATCAGCGTGTCCACCGAGCCGTGCCCCTGCTGCGGCGGCACGGGCATCCGGCGCAACCTGGAATGGCAGGCCCTGCAGACCATGAAGACCATCCACCGCATGCTGCGCAGGCCCGGCTGCCCCAACCCGCTCCAGATGCCGCTGGGCCAGGAGCTGGCCATCTACATGCTCAACAACAAGCGCGAGCTGCTGACCGAGATGGGCGCGAAAATGGATACGAAAGTTGAAATAATCGTGGACACCAAGCTTCCCTAGCCAGCCGACAAACCGGGGAGGGGGCACAGGCCCTCTCCCCTTCTCTTTCGCCTATGACCGCCACCCGCCCGGACACCGACATCCTGCTCCACGCCTGTTGCGGGCCGTGCTCCATCACGCCCGTCCAGGCGCTGCTCGACCAGGGCTTCACTCCCACGCTCTGGTGGTACAACCCCAACATCCACCCCACGACCGAATATCTGCGCCGCCGCGAAGGCCTGCAGAACGTGGCCGCGCGCCTGTCCGTGCCGGTGCTCTTCGCCGACGCTTCCGACCCTGACGCCGCGCACCCCGGCCCCTGGCTGGCGCTCGTGGCCGCCCTCGGCTCCCAAATGACGGACATGGCCGCGCGCTGCCCGCTGTGCTATGCCCTGCGCCTTTCCGCCGCAGCCTCCGCGGCCCAAGCCCTGGGCTTCTCCCGCTTCTCCACCACGCTGCTCTACAGCCGCTACCAGCGCCACGAGGACATCGTTTCCGCAGCTCGCGCCGCCTGGGCCACCGGCTTCCACTACGCGGACTACCGCCCGGGCTGGCACGAGGGCATCCGGCTCTCGAAGGAATGGGGCATCTACCGCCAACAGTACTGCGGATGCCTGCTGGGCGAGCACGACCGCTACCGCAAGGAGCTGGAGCGCGTGGTGGCTGGCTAGGTGG
>JAEXRD010000090.1 GCA_023438245.1 Pseudomonadota bacterium | reverse complement strand
GGGCCCTCTCCAGTAGAGGAGCCCCCTGCCCGCCGGAGGCCTACCCGGCCAGTTCCTGGCCCAGGCGCATGGCCTTGCGCTGGCGGATGAGCGAGATGCCCCAGGGCAGGGCCAGCAGGGCCAGGGTGGCGGCCCAGGCCCAGGCGGCGGGGTTGACGAGTCCTTCCTTGACGGGGATGACGGCGGCGCCGAGCAGGAAGGTGCCGATGAGCAGCCATTCCTCGCGCGGGGTGCCCACGGGTTTGGGCAGGTCGCGGGTGGCCAGCCAGCGGGCGGTCATGCACAGGGCGACGGGCAGGAACTGGGCCACGCGGAAGTCGCGGTAGCGCGGGTCGACGAGCAGGCCGAAGGTGAGCGCCAGGGCGGCCAGTCCGAAGATCAGGTCGAGCATGGCGATGGCCTGGGCGCGCCAGGAGCTGCCCGGGCCGGGCCGCAGGCGCAGGGAGCGCAGGGCTTCCAGGCGGGCGATGACCGGGGCCAGGGGCGAGGGTCCGCCACGACCGGAGGCCAGGTCCACCAGTTCGGTGAACACCAGCAGGCAGAGGATGGCCCCGCCGCCGGTCATGAGCGCGCCGCCGATTATTCCGGCGGTGCCGAAGGCCAGGCGCAGGCTTTGCTCGGCGCTGGCGGCCAGGAGCGTGCACAGGGCCTGGGCGGAGAAGGCCACCAGGGCGGCGGAGCCGAAGCCTCGCGTGGGCCGGACGATGAGCGCCAGCAGGGCGAGGATGGCGGCGGCGCCGGAGGAGAGCGCGAAGGCGGTGAGCCAGTAGGGCTTTTCGCTGATGGGCCCGCGCAGGGGGAACTTGATGTGGCGGTCCACGTCGATGAGGCCCCAGTTGCCGCCCACGGTGCCTTCCTGGCCGAATTTCCAGGGCTCGTCGAAGAGCTCGAAGATGTTGTAGTCGATGTTCTTTTCGTGGGCGGTGTTGATGATCTCGCGCACGAAGCGGGCCTGGGCCACGCGTCCGGGCACGGCGTCCATGCGCACGCGGCCCGCGCTGGGCCAGCCGATCTCGCCGATGAGGATGGGCTTGCCTGGGTAGGCCTTGGCGATGGCGTCGTGGGCGTTCAGCATGTGCCCGATGACGTGGTCCAGCGCGGTGGGAGTGTTCTCCCAGTAGGGCAGCACGTGGATGGTGATGAAGTCCACCTCGGCGGCCACCTTGGGGTACTTGAGCCAGAATTCCCAGACATCGGCGTAGGTGACGGGTTGTTTGACGGCCTGTTTGACCTTGCGGATGTAGTCGACGAGCAGTTCGGGCGTGATCTCGCGCCGCAGCAGCACCTCGTTGCCGATGATGACGCCCTCGACGGTGTCGGGGTAGTCGTTTGCGGCCTGGACGAGCCCGGCGATCTCCTTGTCGTTGGCCTGCAGGTTGGCCCCGATCCACGCGCCGAGCAGGACCTTGAGGCCGTTCCTCTGGGCCAGCTCGGGCACGGGGGCGAACTGGTTGGTGTTGGCGTAGGTGCGCACGCGGGTGACGAACTTGGCGGCCACGGCCATGTCTTCTTCGAGCTGCTGGCGGGTGAAGGGCGCGCCGAAGGGGCTCTGGCCAGCGCGGTAGGGGCTGAAGGAGGCGCTCTTGACGCGCGGGTCGGCGGCGTCGGGGATGTGCTGCGGGCGGCCCTGGAACCACCAGAATCCGTAGTTGAGCGCCACGGCGGCGGCCAGGGCGAGAAGCGCCGCGAGGATGGCGGCGGCGGAGCGGGGTGCGGGCTGCATGCGGGGCGGGACCTCCGAAGCGAGTGGCGGGACAGGTGGCGAGACGAACAGCGTCTGTGTGGCCGATTCTCAGTGGCCCGCCAGCTTCCTACCCCTTCGGGGCCGCCTCATCAAGGGGCTGGTCGTCGGGCAGGTCGGCCAGCAGGTCGAGCAGCTCCGGCGGCGGGGGGCAGGTGTTGGCGTCGCCCGCCAGCACGGAGCGGTTCTTGCCGCTCTTCTTGGCGCGGTACATGGCCTGGTCGGCCAGTTCCAGCAGGGCGGCGGGGCTGTCGGCGTGGGCCGGGGCCAGGGCGATGCCGATGGAGGCGCCCACGTGGGCCTCGGTGCCGCCGATGGACACGGGCTGGTTCACGGCCTGGATGATGTCCGCGGCCATGCGCAGGGCGTCGTGCTCGGCGCAGGGCCAGCTCTCCAGCAGCACGAACTCGTCGCCGCCCAGGCGGATGCAGCAGTCCGAGCGGCTGACGCAGCGCAGCAGGCGGTCGGCCACGGTCTGGAGCAGCAGGTCGCCGGCCTGGTGGCCCAGGGTGTCGTTGACCTGCTTGAAGCCGTCCAGGTCCAGGAAGAACACCGAGAGCACGTGGCCGTTCTCTTTGGCGTCGGCGATGAGCCCTTCGAGCTGGTCGGTGAGGTAGAGCCGGTTGGGCAGGCCGGTGAGGGTGTCGTGGTAGGCGGCGTGGCGCAGGTCGTGCACGTCGCTCAGGTCCTTGACGATGCAGTAGTAAAGCTCGCTGTCGGGCGAGTAGAGCACGTTCCAGTTGAAGCGTTTGTAGCGGCCGTCGGCGCAGCGGAAGCGGAAGTCGAAGGTGGTGGTGACGGTGTCGCTGGTGATGAGCGACTGGAAGTGGGCCAGGGCCCGTTCGCGGTCGGAGAACTCCATGAACTCCAGCAGGTACTGGCCGCGCAGCTCCTCGGGCCAGTGGCCGGAGGAGCGGTGCCAGGCGGAGTTTGCGGCCTGGATGCACCCGTCCATGTCCACGGCCAGGGCCATGTCGTAGGAGAGCGCCATCCAGGCGTAGCGTTCCATCTGGAAGAGGTGCGCGATATAGGTTCCGTCCGCGCCTTCCTCCAGGAGCTCCTTTACATTCATGGGTTGACCCGTTAGCATGCGGCAGGCTGAGTGTCCATGTCCAGCGGTCTTGTTCCGACCGAAAATCTTTCCTCATACAACACGTTCTATGGTAGCAGCACACCCCTACGAAACGCTTTTCGTCGCCCGTCAGCCGGTCTTGGATGCCGACCTCGCCACCTGGGGGTACATCCACTACTACCGCCGCTGCCTCGAGCATACGTATTCTGAATTCACCGACCCGCTCATGGCCACGCTGTCGGTGATCCAGTGCATGCCCGCCTGCCTGGAGACCTGCTCCATGCCCCAGAAGGCGCTCATCCACCTGCCCGCCCAGGCCGTGTTCGCGGGCATCCCAAAGGCCCTGGGGCCGGAGTGCGTGATTCCCGTGCTGACCCCGCACGGCTTTTCCGATGCCCGCGCCATCGAGGCGCTGCGCGCCCTGCGCCGCGAGGGCTACACCCTGGCCCTGGACGCCCAGGGCGCGGACCTGGACCAGGGCCCGCTGCTGGACCTGGTGGGCATCGTCATCCTGGACATGCGCGGGCCCAATGCCGCAGAGCTGCCCGAGCAGGCCGCCAGGCTGCGCCAGCGCGGACTGGAGCTCATGGCCAAGCGCGTGGAGACGGCGGAGGCCCTGGGAGCGTCCAGGCTCATGGGCTGTGCCTATTATTCGGGCTATTTCTTCCGCGAGCCGGAAACCATCGCCCAGCGCAAGATCAGCGCCGCGCAGTCCACGCGCCTGGCCCTGCTGGAGCTCCTGGCCCGCAGCGAGCCGGACACCGACAAGCTGGTGGCCGCCATCGAGGGCGACGCCTCCGTGACCTTCCGCGTGCTCTCGCTGCTCAATTCCGCGCACTTCGCCCTGGCCAAGAAGGTCTCCTCGGTGCGCCAGGCGGTGCTCATGGCCGGCTGGGTGCACCTGTGCGCCTGGCTGCGCGTCATGGTCATGGCCGACCTCACGCCCTCCACCAAGGCCCGCGAGCTGCTGCACCTCTCGGCCCAGCGGGCCAAGTTCCTGAACCTCCTGGCCGTGGCCGCGGGGCGCAAGGAGCAGGCCGACAAGCTCTTCCTGCTGGGCCTGTTCTCGCTCTTGCCCGCCATGCTCGACACGCCCATGCGCGACATCGCCCCCAAGCTGTCCCTGGCCGACGACCTGAACGCCGCCCTGCTGGGCCAGCCCGGCCCCTTCGCCCCCTGGCTGGCCCTGGCCAAGGCCATAGAGGACACCCGCTGGGACGACATGGCCGAACTGGCCGCGCAGCTGGGCATGCCCACCGGGTCGGTGTCCCAGGCCTACAACGATTCCTTCCAGTGGGCCGACAGGCTCATGTGCGCCCTGCCGCCGAGCAAATAGTCCCCAGCGCGGACCGCACCCTCCTTCCACAGCTTTTGTCAAAATGCGCGAGGCCGACAACGCCTCGCGCATTTCATTTTTGCCCATGAATCCCTCGCGATAGCGGCCCGGCGCCGCCCCTCCGCAGACCCTGTCAACAGGGTATTTTTGTCTTTTTCCCGGCCAGAATTGGGTAAATTTTGTCCCCTGGCAAAAAGCCGGGGTATACTCGCGCCGTTTCCGGGGAAGCCCCCCGGGACAACACGCGGGAGGCATCGCCCATGTCCGGAAACTGGCGGCTGGAACCCTTCGAAACAGGCCACGCGCGGCTGGTCTCGCTCACCGGCCCGGCGGAGCGCGCCCTGCGGGGCGTGCTGACGCAGACGGGCGCGCGCGAAGGCGAACCCCTGGCCTTTGGCCAGGCCCTGGAGCGCCAGGCCCTGCGCATGGCCGGGGCCGGGCCGGCCTGGAGCCTCCTGCGCGGGGGGCGCGTGCTGGCCTGCGGCGGGGCCGTGCGCTTCTGGCCCGGCGTGGGCGAGCTGTGGCTCTGGCTGGGCGGGCAGGCCCAGGAGAACCCCGTGGCCCTGGCCCGCTGGGCGCGCAAGGCCATGCGCCTGCTGCGCCGGCGCGAGGGGTTTGTGCGGCTGCAGGCCCATGTGCGCGCGGACGACCCCGCCGCCGGACGCTTCGCGGAATTTCTGGGCCTGGAGTGCGAGGGCGCCTGCCCCGGCTACGGGCCCGACCAGGCGACACACCATCTGTACGGGAGGTACTGGGAATGGAAGGCGTAAACACGTTCGTGCCCGTGGCCATGACCGCGGGAAAGGTGATCCAGGGCGCTCTGCCGCTGCTGGCCCAGGGCGGCCAGGAAGGCGACGTGAGCGACGGGGCGGAGCAGCGCGCCCAAATGGTGGAGGCCCGGGCCCGCAGGCAGGCCGACGCCGAGTGGCGCGCGGCCCAGGACCAGGCCGACGCCCTGCGCGAAAAGGGCGAGAAGGCCCGCGCCCGCGCCAGGGTGGGGGCCGCCACCAGCGGGCTGACCCTCTCGGGCACCTCGCTGCTTTCGCTGGAGAACCTGGAATCCCAGGGCGACGGCCAGGTGGACGAGCTCCTGGGCGATTCCGCCCTGCGCATCGCCGACATGCTCGCCGGGGCCGGGGAACAGGCCCGCTCCATCCGCCTCTCGGGCCGCACGCAGCGGAACAGGGGCGGCGGCTCGCTGTTGAGCCTGGGAGGCTTCGGCCTGGGCGTGAACACCTCGGGCGGGACCCCCCCGGGCACCCGGTCCGGCGACATCTAGGGGCGCGCCATGAGCCGCATTCCCCTGACGCTGACCAACTTCACCTGCGGCGAGGTCTCGCCCCGGCTGGCCGGGCGCGTGGACATGGCCAAGTACTACAACGGCTGCATGACGCTGACCAACTTCCTGGTGCACCCCCACGGCGGCGTCACCCGGCGCAGCGGCATGCGCTACGTGGCCGACTGCGCCTGCCACGGGTCGCGCTCGCTGCTGGTGCCCTTCGAGGACGCAGCGGGCCAGCCCTGGGTGCTGGAGTTCGCCGAGGGCGGCTCCGGCGCGGGCGTCATCCGCTTCTTCGCCCAGGGCGGCCAGGTGCTGGACGGCTCCGGAAATCCGCTGGAGCTGGCCAGTCCCTACCTGGCCGGGCACCTGGACGGCCTGCGCGCCGTGCAGGAGCGCCAGGCGCTGATCCTGACGCACCAGGCCTTGGCCCCGCGCCAGCTCACGCGCTCGGCGGAGGGGGCGTGGAGCCTGACGGAGCTTTCCTTCACCTCCCGGCCCGAGGCCTGGGGCGAGGGCAACTGGCCGGGGCTGGCCGCCTTCCACGAGGACCGGCTGGTGTTCGCCGCCACGCCCGGCGAGCCCTACACGCTGTGGTTCTCGCGCACGGGGGAGCACCAGGACTTCCGCCTGGCCACGCGCGAGGTGCCGCTCTCCGGCTGGAGCGACCTGGAAATCGAGGACAAGGGCGGCAGCGGCGCGGCCGAGGGCCGTGCGGGCGACACCTTCGCCATGCTCAACGGCGACAGCTTCAAGAAGAACAAGGCCCTGGCCGGGGAAAAGGCCGACGGCACGCCCTGCTACTACCGCTACCTGGGCGCGCGCGAGTTCCGGGCGGGCAGCGGCGGCCTGACCGTGACCTTCCAGGACGCCCCGAGCGCCGCCACGGACATCGAGAGCATCCGCACCTCCGCCGGGGCGCTGAACGCCGCGCTCTGGGAGGAATTCTCCGTGGGCGACCGCATCAATGCCGACCCGGCCAGCCCGGACGGCAGCGACCCGCTGGACGACGACGGCCTGGAGATCACCCTCTCGGCCCAGCAGGGCGGGCGCATCGCGTTTTTGTCCTCGCGCGGGCGGCTGTGGGTGGGGGCCACCAGCGGAGAATGGACCATCTCCGGGTCCTCGCTCAACACCCCCGTCACCCCCGGCGGGGTCAAGGCCAACCGCGAGGGCACCAGCGGCGCGGCCCTGGCCCAGAGCTGCCCCGCGGGCGCGGCCACGCTGTTCGTCCAGCGCTCCGGGCGCAAGGTGCGCGAGATGGCCTACCGCATGGACTCCGACGCCTACGTCTCGCGCGATCTGACCCTGCTGGCCGGGCACATGGCCGGGCCGGGGTTCACGCAGCTGGCCTTCGTGCAGGAGCCCGACCCCGTGCTGTACTGCGTGCGCGCCGACGGCGTGCTGGCCGCCCTGACCTACCTGCCGGACCAGGACGTGTGCGCCTTCTCGCGCATCGCCACCGACGGCGCGGTGGAGAGCGTGTGCGCGGTGTCCAACGACGAGGCCGGGCGCGACGAGCTCTGGCTCACCGTGCGCCGCCAGCTGCCCGACCCGGCGCATCCAGGCGGGGCCGCGCTGACCCGGCGCTTCGTGGAGCGCCTGGAGCCCGGCTTTGCCGAGGACGCGCCCGACAGCACCGGGGCCTTCTTCGTGGACAGCGGCATGACCTACTCCGGCCCGCCCGCCAGCGTGCTCACGGGGCTGGCCCACCTGGCCGGGAGGGAGGTGCACGTGCTGGCCGACGGGGCCGTGCTGCCGCCCCGCGTGGTGGGCCCGGACGGCACGCTGGCGCTGGATCGCGAGGCCAGCGTGGTGCACGCGGGCCTGCCCTACCATTCCGTGCTGCGGCCCATGCGGCTGGAGTTCAGCGGCGCGCGCGGCAGCGCCCAGACGCGCACCAAGCGCATCTGCGAGGTCTCGCTGCGGCTGTTTCTGACCCTGGGCGGCAAGGTCGGCCCGGACGAGAACCGCCTGGAGCCGCTGCTTTTCCGCACCAGCGCCGACCTCATGGGCCGCGCCCCGGCCCTGTTCAGCGGCGACAAGACCGTGCGCTTCCCCCACGGCTGGGACCAGGACGGCCTGATGGTGGTGGTGCAGGACCAGCCCCTGCCCATGACCATCCTGCTGCTGGCCCCGGTGCTGGCCATGAACGAGTAACCCGCCAACCACAGGCAAAGCGAGGAACCCATGACCCTGTCCACCCAGACGTCCAAGGCCAGCTACGCGGGCAACGGCGTCACCAGCGCCTTTCCCGTCAGCTTCCCCTTCATCCGCGATGCCGACATCAGCGCGCTGCTCTCCCGCGACGGCCTGGAGACGCCGCTGCTGCAGGGCACGCACTACGCGCTCTCCGGCGCGGGCGAGCCCGGCGGCGGCACGCTCTCCATGCTCACCCCCCCGGCCACGGGCCAGACCCTGGTGATCCGGCGCGACCCGGCCATCGTGCAGGAGCTGGACTACGTGGAGAACTCGGCCTTTCCCGCCGCCAGCCACGAGGAGGCCCTGGACCTGCTGACCATGATCTGCCAGGCGCTGGACGAGAAGGTGCGCCGGGCCGTGCTCTACCCCGTCAGCACCCCGGCGGAGCAGATCCAGGACAGCCGCGCCTTTCTGGAAACCTGCGCCGCGGCCAGGGCCAGCGCCCAGGCCGACGCCGCCGAGAGCAGCGCCCAGGCCCAGGCCGCGGGCGCGCACGCCCAGGCCGCCGCGCTCTCCGCCCAGGCGGCGCAGCAGAGCGTGGGCG
>JAEXRD010000137.1 GCA_023438245.1 Pseudomonadota bacterium | reverse complement strand
GCTGGTAGGACTTCTGGTAGCGCGGCCTGACGAAGCTTCTGCCCAGCTCCAGCGCGGGGTTGAGCCGGTGCCAGAAGGCGGGCTTGATGCGGAACTGGCTGGAGGTGTACAGCCCCGCCGGGCCGTGCTCGGCGAGGACCTCGTCGGTGCCCGCGCTCTCCGTTGGCTCTCCGGCCTCGTCGAGTCCGACCGCGAGCGCATCCTTGCCGACGCCTTCGCAGCATGCGCCACGGCCTCGCCGCCGACTCCATACGACGCACTGCTCATGCCATCCGCCGCTTCGGCTGCGACACGATCCGCCGACGCGGGTTCCGTGCAGCGGGGCCGGAGCAATTCGAGGCTTTTCAGCGCGTACGCGAGTCCTGCGCTCGGAACCTTCGGAACGAACGGCCTTCTCCTTTGTGCGACAAAGTGCTGCACAGATGGGCGCTGGCTCGGGAGCTGCATGGGCAAGGCCTCGGCTTCAGGCTCATCGCGCGCTACTTCTCGAAGCCGCTACGTATTTCCGTCTCCTCGTCATACCTGCGCAAGCTGTGGGGCGACTTGGAGCCCGGCGGCGATAACGGCCAGCCGCAACCGTAGCGTGCCCGTTCTGTCCTGATGCAGGCACTCGTCATTGTTATCCTTCTGCTCGCGATTTTCGGCCTGCTGCTCCTCTTCGTTGCTGCCGTCACTCTGCAGCGCGTACTGAAAGTCCATTTCCCGGCGGCTCACTCTCTTGAAAGCGTTGCCGTCGGCCATGCGATTCATCACACGGCGAAATGCCGCCGCATCCCGCAATCTTCTCGAAAACGCTGGCGCAGAACGCCAGGCATTCAGTCTGGCTTGCCGCCGCCAATCACTCTGACAGGCCGAAGAGGCCTTTCCCCATGTTCCAATGCCTGACGCGCCGCTGGCGTCGACGCAAAAGCATGGGAACGCAAGCTCCTGCCCGCTTATCGTGGTTTGGAGTGATGAGGAGGTTTGTGCTTCATCGTCTTGCGGCAACACGCTGAAGTCGCGTGAAATGAATTTAAAATGCCTCAAAATAGCCAGGAATGCAAGGATTCGAGAGCCTCGAATATCACGTCCTCTGGGTCGACTTCTTGAGCGGGTTCTGGGAGATCATGGATCCCTTTTGACCTCACAAGGAGAAACTTCATGGTCCACCAGTCTCCGGCTCCAAAGATTTTGCTCACCCTGTCCCATGGCGTAGTCGTTCCCGCCCTGTCCCGCCGTACCGGCGCACCATGCCGTGCGGTGCAAACCCGCGGGCTCGTCATTGAAATGAACGACAACCTGCGCCTCGTGGGCTGCCTCAACCGTAGAGGGCGCGTGTTCCGGACTGCGGTGCGCGAGAACCTTCGGCTGCAGAAGCGCAGCATCGCCAACGCCCGTGAGCTGACGCGCGGCGAAGCAATCGTGCGGGCGCTCGACGCGGTCGCCGCCGCGAACTTCGATATGGAGGCTGCCAGGGCTCTGTTCGAATACAGATCGCTCCGGCTCGCGGACGGCATGGACAACTACGGCGCCTAGCCGACGCCGAATGGC
Organism: Pseudomonadota bacterium; assembly: GCA_023438245.1. GTDB lineage: Bacteria > Desulfobacterota > Desulfovibrionia > Desulfovibrionales > Desulfovibrionaceae > Humidesulfovibrio. The sequence goes on along the minus strand of JAEXRD010000137.1, from coordinate 3,676 downwards.
GATGTAGTGGCCAGGCTGGCGACCACGCATGGTATGCTCGTCCCGTCCGTGGACCCGCTCAAACCGCCGTTCCGTGCCGTTGGGCTGCTCTGGGAGAATGGTGATTTCGCGAGGAACTCATCAAACGCAATTTTCTCGTTCGCAGGTTCCGCCGGCGTCATCCTCGCCTCCCTCTCTCCCTACCCCCGCACGCAGCGGGCGTGGAACTCGCAGGTGGCGTCCTGCCACCACAGGAACCCGTGCTCGGCATCGGCGTACCAGGCCGCGGAGAAGGACTTGCGGTCCGCGCTCCAGAGGCGGCGCTGCAGCGGGTCGAAGCAGGGCGCGAGGCAGAGCTGGCGCAGGTCCGGCTCGGGCGCCAGCAGCGTGGCCAGCTCCTCGGCGGTGGGCAGCCGCCAGTCCGCGTGGCCGCCCAGGCGCTGGCGGTTCAGGGCCTCGGCATAGGCCAGGGCCTGGGCGTGGGGCAGCGGGTAGGGCGTGCCGCCGCGCTGCCAGGTCAGGCCGGTGCGGGTGTCGAGCGCCAGGGCTTCCTGTTCTTGGGGGTCCGCAAGGGCGATGAAGCGGGCCGGGGCCGGATGAAGCGGCCGCCACAGGGCGTCCAGCCCGAAGCGCTGGCGCGCCCCGGCCTGGGGCTGGCGCACGGGGGTGGAGCGGGGCTTGGCGGTTTGGGCCTGTGCTGACACGGGGGACTCCTCGTCGTCGGATGTCTCCGGGGGCAGGGCGCAGGCGGCCTCGCGCAGGCGCGTCCAATGGGCGCGGAGCGCGTCCAGCTCGGCGAGCAGGGCGCGGGCGGACTGCGGCCTGCGGGCGCGGTCCTCGGCGCAGCAGCGGGCGAAGAAATCGTCGAAGCGCGCGTCCAGGCCCTGGCGCAGGGCGCTGGCGGCAAGGCCCTCCTGCGGCAGCCGCCCGGTGAGGCAGCGGAACAGCGTCACCCCGGCGGAGAACACGTCGGCGCGCTCGTCGGCGCTGGCGGGGTCGGCTTCCTGCTCGGGCGCGGCGTAGTAGGGCGAGCCCACCACCGCGCCCTTGGGCCGCCCGGCAACGCCCAGCTCCAGGTGCTCCCCGGTGGTTTCCCGGCGCAGGCGCGACAGCCCGAAATCGATGAGCTTGAGGGTGTCGGCGCGCCCGGCCAGCTGGTCGTCCTCGGCCAGCATCATGTTGAAGGGCTTCACGTCGCGGTGCAGCAGGCCCTCGTGGTGCAGCCGGGCCAGGGCCGAGGCCAGCTGGCGCGCCAGGTCCAGCGAGCGCTCCACGCCCAGCCTGCGGGTGGGCTCCTCCACGCGGTAGCCCTCGCCCAGGAGCGCGCCCAGGTTGTTGCAGTAGTACTCCATGACGAAGAAGGGCCGCCCGCCTCCGTTCGGCCCGGAGTCCTCGTCCACGTCGAGCACCTGGGCCACGCCGGGGTGGCGGATGCGCGCCATGAGCGCGGCCTCGCGCAGGAAGTCGCGGCGCAGGGCCTCCGGGTCGGCGGTTGCGGCCAGCATTTCCGAGGGCTTGAGCAGCTTGAGCGCCACCACGCGCCCGGTGTGGGGCATGGCCGCCTTGTACACCGAGCCCATGCCCCCGCGGCCCAGCAGGCCCAGAATCGCGTACCGTCCGATGCTTCTCATGGAGTTCCCCCGCCTTGCCCAGCCCTAGCGCACCCGGCGCCCATGCGCAATACGCGCGCAAGACGCCCGCAATACGCGCGCAAAACAAGGGGCCGCTCCCGTCGTGCGGAAGCGGCCCCGTGGCTGCGGAATTTCGGGCCGGGCTACATGCCGGTTTCGATGAGGTTCACCAGCACGTCCTCCAGGGCGGAGCGGCAGGTGTCCACCGGGCAGCCCGCAACGGAGGCGCACTCGCCCGTGGCCGCCTGGGCGGAGAAGACCTCGCGCAGGCCCGAGCCGCTCGCCGCGCCCGCCGCCGGGGAGACCATCAGCAGCACGCGGCCCTGGCAGGCCGTGGCCTCGATGGGGCGCAGGAACGGGGTGCCGTCCACGGGGTCGGAGTTGGCGCGCATGCCCACCCCGCGCGAGCGGCGGATCTGCTGGGCCTCGCGGCGCTCCAGGGCGTCGCGCCCGGAAACGGGGGAGGACTCGCCCGGCAGCCAGAAGTGCAGCTCCTCGCTGTAGCCCGCGCCCACGGCCTGCGCCGGGATGCGGATCTCCTCCGAGAACAGGCCCATGGTGGCCTTGCGGGGATTGACGCAGAGCATGTGCGCCTCGATGGAATATTTGCCCGCCCCGCCCTGCTTGTAGCCCTTGGCGGCCAGCGCGCGCGAGGCGAAGCCCGCCAGCGAGGGGTCCTGGTCGCTCACCATGCGGACCTGGCCCTTCTCGTCCAGTTCGTAGGTCTTGAGCGAGAGGGTGTAGCCGCCCGGAGCCTTGTCGAACGCCTCCAGCCCGCGCACCCGCAGGTTCGGGTCGTGCTGGGCGCAACCGGCCAGCCCCATCAGCAGCATCGCCGCCATCACCAGGACAAATCGCCTCATGCCTCGCTCCTTCGATTCGCTCGCGTGCGCGGCGGGTTGCCGCTCCGACGCTGATAGCCCAACGCGCAGGCCCCGGCAAGCCCCCGCTTGCCCCCCGCTTGCCCCCCGCTTGCCAGGGGCCGCCCGCACGGGTAACAACGGGCGCGGAGGAACCGCATGGGCCTGATGAGCGCCAAAAGCCCCCTGGAAGCCCTGCTGCGCTTCGTGGGCCTCATCCTGGTGTTCGCCCTGACCATCTGGGGCTTCTGGCTCAACGGCCAGCGCCAGGCCGAACGCCTGAACGCCCGCCACGGCCTGGGCGACGCGTCGAACCTGCTCTCGGACGAGGAGCGCGGCCAGGTCACGGCCTTCATCACCAAGATGCGCAACCGCTACGGCATCGAGGCCCGCATCGTCATCAGCGAGGGCGAGCCCACGCCCCCGGACCCCGGCGAGGCCGCGCCCAAGACCCTGTTCCTGGGCCTCTCGCCCGGCTTGCGCAAGGCCGTCGTCGCGTTGCCGCCGCTGCTGCAGGGCGCCCTCGGCCCGGACTTCGCCCGGCAGCTCGCGCAGGAGCATTTCCCCTTCCATTTCCAGCCCGGACGCCGATGGCAGAAGGGCCTCGTCCTGGCCCTGGACCTCATCCGCTCGCGCCTGGCCGCCCTGGACGAGAAGACCACGCACAACGCCAGCACCCCAACCGCGCCGCAACCCGGCCCAAAGGAATCCGCCACACCGTGACCACAAGGCCCCGCATCACCATCTACACCGACGGCTCCTGCCTGGGAAACCCCGGCCCCGGCGGCTACGCCGCCATCCTCATCTGCGGCGAGCACGCCAAGGAGCTCTCCCAGGGCTTTTCCGGCACCACCAACAACCGCATGGAAATGCGCGCCGTCATCGCCGCCCTGGAGGCCCTCAAGCAGCCCTCGGACGTCGAAATCCACACCGACTCCCAGTACGTCAAGAACGCCTTCACCAACGGCTGGCTCAAAAGCTGGCTCAAGAACGGCTGGAAAACCGCCTCCAAGCAGCCCGTCAAGAACCAGGACCTCTGGAAACAGATGCTCGCCCTCACCCAGCCGCACGCCATCACCTGGCGCTGGGTGCGCGGCCACAGCGGCCACCCCGAAAACGAGCGCTGCGACCAGCTCGCCCGCGCCGCCGCCAGCAGGCCCGGCCTGCCGCCGGATGTGGAGGGATAAGGTGTCATCGGGGGAGGGC
>JAEXRD010000101.1 GCA_023438245.1 Pseudomonadota bacterium | reverse complement strand
GTGCAGCCCCGGGCTCAGGCCGCCTCATGACGAAGCCCGGGGACATAAAGACGCGTTTTGAGACAGGCCCTACAGCACGTCCCACTGCTGGCCCAGCGGCGTATCCTTCACCTCCACGCCCATGGCCGCCAGCTCGTCGCGGATGGCGTCGGAGGCGGCGAAGTCCTTGTTCTTGCGGGCCTCCAGGCGCTTTTCCAGCAGCCCCTCGACCTTGGAGGCCTCGATGCCCGCGCGGGCGGCCCGGCAGTTCTTCAGGTCGGCCAGGAAGGCCGCGGGCTCCAGGGCGAACACGCCCAGCACCGCGCTCCACTTCTCCACCCCGGCCAGGATGCGGGCCAGCGCGTCGCGGCCACCCTCGTTCTTGCGCAGGGCCTTGTCCTCCAGGATGCGCCCGGCCAGGCGCACCATGCCGAACAGGTGGCCCAGGGCGGCCGCCGTGTTCAGGTCGTCCTCCAGGGCGTCGGCGAAGCCCTGCTCGTAGCCGGAAAGCTCGTCCAGGATCTCCTGCGGGAACGGGCCCTTGGCCCACTTGGTCCCGGCCACGGCCTCGCGGGCCTGGCCCAGGGCGGCGTAGATGCGGCGCACGCCCTTCTCGGCCTCCTCCAGGCTGTCGAAGGAGAAGTCGAGAGGGCTGCGGTAGTGCATGGAGAGCAGGAAATAGCGCAGCACCTCGGGCAGGAACTTGGCCAGGATGTCGCGGATGGTGAAGAAATTGCCCAGGGACTTGGACATCTTCTCGGAGTTGATCTGCACGAACCCGTTGTGCACCCAGAACCGCGCGAACTCCTTGCCCGCCCCGGCCTCGCTCTGGGCGATCTCGTTCTCGTGGTGCGGGAAGGTCAGGTCCTGGCCGCCGCCGTGGATGTCCAGGGGCAGGGGCATGTACTTCTCGCTCATGGCGCTGCACTCCAGGTGCCAGCCGGGACGGCCCAGGCCCCAGGGGCTTTCCCAGGAGGGCTCGCCGGGCTTGGCGCCCTTCCACAGGGCGAAGTCCAGCGGATCGGCCTTCTCCTCGCCGGGCTCCACGCGCGCGCCGCTCATGAGGTCCTCGATGTTGCGGCCGGAGAGCTTGCCGTAGCCTTCGAAGCTGCGCACCTTGAAGTACACGTCGCCGGACGGGGTGGCGTAGGCGTGGCCCTTTTCAATGAGGTCCTGGGTGAGCGCGATCATCTCCGCGATGTGCTCGGTGCACTTGGGCTCCACGTCGGCGCGCAGCACGCCCAGCGCGTCCATGTCCACGTAGAACTCGGCGATGTACTTCTCGGCCACCTCCTGCGAGGTGAGGCCCAGCTCGCTGGCGCGCTTGATGATCTTGTCGTCCACGTCGGTGAAGTTGCGCACGAAGGTGACGTTGTAGCCCTTAAAGCGCAGGTAGCGCACGAGCACGTCGAAGACCACGGAGCTTCTGGCGTGGCCGATGTGGCAAAGGTCGTAGGCGGTGATGCCGCAGACGTACATGGAGACGTCGTTGCCGCGCAGCGGAGCGAACTCCTGCTTGGCGCGGCCCAGGGTGTTGTACAGGCGCATGTGGCTCCCGGGGTCGTGGATGATTTGGCGATTCGGAACGAAGCGCCAGATACCGCCCCCGGCGCGGCTCCGTCAAGGGCCGAACCGGTCCGCCCGGGATGGCCGCCCTTGACGAGCACCCCCGGCTTGTGTAATACGCAGGCTCTTTTTCGCGCCGATCCGCGCCCAAGCTCCCCCGGGGAAGGGCCGCGCTCGGCGTGGATGTGTTTTGCCCAGAGCCGGAATCATTGGAGAAGACCCAAGTGTTCGACAGCCTGACCGACCGTTTGTCCGAAGCCTTCCGCAACCTCCGCGGACAGGCCCGCCTGGATGAGAAGAACATCCAGGACGGCCTGCGCGAGGTGCGTCTCGCCCTGCTGGAGGCCGACGTCAACTTCAAGGTCGTGAAGGACTTCGTGGACCGCGTGCGCGACAAGGCGCTCGGCGCGGACGTGCTCAAAAGCCTCACCCCCGGCCAGCAGGTGGTCAAGATCGTCCACGACGAGCTGGTGGAGCTGCTTGGCGGCGAGCAGACCGGCCTGGACCTGAAGCAGAAGCCCGTCACCATCATGATGGTGGGCCTGCAGGGCTCGGGCAAGACGACCACCGCCAGCAAGCTTGCGAATCTGCTGCGCAGCAAGCACAAGCTGAAGCCCTACCTGGTGCCCGCGGACGTGTACCGCCCCGCGGCCATCGAGCAGCTGCACGTGCTGGCCAAGCAGCTGGGCGTGCCCGCCTACCCCTCCACCCCGCAGATGAACCCCGTGGACATCTGCGCCGACGCGCTGAAAAAGGCCGCCGAGGCCGGGTGCGACGCCATCCTGTTCGACACCGCGGGCCGCCTGCACGTGGACGAGGCCCTGATGGAGGAGCTCTCCGCCATCAAGGCCAAGTGCAAGCCGCGCGAGATCCTTTTCGTGGCCGACGCCATGACCGGCCAGGACGCCGTGACCGTGGCCGAGGCCTTCGACAAGCGCCTGGACATCACCGGCGTGGTGCTGACCAAGATGGACGGCGACGCCCGCGGCGGCGCGGCCCTGTCCATCAAGAGCGTGACGGGCAAGAGCCTGAAGTTCGTGGGCATGGGCGAGAAGCTCTCCGACCTGGAGGTCTTCCACCCCGACCGCGCGGCGCAGCGCATCCTGGGCATGGGCGACGTCATGACGCTCATCGAGAAGGCCCAGGACACCATCGAGGCCGAAGAGGCCGAGCGCCTGGCCAAGAAGATGCAGCAGGCCAAGTTCGACCTGGAGGACTTCGTCACCCAGATGCGCCGCATGCGCAAGATCGGCTCGCTGGAAAGCATTTTGAAGCTCATCCCCGGCATGGGCGGCATGATGAAGAAGATGGGCGACCTGCAGGTGCCCGAGAAAGAGATCGCCAAGGCCGAGGCCATCATCGGCTCCATGACCCGCAAGGAGCGCCAGGAACCCACGCTCATAGGCGCCTCCCGCAAGGAGCGCATCGCCAAGGGCTGCGGCATGGCGGTGAGCGACGTCAGCGCGCTTCTGAAGAATTTCGACCAGATGAACAAGATGATGCAGCAGATGCTGGGCGGCGGCGGCATGCCGCAGATGCCCAAGATTCCCGGCATGCCCAAGGGCTACACCCTGCCCGGCACCAAGCCGGCCATGAAGCCCACGCCCAGCCAGATGCAGCAGATGCAGCAGATGCAGAACTCCATGGCCCAGTCCTCGAACAGCCTGGGCGGCGGCATGCTGGGCGGCCTGGGCAACATGTTCGGCCTGGGCGGCGGCGGCGGCGCTGCCCCGGAGATGCCCCAGGCCCCGGCTGGCGACGCCAAGAAGCAGCTCTCCAAGAAAACCCTGGCCGAGCGCAAGAAAAAGAAGATGAACAAGAAACAGCGCAAAAAGCGCTGATCCTTGATACCGTGACCCGATGGGGCGGGCGGCCGCGAACGCCGCTTGCCATTTGCCAACAACAAGCTTATCAACACATTTAGGGGGAAAGACAACATGGCTCTGACTATCCGACTGACCCGCATGGGCTCCAAGAAGCGTCCGTTCTACCGCGTGGTGGTGCTTGAAGCCGCCAGCCGCCGCGACGGCCGTCCCCTGGAGTTCCTGGGCCACTACAACCCCATGGTCAACCCGGCCGAGGTCGTCATCAACAAGGAGAGCCTGGACAAGTGGCTCAAGCAGGGCGCCAAGCCCAGCGACACCGTCCGCTCGCTTTTGAAGACCGCGAAATAGGTCGACCAGGCCGCAAGGCAGTCCAGCGTCTGAGGCCCGATTTGCACGCATCGCCCGCGCACACGCACCCTGGGGGTACCTCATGCTCAGAGACATGATCGAGTACATCGCCAAGTCGCTGGTGGACAGCCCGGACGAGGTGAGGGTCACGGAGATCGAAGGCGAGCAGACCTCCGTGCTGGAGCTCAAGGTCGCCAAGGAAGACCTGGGCAAGGTCATCGGCAAGCAGGGACGCACGGCCAGGGCCATGCGCACGCTGCTTGGCGCGGCCTCGTCCAAGGCCAAAAAGCGCGCCGTGCTCGAAATCCTCGAGTAAGCCATGGCCGACCACGCCGCCAACGAGCGCGGCCTGGTGGCCGTGGGAACCGTGATCAAGCCGCACGGCATCCGTGGGGAGCTCTGCGTGGAATGCCACGCGGACTCCCCGCTGCTTTTTGCGGCGGGACGCACGCTGCTCCTGGCCGCCGCCTCCCCCAAGGGTGGGACGGGCCGCCCCAAGCCCTACACCGTCTCCGCCTGCCGCACGCACCAGGGCAGGCTGCTCGTCACCCTCTCCGGCATCGCCGACCGCGACGCGGCGGAAACCCTGCGCGGCCTGGAAATCCTGGTGCCCGCCGCAGACCTGCCCGAGCCGGACGAGGGCGAGGTCTACCTGCACGAGCTCATCGGCGCGCGGGTGGAACTGCCGGACGGCAGCCCTGTGGGCACCTTCGAAGGCATTCTGGGAGGCGACGGGCCCGCCGAGTACGACACCTGGGTCATCGCCGCGCCGAAGGGCCGGGAGATCCTGCTGCCCGCCGTGCCGGAGTTCCTGCTGGACCTGGACCCGGACGAGGGGCTCATCCGCATCGACCCGCCGCCGGGCCTGCTCGACCTCTATCTTTCCGCCGAGCCTGAGAAGCAGCCGAAACCCGCGCCCGAACCCAGGCCCACGTCCAAACCCGGCTCCGGGCCGCGCCGCCCCCGCGGCGCAAAGCCCAAGGCCAAAGGGTAGTCCCATGA
>JAEXRD010000086.1 GCA_023438245.1 Pseudomonadota bacterium | reverse complement strand
GCCCTCCGCCTACTCCACGTCCAGGCCCCAGCCCTGGCGCACGGTGCGCCGCCAGGCACTGAACTCGGAGGCGAAGTCGGCGAGCTTGAGTTCGCGCTTTTCACCGGTGCGGCGGTCCTTGGCCTCGATGATGCCGTTCTTGAGGCCCTTGCCGCCGAGGACCAGCTGCATGGGCATGCCCATGAGGTCGGCGTCCTTGAACTTGCTGCCGGGCCGCTCGTCGCGGTCGTCGTAGAGCACTTCGATGCCCTGCTTGGTCAGCTCGGCGTAGAGCTTGTCGGCGGCCTCGGCCACCTCGGGGTCCTTGGCTCCGGCCAGGGACAGCAGCGAGACCTCGTAGGGCGCGATGGCGGGCGGGAACTTGATGCCGTCGGCGTCGTGGTTCTGCTCGATGGCGCTGGCCACGATGCGCGACACGCCGATGCCGTAGCAGCCCATGATCATGATCTGTTCCTTGCCGTTCTCGTCCAGGAACACGGCGTTCATGGACTGGGAGTACTTGAGGCCGAGCTTGAACACGTGGCCCACCTCGATGCCCTTGCGCAGGCGCACGGAGCCGCCGCAGCGCGGGCACTTGTCCTCCTCGGTGATGTTGCGCAGGTCGGTGTAGGCGTCGACCTTGCAGTCGCGGCGCAGGTCCACGCTCATGAGGTGCGCGTCCGCGGCGTTGGCGCCCACGACCCAGCCGCAGTCGAAATCGAGTTCGCGGTCGGCGATGATGCGGATGCCCTCGGCTTTGAGCCCAATAGGGCCTGCGAAACCGACGGGAGCGCCGGTCCAGGCGATGACCTGCTCGGGGCTGGCCAGCTTCACGTCCTGGGCGTCCAGGTGGTTCTTGAGCTTGATCTCGTTGAGTTCGCGGTCGCCGCGAACGAGCGCGGCAACGGGCTTGCCGTCCACGTCGAAGAGCAGGGTCTTGATGACGGTGGCGGCCTCGATGCCCAGGAATTCGCAGAGCTGCTCCACGGTATGGATGGCCGGGGTGGCGATCTGGTGGAAGGGCTCGCAGTCGTGCCCGCAGTCGCACTTGTCGGCGGGCACGACCACCTCGGCCTTTTCCAGGTTGGCGGCGTAGTCGCAGGCCTGGCAGGTGGCGATGGTGTCCTCGCCGGTCTCGGCCAGCACCATGAACTCGTGGCTGAAGTTGCCGCCGATGGAGCCGGTGTCGGCCTCCACGGGGCGGAACTCCAGGCCCAGGCGGCGGAAGATGGCGCAGTAGGCGTCGTACATGGAGCGGTAGCTCTTGTCCGCGCCATCGCTGTCGCGGTCGAAGGAGTAGGCGTCCTTCATGACGAACTCGCGGCCGCGCATGAGGCCGAAGCGCGGGCGGATCTCGTCGCGGAACTTGGTCTGGATCTGGAAGAGGTTGAGCGGCAGCTGGCGGTAGGAGCGCACCTCGCCGCGCACCAGGTCGGTGATGACCTCCTCGTGCGTGGGGCCCAGGCAGTAGTCGCGGTCGTGGCGGTCCTTGAAGCGCAGCAGCTCCTTGCCGTAGAATTCCCAGCGCCCGGTCTCGCGCCAGAGGTCGCCGGGCTGCACCGTGGGCATCAGGATCTCCTGCGCCCCGGCGCGCACCATCTCCTCGCGGCAGATGTCCGCCACCTTGTTCAGGGCTTTGAGGCCCAGGGGCAGGTAGGTGTAGATGCCGCTGGTGAGCTTGCGGATGAACCCGGCGCGCAAGAGCAGGCGGTGGCTCACCACCTCGGCCTCGGCGGGCACTTCCTTCAGGGTCGGGACATAGGCGTGGGACAGGCGCATGCGTTATTCTCCTCGTTTCTCTTTCAGAAATTTATCCAGTTCGTTCATGAATTCCGGCAGCAGGTTTTCCTCGCCGCGGATCTTGCGCACCACTTCGCCCTTGCGGAACACGATGCCCGAGCCGCGCCCGCCCGCGATGCCGATGTCGGCCTCGCGCGCCTCGCCCGGCCCGTTGACCACGCAGCCCATGACGGCCACCTTGAAGACTTCCGGCACATCGCGCAGGCGCTTCTGCACTTCCTCGGCCAGCTCGATGAGCCCGATCTCCGTGCGGCCGCAGGTGGGGCAGGAGATGACCTCCGGCCCGCGCTCACGCAGGCCCAGGGAGCGCAGGATGTCGTAGGCCACGCCGATCTCGGCCACGGGGTCGTGGGTCAGCGAGACCCGGAGCGTGTCGCCGATGCCGTTGAAAAGCAAAACGCCCAGGCCCACGGCGGACTTCACCGCGCCGGGCAGCAGCGTTCCGGCCTCGGTGACGCCGATGTGCAGGGGGTAGTCCACGCGGGCGGACAAAAGCTCGTAGGCCTCGATGGTGTGCAGCACGCTGGAGGACTTGAGCGAAATCTTGATGTCGTGGAAGTTGCGCTTTTCCAGCAGGGCCACGTGGCCCAGCGCGCTCTCCACCATGGCCTCGGGCGTGGGGCCGCCAAACTTGGCCAGCAGGTCCTTTTCCACGGAGCCGCTGTTCACCCCGATGCGGATGGGCGCGCCGCGCTCGGCCGCGGCCTTGACCACGCCGTCCACCTTGCGCGCTCCCCCGATGTTGCCGGGGTTGATGCGCAGGCCGTCGATGCCCGCGTCGAGCGCCATGTGCGCCAGGCGGTGGTCGAAGTGGATGTCCGCGATGAGCGGGACGGGCGAGTCCTTCTTGATGTGCGCCAGGGCCTGGGCGGCCTGCTCGTCCGGCACGGCCAGGCGCACGATCTCGCACCCGGCTTTGGCCAGCTCGCGCACCTGCGCGCAGGCCGCGAACACGTCGCGGGTGTCCACGTTGGTCATGCTCTGCACGCGCACGGGGTTGTCCCCGCCCACGCCCACGCCGCCCACGCTGATGGCCCTTGTCTTCCTGCGTTCACGCATAGACGCTCTGCCTAGCCCATTTCGCGCCGCTCGCCAAGGGGCTGTCAGCAGCAGCGGCCCGAGCCCCCGGCAAAGTCCAGCGGCTTCACGACCGGATTGGCCCCGGCCATGAGCCGCTCCCGCGCCAGCTCCATGAACGCCGCCAGCGGCGGGGCCAGCCACTTGTCCTTGTGGCGCAGCATCAGCACGGCGGTCTCCAGCGGCCCGCCGTCCTTCTCGTCCCAGCGCAGCACGGCCAGCCGTCCGGCGGCGACGTCCCCGCGCACGGCCAGCTCCGGCAGCAGAGTCAACCCCAGGCCGCTCAGCACCGCGCCCTTGAGCGCCGAGGCGCTGGAAAACTCCACCCCGGCGGCGCGCGCGACGCCCCGCTCGTCCAGCAGGCCCTCGAACATGCGCCGGTAGGAGCAGTCCGCACGGGAGAGCACCAGCGTTTCGCCGCGCAGGTCGCCGGGCCGGATGCGCTTCTTCCCGGCCAGGGGGTGCCCCGGCGCGGCCACCAGCACCAGGCGCTCCACGCCCAGGGCCTCCACGACCATGTCCCCGGCGCGCAGGCTGTCGCTCATCAGGAAAGCCAGGTCCGTCACGCCCTGGCGCAGGTCCTGCTCCAGCCCGTCGTGGGCGCAGGCCGTGAGCGACAGCGCCACGTGCGGGAAGCGGCGGCGGAACTCCGCCACCACCCCGCCCATGCGCCAGGCGCACAGGCTCTCCGGCACGCGCACGGTGAGGCTGCCGCGCGCCTCGCCCGCCCCGGCGGCCCAGGCCCGGGCCTCGTCCTCCAGGTCCAGCATCTTGGCCGCGTAGCCCAGCAGGCGTTCCCCGGCCTCGGTCAGGCTCACCTTGCGGCCCAGGCGCTCGAACAGCCGCACGCCCAGGTCGTCCTCCAGCGCGGCGATGCGCGCGCTCACGGTGGACTGGGCCGCGTGCAGTTCCTCCGCCGCGCGGTGGAAGCTCAGGCGCCGGGCCACGGCCAGAAACGTCTTCAAGTCGCGCAATTCCATCCCGCCCTCCGTCTGCTCGCCCGTTCGAAAATTCCGTTCGCCCGCATCGAAAACAATCGTTGGACGCGATCGTGATTCATGAATAATCGATAAACCAGATTTCACACACCGTCAACGCGCACCGGAAAACGGGCGCAAAGGAGAACATCATGAACAGGCAGAATGTGGAAGCGAGGGCGGAGGAACTGTTCCGGGGCGGGCTGCACTGCGCGGAGGCGGTGTTCCAGGCCCTCCTGGAGTCCGAGGGGGCGGCGGATGTTTCCCCGCGCGTGGCCACGGCCTTCGGCGGCGGCATCGGCCGCAGCAAGCTGGGCATGTGCGGGGCGTTGTCCGGCGGGCTGATGGCCCTGGGCATCCTGCGCGGGCGCGACGACGCCAGCCAGCCCTGGGACGAATCCGCCGAGCTGGCGGAAGGGTTGTTCCTGCGCTTCAAGGGCGACTACGGCTGCACGCGCTGCCCCGCCGTGCTGGAGAACCTGGGCCCGCAGGACAGGATGGACAAGTGCATCCGGCTGGCCGGGCGCACGGCGGGCATGGTGGCCGATGCCCTGGCCGGGACCCTGGCCGGAAACTGCGAGGCCCGCCCGGCCCAGGCCTGCGGCTGCGGCTGCAAGTAGCCCTTCCCCACGCGCGCGGGGCCGGAGTCCGGGGTGTCCTCCCCGCTCCGGCCCCGTCGCGTTTTCGTCACGCGATTGCCCCCATTTTGCCCTTTACCGGGGGGGCACAAAAGTTTAGAGAATCTTTACATCCATTGGGGCTCTAAGCCCCGTCCGGGGAGGTGGTTCCAAAGATCACAACCAGATAGCACGGCGACAGGGGACCCCTGCGGCCCGCTCACCGGGTCGGAACCACCAGCCCAAGGGATCCGAATGGCATCGAAGAATTTCGTGCTCGACACCAACGTGCTCATCGAAAATCCCAAGTGCGTCCAGGCACTGCGCAACGGCCAGGAAAACCGCATCCACATCCCCTACACCGTGCTCACCGAGCTGGACAAGCTCAAGCGCGACCCGCGCCTGGGGCATGTGGTGGCCCAGGCCGTCAGCACCATCCTGGGCGATCCGCAGGTGCACATCTTTCCCCCCGGCGGCAGCGCCCTGCCGCTGTCCACCGACGAATCGCCCGACGACCGCATCCTGCGCGAGATCAGCCACCATCCGCTGGCCGAGCCCATCCTCGTCACCAACGACCGCATCCTGCAGCTCAAGGCGCGCGTCTCCGGCATCCCCTGCGAGAGCTACCGCGACAGCGTGCCCTTCCAGAGCGAGTCGCAGATGTACACCGGCTTCGTGGACGAGGACGAGACCCCCGTGGCCAACTCCTTCCGCTGGGAGTCCGGCACGCCCGTGTTCCACGGCCCGGACGGCCCCAAGCCCATCGGCTACAGCCACGAGATCTGGGGCACCAAGCCGCGCACGGTCTACCAGAACCTGGCCCTGGAGCTCATGCTCAACCCGGACATCGACCTGGTCAGCCTCCAGTCCGAGGCCGGGTACGGCAAGACCTACATGGCCCTGGCCGCCGCCCTGTACCTGACCCTGGAGCGCAAGGACAACCCGTTCAAGCGCATCTACCTGGTCAAGCCCGTGGTCGAGATCGGCGCCAAGATGGGCTACCTGCCCGGCGACGTGGAAGAAAAAATGGGCCCCTACGTGCGCTACATCACCGACCTCTTGCTCAAGCTGCACGAGGTCCGGCCCGCCAACCGCATCTTCCAGGACCCGCAGGCCGACGTGCTGCGCCTGAATCCCAAGAAGTTCGTCATCCAGCCCATCGCCTACATCCGGGGCATGAACCTGGAAAACTGCGTGGTCATCGTGGACGAGATGCAGAACCTCTCGCGCAACGAGACCCGCGCCCTGCTCACACGCATGGGCGAGGGGGTCAAGTGCTTCTGCCTGGGCGATACGCGCCAGGTGGACAACCCCTACCTGAACGAGAGCAACAACGGCCTGAACTGGGTGGTCAAGAAGCTCAAGGGCTACCGCAACTACGCCCACATGGTGCTCAAGGGCGAAAAAAGCCGCGGCCCCATCACGGACATCGTGCTCAAGAGCAAGCTGTAAGACGAGAGGGAGAGAATCGG
>JAEXRD010000014.1 GCA_023438245.1 Pseudomonadota bacterium | reverse complement strand
GGCCTGGGCCCAGGCCCGGCCAGGCACCCCGGAGGGGGACGGCTCGCGCGTGCTGGAGATGGCCTTGCTGCGCTCAGGAGGCGGCAGCGTGCCCATCGAGGTGCTGGCGCAGCCCCTGCGCGACGAGGCCGGCGCCATTGTCGGGTATTGCGGCACGGCCCGCGACATCACCCAGCGCAAGGCCGCCGAGGAGGCGCTGCAGCGCAGCGAGCGCCGCTTCTCCGAACTTTTCCGCCACTCCAGCGACTCCATCTGCATCCTGAGCTCCGAGGGCGTGCAGATGTTCGTCAGCGGGGCCACGGAGCGCATGATCGGCTATTCCCCGGCGGAGCTGGTGGGCATACCGGTCATCGAGACCATGATCCACCCCGAGGACCGCGAGGCCGTGCGGGACGCCTTCGCCGTCGCCATCCGCCACGGGGTGGGCCGCGTGCAGTACCGCCACCGCCACAAGGACGGCTCCTGGGTGCACCTGGAGGCCTGGGGAACCAACCAGCTGGACAACCCGGACATCCGCGGCGTGGTCGTCAACGTGCGCGACATCACCGACCGCAAGCTGGCCGAGGCCGCGCTGCAGCGCAGCGAGAGGCTGTTCCGCAAGCTGCTGGAATCCATGCACGAGGGCGTGTGGGCCTTTGACTCGCACTACCGCACCATCTTCGCCAACGAGCGCCTGGGCGCCATGCTGGGCTACACGCTGGAGGAGCTGGTGCGCAAGACGCCCTGGGAGATCACCGACCCGGAACAGGCGGGGCTGGTGCACAGCACCCTGGCCCAGCGCCGCGCGGGCATCGCCGGAACCACGGAATACCACCTGGTGCGCAAGGACGGCTCGCGCCTGCTGGCCCAGGTCACCAGCTCGCCGCTCATGGACGAGCAGGGGGACTTCGAGGGCCAGGTGTGCGGCATCGTGGACCTGACCAGCCGCCAGCGCCTGGAGCGCGAGGTGCGCCGCAACCAGGCCCGGCTGGAGGCCCTGTTCGAACTCTCCCGCTTCACCGGGGCCACCGAGGTCCAGATCGCCTCCTTCACCCTGGAGCAGGCCCTGGCCCTATCGGAAAGCGCGGCGGGGGTGCTGTTCTTCGTGGGGCCGGACGGGCGCACGCTGGAGCCTCGCGCCGCCCAGGGGGCGGGGCTTTCCGGCCCGCCGCCCCGGTTCATGGCCGAGGGCGACAACCTCTGGGGCCAGGTGGCCGCGTCCGGGGTCCCGGCCATCGTCAACGAGGATCGCTCCGGCACCCTGTCGCTGCCGGAGGGGCACCCGGAGGTGCGCCGCTTCCTGGGCGTGCCCGCGCTGGACGGCGGGCGCTCGGTGGCGGTGCTGGGCCTGACGGGCAAGGCCGGGAACTACGACGAGGCCGAAGTGCTCCAGCTTTCGCTCCTGGTGGACGGCATGTGGCGCATCGTGCGCGCCCGGCGCGACGAGGAGAGCATCCGCGCCAGCCTGCGCGAGAAGGAGGCCCTGCTGCGCGAGGTGCACCACCGCGTGAAGAACAACCTCCAGGTGGTGTCCTCGCTTTTGGACATGTCCGGGCGCAGGCTCTCCGAACCCGAGGCCCGGCGGGCCATGGCCGAGGTGCAGGCCAAGGTGCAGGCCATGAGCCTCATCCACATCCTGCTCTACGGCTCCGGCGATGGCCGGGGCATCCACCTGGGCGAGTACGTGGGCGCGCTGTTCCGCCAATTGCGCGAGGTGTACGGCGGGGCGGGGCTCACCCTTTCCGCCCGGCTGCACCTGGGCGGGCTGGTGCTGGGCCTGGACCAGGCCGTGCCCCTGGGGCTGGCGCTCAACGAGGCCCTGGCCAACGTGTTCAAGCACGCGGCCAGCGGCCAGGCGGGCCAGAGCGTGGAGGTGCGCGCCGAGGGCGGTGATGACGGCGTGGTGACGCTCACCGTGCGCGACCAGGGGCCGGGCCTGCCGCCCGGCATGGACCCGGAGGGCTCGCCCGGCCTGGGCATGCGGCTCATGCGCGGGCTGGTGGTGCACCAGTTGGGCGGGGAGCTTTCCATCGAGAACGCCCCGGAGGGCGGCGTGGTGGTGACGCTGCGCTTCCGCCCCTCGGGCGAGCAGGCCGCGCCCCGCTAGGCCGGTGACTGCCGCGCGGCCCGGACAAGGGGCCGCCCCGGCTCCCGCCCGCAGGGTGTGGAGGGGGCGGGCGGAACCGGGGCGGCGCGGCGCTGGCGGCCCAGGGCATGGAGGAAGCCTGTGCGGGTGGGCGCTGTGGAGGTGCGCAGGCCGCCGCGGCCGAAAATGTTTGTCACTTTACCAAATGGCGTAGCCGCGCATGGCCTCCAGCCTGGCCCGGCTTCTGTGCGCGGCGTCCTCCTCGTCCAGGCCAAGCTCCAGGTCGGCCCCGGGGGCGTACTGGGGGCAGCGCCCGGCGTCGGCCCAGGCGTCCACCACCACGGCGGCCCGGGGCCAGCCCTCCAGGGCCAGGGCCTCGGCGGCCTGGTCGCAGCCGTCCTCGTCGAAGTGCTCGCAGTCGCCGCAGCGGGGCTCAAGCCCGCCGGGCAGGGTGTTGCGCCCGGCGCCGCAAGGGGTTTCTTGCGCCGCGTCGCGGGTCCGTATGCAGGGCATGGGGACGTTCCTCCCGTGTCCGCGCCAATGGCGCGAATGCTTGCGGACGCGCCCGGGTGTCTGGGGGAGTGGCCCCTGGCCGGTGTTCCGCCGTTGCAGGCAAAGAATAGCAAGTACGCTATTTATTGTCAATATCAAATTGTCAAACAGCAAACACCTTGCCCACCGGCCTTGAGCCGAGCCCCAAAGTGTGCCAAGGTGCGCCGGGGCCACACGCCCCCAGGGAGAGCACACCGCATGCGCGAAATCATCCTCATCCACGCCACCGGCGAGGACCGGCCAGGGATCACCTCCAGCCTCACCGGCATCCTGGCCGCCTGCGGCGTGGACGTGCTGGACATCGGCCAGGTGGTCATCCACGATCACCTCACCCTGGGCATGCTGGTGGCCCTGCCCGAGGCCGCCCAGGCCGCCCCGGTGCTGAAGGACCTGCTGTTCAAGGCCCACGAGCAGGGCATTACCCTCAAGCTCACGCCCATCAGCCCCGAGGACTACGAGGACTGGGTGGGTGTGCAGGGCAAGCCCCGGCACATCGTCACCCTGCTGGCCCGCAGGCTGGAGGCCGCGCACCTCTCCCGGCTCACCGGCACCCTGGCCGCCCACGGGCTGAACATCGACATCATCAACCGCCTCTCCGGGCGCGTTTCGCTCACCAGCGACGCCGAGGCCCGCCCGGCCTGCGTGGAGTTCTCCGTGCGCGGCAAGAGCGCGGACTGGACCGCCATCCGCAAGGAATTCATGGACATCAGCGCCGAGCTGGGCGTGGACATCGCCCTGCAGGAGGACAACCTCTTCCGCCGCAACCGCAGGCTGGTGGCCTTCGACATGGACTCCACGCTCATCCAGGTGGAGGTCATCGACGAGCTGGCCAAGCGCGCGGGCGCGGGCGACGAGGTCTGCGCCATCACCGCCGGGGCCATGCGCGGGGAGTACGACTTCAAGGAGAGCCTGCGCCGCCGCCTGGCCCTGCTGAAGGGCCTGGACGCCAGCGTGCTGGAGGAGGTGGCCGCCACCCTGCCCGTCACCGAGGGCGCGGAGCGCCTCATGGCCAACCTCAAGCGCCTGGGCTTCAAGACGGCCATCATCTCCGGCGGCTTCACCTACTTCGGCGAGCGGCTGCAGAAGCTCCTGGGCATGGACTACGTCTATGCCAACAAGCTGGAGGTGAAGGACGGCAAGCTCACCGGCAAGGTGGTGGGGCCCATCGTGGACGGCGCGCGCAAGGCCGAGCTGCTGCGCCGCCTGGCCGAGCGCGAGGGCATCGACCTGCGCCAGGTCATCGCCGTGGGCGACGGCGCCAACGACCTGCCCATGCTGGGCATCGCGGGCCTGGGCATCGCCTTCCACGCCAAGCCCAAGGTCAAGGCCGGGGCGCGCCAGAGCATCTCCACCCTGGGCCTGGACGCCATCCTCTACCTCATCGGCTTCCGCGAGCGCGAGACCCTGGGCTGAGGTCTCGGCCTCTTGAACGTGCGGGACCTGGCTGCTCCGGGCGGAGTGCGCGGAATGTCCCGAAAAACAGGTGAGCGCTTGCTCCCGTATTGATAATCCTGTACGCTGAAGGATAGCGGGAGTCTTTCCCCTGCCCGAGGGCACCGGCTGCCGCGGTGGCGCGGCGGGGCTATTGTTCCCGCGGATTCGCGCCGATACACAGTTTTTCACCGCGCGCCATCTGGCTCCCCCTTTCCGGTTGGCGGCGTGTGAGTTCCCGGGCCGAACTCTCGGCGGTGCGTGTCGTCGAGAGCCTGCATCAAATAACAAGGAGCCAGACCATGACCCTCATGCAATCCATGAAACTCCAGACAAAGCTGATCGCGGGCTTCCTGCTCGTGTCGGCCATAACCGTGGGCCTTGGCTTTGTCGGGGTCAATAAAATCAAGCAGATCGACGAGGCCGACACCTTTCTCTACGAGAAGATGACCGTGCCCCTGGGCGACATCGCCGACGTGGCCGTGAGCTTCCAGCGCATCCGCGTGAACATGGCGGTGCTGGCCGGAACCACGGACAAGGAAATCCAGAAGGACATGGTCGAGGGCAACAAGAAGCTGCGCGAGCGCATCAGCGAGAAGCTGGCCGTGTTCGAGAAAACCCTGCAGAGCCCTGAGGCCAAGAAGGCCTTTGCCGACCTGACGCAGAACCGGGCCGAGTACATCAAGGTCACCGACCAGGTCATGGAGCTGGCCCAGGCGGGCAAGGAGGACGCCGCGCAGCAGCTGCTGCAGGGCGAGGCCCGCAAGGTGGCGGACAGCTACCGCAAGCACATCGACGAGCTGGTGGAGTCCAAGAAGCTCCAGGGCAAGCTCATCTCCGATAAGAATACCAAGGAAGGCGCGGCGGCCGCCAATCTCATGTACCTGCTCATGGGCCTGGGCTTCGCCCTGTCCCTGGGCCTGGGCCTCCTGCTCACCCGCAACATCATGGCCCAGCTGGGCGAGGACCCCGGCTACCTGGCCGAGGTGGCGGGCAAGATCGCCGGGGGCGACCTGAACGTGGCCTTCCGCCCGCAGAAGAAGCAGGGCGGCGTGTACCACGTTATGCAGGGCATGGTGGCCACCATGAAGGGCAAGATCGCCGAGGCCGACCAGAAGAGCGCCGAGGCCGCCGAGCAGGCCAGGCTGGCGGGCATCGCCACCGAGGAGGCCAACACGGCCAAGGCCGCCGCCGAGCGGGCCAAGGCCGAGGGCATGATGCAGGCCGCCCGCCAGCTGGAGAAGGTCGTCGAGGTCGTGTCCAGCGCCTCGGAGGAGCTCTCCGCCCAGATCGAGCAGTCCAGCCGCGGCTCCGAGGTGCAGAGCACCCGCGTGGGCGAGACGGCCACGGCCATGGAGGAGATGAACTCCACCGTGCTGGAAGTGGCCAGGAACGCCTCCCAGGCCGCCGAGAGCACCAACGCGGCCCGCAAGAAGGCCGCCGAGGGCTCCCAGGTGGTGAGCAAGGTGGTGGAGGGCATCGGCGAGATGCAGAAGGTCTCCGTGGAGCTCAAGTCCGACATGTCCGAGCTGGGCAAGCAGGCCGAGGCCATCGGCCAGATCATGAACGTCATTTCCGACATCGCCGACCAGACCAACCTGCTGGCCTTGAACGCCGCCATCGAAGCGGCCCGCGCGGGAGATGCCGGCCGCGGCTTCGCCGTGGTGGCCGACGAGGTGCGCAAGCTGGCCGAGAAGACCATGACCGCCACCAAGGAAGTGGGGGACGCCATCAACGGCATCCAGCAGGGCACGCGCAAGAACATGGAGAACGTGGACCGCTCCTCGCGCGCGGTGGAGAACGCCACCAGCCTCGCGCAGCAGTCCGGCGAGGCGCTCAATGAGATCGTGCACATGGTGGAGACGGTCACCGACCAGGTGCGCTCCATCGCCACGGCCAGCGAGCAGCAGTCGGCCACCAGCGAGGAAATCAACCGCAGCATCGAGGACATCAACCGGGTGTCCACCGAGACCTCCGACGCCATGCGCCAGTCGGCCCAGGCCGTGGGCGAGCTGGCCAGCCAGGCCCAGAACCTGCGCGCGCTCATCGAGAGCATGAAGAGCGGCGCCTAGGCCGAACTGGCGAAGTTGTTGCTCAAGGGCCGCCGGGAGTGTTCCCGGCGGCCCTCTTTTTTTTAAATTCGTGAGTATCGCTGAACGAACCATAAATTCCGCTGCCAAAATGACGATAGATGGTACTCGGGGTATTTGGGCGGACCCCGTTGACGCAGTTTCAGCGGCAGGCTATGCTTATGTCCCTTTATGCACTCTTTTTCCGCCGTATCTCTGGAGGTACACCATGCTGGCGCAAATGAAACTCGCCCACAAACTGTCGTTGGGCTTCGGCCTCGTCATCGTGATGCTGCTGCTCACCGGCGGCATTGCGTTGACCAGCTTCAATGCGCTGAACTCCAACGTGGACCAGCTGGCCAAGAACTGGCTGCCCAGCATCCGCGAGGCGGGCAAGCTGGACAGGCTGGCGCAGGGCGTGCGCCGGGCCCAGTTGCGCTACATGCTGCTGGACGACCCGGCCGAGCGCAAGAAGTCCCAGGAGGACATGGCCAAGCGCATCGGGGAGATGGCCAAGGCCCAGGAGGCCTACGCAAAACTCGTCTCCAGCCCGGCGGAGAAGGCCAAGTTCGAAGAATTCACCAAGCTCTGGGCCGCCTACGTGGAGCGCCACAAGATCATCACGGACCTGGTGGAGGGGGGCAAGCAGGCCGAGGTGCAGCTGGAGAGCGAGGGCGAGACGCGCAAGAACATCAACGGCTCGCTGGCCATCATCCAGGAGCTCATCAAGATCAACGACAAGGGCGGCGACGACGAGGCCAATGCGGCCTACGCCACCTACTCCCGGGGCAGGATGCTCATCCTGACCGCCCTGGCGCTGGCTACGGGCCTGGGCGTGGTGGTGGCCATCCTGCTCGTGCGCAGCGTCATGGCCCAGCTGGGCGAGGACCCCGGCTACCTGGCCGAGGTGGCGGGCAGGATCGCCGGGGGCGACCTGAACGTGGCCTTCCGTCCGCAGAAGAAGGAAGGGGGCGTGTACCACGTCATCCAGGGCATGGTGGGCACCATGAAGGCCAAGATCGCCGAGGCCGACCAGAAGAGCGCCGAGGCTACCGAGCAGGCCCGCTTGGCGGACATCGCCACCGAGGAGGCCAACCAGGCCAAGGCCGCCGCCGAGCGGGCCAAGGCCGAGGGCATGATGCAGGCCGCCCGCCAACTGGAACGGGTGGTGGATGTCGTCTCCAGCGCCAGCGAGGAGCTCTCCGCCCAGATCGAGCAGTCCAGCCGCGGGACCGAGGTGCAAAGCGTCCGCGTGGGCGAGACGGCCACGGCCATGGAGGAGATGAACTCCACCGTTCTCGAGGTGGCCAGGAACGCCTCCCAGGCCGCCGAAAGCACGGATGTGGCCCGCAGGAAGGCCGCCGAAGGCTCCCAGGTGGTCAGCCAGGTGGTGGAGGGCATCGGCGAGATGCACAGGATGTCCGTGGAGCTGAAGCGCGACATGGAAGCCCTGGGTCGACAGGCCGAGGGCATCGGCCAGATCATGAACGTCATTTCCGACATCGCCGACCAGACCAACCTGCTGGCGCTCAACGCCGCCATCGAGGCCGCCCGCGCGGGGGACGCCGGGCGCGGCTTCGCCGTTGTGGCCGACGAGGTGCGCAAGCTGGCCGAGAAGACCATGACCGCCACCAAGGAGGTGGGCGACGCCGTGAGCGGCATTCAGCAGGGCACGCGCAAGAACATGGAGAACGTGGACCGCTCCTCGCGCGCGGTGGAGAGCGCCACCACCCTGGCGCAAAAGTCCGGCGACGTGCTGCGGGAAATTCTCGATCTGGCCGAAGCCAGTGCCCGGGAAGTGGCCGGCATCGCCGCCGCGGCCGAGCAGCAGTCGTCGGCGGCCGAGGAAATCAACAAGGCCATGATCGCCCAGAGCGAGCAGAAGACCCAGGAGGCCACCGCGCTGGCCG
>JAEXRD010000127.1 GCA_023438245.1 Pseudomonadota bacterium | reverse complement strand
CCTCCAGCTTCTGGGAGTGCAGCAGCTGGCTTTCCAGCCCCTTGCGCTCGGTGGTGTCCGTGACCACGGCGAAGATGCCCGTGGCCCGGCCGCCCTCGTCGTGCATGGCCGAGGGCGAAACCAGGCTGTACACGCGCCTGCCCGAGCTGTGGGTCCACAGCAGCTCCTCGGCCCCGCCGGTCCAGTGCTCCGCGGTGGAGAGGATGCGCTCCATGAGCGCCACGCTCTCCGGCACCAGGAACTCCCGCACCTGCCTGCCCACCAGGCCGATGCCGGAGACGCCCAGCATGGTGCCGAACTGGGCGTTGGCGAAGGTGATGCGGCCATCGCGGCGCAGGGTTACCAGGCCCTCCTGCATGGCCTCCATGAGGGTGCGGTACTTGGTCTCGTTCTTCTTCAGCCGCTCGGCGGCGCGGATGCGGTCGGTGATGTCCGTGACCATGCCGATGGAGCCGGTGACCTCGCCCCCCGACCCGCTCAGCGGCGAGGCGTTGATCATGGTCCAGATGCGCTTGCCGCTCTTGTGGCGGAAGCGCAGCTCGTACTGCTCGGAGATGCCCTGGCGGCGGCGCTTGAGCTTCTGGTGCAACAGCGGCACGTCCTCGGGGTCCAGGTAGTGGGGGATGTCCTTGCCCACCATCTCCTCCGGGCCGTAGCCGAACATGGTCTGCACGCGCGGGTTGGCGTAGAGGATGCGCCCGGCGCCGTCCACGTGCAGCACGGCCTCGTGGGCGTTCTCCACGATGACGCGGAAGCGCTCCTCGCTTTGGCTGAGCTTCTGCAGGGCCAGGGCGGCCTCGGTGATGTCGCGGTGGGCGATGACCACGCCCCCGCGCCTGCGTCCGGCCACGGGCGTGGCCTGCATGGCGTACCAGCGCCGGGGTTCGTCGGGGCTGCTGGGGTATTCCATGCGGAAGCTGGCGGCCCGGCCCTCCAGCACGCTGCGGATGCCCTCCTCGGCCCGGGCGGCCAGGGGTTCGCCCCGGGCCGCGGCCTGGCGGCAGGCCGCCAGGTAGTCCGCCCCCGGCCCCTCCACCAGCCCGCCCACAGGGGCGTTGTCGCGGGCGAAGGCGCTCCACTGCCGGTTCACGCGGGTCACCACGCCGTGCTTGTCCAGCACGCAGATGTTGGCCGAGAGCGACTCGATGACCGCGGAGGACAGGCCCTCGCTCGCGCGCAGGGCCTCGCTCACGCGCAGCTTCTCCAGCGCGTTGCCCAGCAGCAGGGCCATCTGGTCCAGAAGCGGCGATCCGGAGAGCCGGGCGGCGTCCAGGGGCGCGTCGGAGGCCACGGCCAGCACGCCCAGCAGGCGGTCGGCCACCAGCATGGGCGCGGCGGCCAGGCTCTTGAGGCCCAGGCGTGTGAACAGGGCTTTTTCCTTGCGCCCGGCCGGGGGCATGTGGCCCACGTCGCGGATGAACACGCGCTCGCGGGCGGCGATGCGCTCGGTAAGCCAGGGCGCGCCGGTGCGCGAGATGCGGCGTATGGCCGGGGGCAGCGGGGCCAGGCCAGCGGCCCGCCACTGGTGCGCCAGGCGGTAGCCGCCGCGTCCGTCCAGCAGGAACACCCCGGCCCTGGGCATGCCCACGAAGGCGCACAGGTCGCCCAGGCTGCTGGTGATGGCCGCCTCCATGCCCTCGGCGGAGGAGTTGATGATGCGGCTGGAGATGCCCGCCACCATCTCCTCCATGGCCAGCCTGCGCTCGATCTCGTTCTGGGCCGCGAGCCGGGCGGAGATGTTGCGCCCGCTGCTGACCACCACCTGCCTGCCCTGGTACTCGATGCCCTGGCTCAGGACCTCCACGGGGATGCTGAAGCCGTCGCGGCGGCGCAGGGTGACCTGGAACACGGCGGTTGTGCCGCGCTGGGCATCGCGGAAGCGGTTTCTGGCGATCTCGTGGTCGGCCGCGTCCAGCCAGGCCATGAGGTTCTGGCCGCGCAGGGCCTCGGTGGGCTGGTTGAGCCAGATGCCCGAGCCCTTGTTGGCGTCCAGCACCACGCCCTCCACGTCGTGGATGAGGATGGCGTCGGCGGCGTTGTCGAAAAATTCGCGGAAGAGCTTCTCGGACTGGGCCAGCTCGCCCTTGGCCAGCCGGGCCTCCAGCGCCTTGGCCAGCAGCGTGCCCACGCTGGCCAGGTGCGCGGCGCCCTCGTCCGGGGTTTTTTCGCCGCAGATGGCCACGCTGGCGCGCGGCTGGCCGGAGAGCGTCATGTTCTGGAGCAGGCAGGGCGGCTCGTTCTGCTCCGGGCTGGCGATCACCCGGCCATGGGCGCGCCCGTCCAGCTCGATGCGCGCCGTGAGCGGGCAGCAGTCGTCGAACCCGCGCGGGATGGCCTGGGCCGCCTGGGCCAGGGCCTCCTCCAGGTCCAGGGCGGGGTTGTCCAGGATGGCGTCCAGCTCGGCCAGGCTGCTGATCTCGCGCAGGCGCGCGCGCAACTGGCCGTCGATGGCCGCGCGGTCCTCCTGGGCGCGGGTGAGGTCGGTGACGTCGGTGACGAGCACCACCAGGCCGGTGACGCCGTCCGCCGCGTCGCGCAGCTGGCGGATGCGCGCGCGCACCACGCGGCGCTGGCCCCTGGCGGAGAGGATGTCCCTGTCCGCGAGCGGGGCGGCGTCGGCCTGTCCCGTTTGGCCCCCCTGGCTTCCCTGGCCGGCCAGGGCGGCTGTGATGTCCTGGGCCAGCCAGGGCAGCAGCTCGGTGGCCCGGCTGGCCCCCGGGCTGGTCAGCAGCCCCTCGAACCAGTCGCCCAGCCAGCTCCGGCAGGCCTCGTTCATGCCCAGCACCTCGCCCCCCTGGCCCACGAACACGGCCGGATCGGGCAGGGCGTCGAACACCGTGCGGTAGCGGTTCTTCTCCGCCACGGCCTGCACGTTGAGGCTGCGGAGCTCCACCATCCGGGCGTTCTCCCCGTGGGAGCTCCACTCCACGGCGATGCCCGTGGCCACGCGGTCGAAAAAGCGGGTGACGAAGCGCAGCGCGCCGGGCCTGTCCTCCAGCCCGGCCTCCCAGACCAGGTCCAGGAAGCCCTGCCGGTAGTAGGAGAGCAGGCCCAGGAACAGGCCCAGCTCCACCCCGCGCGCGCGGTGCCTGCGCGCGGCCTCCACGGCGAAGGCCGTGGCCGGGCTCTGCATCAGGATGTCGTCGGGCCCCATCTCCACGCCTTCCGGCCCGGCGGGGATGGCCGCCAGCAGGGCCTGGGTGAGGCCGGAAATGGAGGCGCGCCAATCCATGCGCTGGGCGGTGGTGTGGTGGGCGAAGCCGCGCTCCTGGGCATAGCGCAGCACGCGCGCCAGGAGCCAGCCTTCGCTCTCGCTCAACAGTCGGGCCAGATCGCGCATGGCGCTTGACCTCGGGGTTCAGGGTGACCGCTTATGGGGGACGATACCGGATGATGGTATGCCACGCTTTGGGCCGGGTGGCAACGGCATGGGCGCGCCGAGACAGAAAAAACCGCCGCCGGGAGGGAGGCTCCGGGCGGCGGCGTGGGCTGGTTTCGGGGGCGCTGCGGGGCTAGAGCAGGCTGTAGAGCATCTTGCTGGCCATGATGATGAGCAGCCCGGCGAAGATCTTCTTGAGCTTGCCCACGGGCAGGCTGTGGGCCAGCCTGGCGCCCAGGGGAGCGGTGAGGATGCTCACCGCGGCCACGCCGATGAGCGCCGGGAGGTAGATGAACCCGGCGTAGCCCTCGGACAGGCCGGGCAGGTCGGCGGAGAGGCCGTTGACGTAGTATCCGGCGGCCCCGGCCACGGCGATGGGGAAGCCGATGGCCGCGCTGGTGCCGATGCAGGTGTGCAGCTGCACGTTGCACCAGGTCAGGAAGGGCACCGAGAGGGTGCCGCCGCCGATGCCCACCAGGGCCGACACGCCGCCGATGACGCCGCCCGCGCCGAACATGCCCGCCGCGCCGGGGATCTGCCTGCTGGCCTTGGGCTTGATGTTCAGCAGCATCTGCGCGGCCACGTAGTACAAAAAGCAGACGAAGAAGCCGGTGAGGAAGCGGCTGGAGAGCGCCGAGGCCAGCTTGGTGCCCAGGAAGGTGCCCGCCAGGATGCCCGGGGTGATGGCCTTGACCACGGGCCAGATCACGGCCCCGCGCTGGTGGTGCGCGCGCAGGCTGGACACGCTGGTGAACATGATGGAGGCCAGCGAGGTGCCCAGGGCCAGGTGCTGGATGTACTGGGCGGGCAGCGCCAGGATGCCGAAGGCGATGTTCAGCATGGGCACGATGACCAGGCCGCCGCCCACGCCCAGGAGTCCGGCCAGGACTCCGGCGAAGGCGCCGGTGAAGGCGTAGAGAAGCCAGGCGGTAAGCATGGGGGGACCTCCGGGGTGGTTGCGCTGGTGTGCGTTGCGCGGGCCGGAGAACCCCCCGTCGCCGGAGGGCCGAGCGCCTCGGCCGGCGCGCAAACTCGCCGCCCTTGGTAACGCCACGGGGGGCGCGTGTAAAGCCCGCCCGTTGCCAGGGGCGCGCCAACCTGCTAGCAGGCGCATATGTGCGGCATCGCAGGCATACTCGATCCCCTGGGCAAAACGGCCCCGGACGCCCTGCTGGACGTGGCCGGGCGCATGGCCCGGGTGCAGGCCCACCGCGGGCCGGACGGCCAGGGCCTGTGGGCCGACCCGGACGGCATGCTGGCCCTGGGCCATCGCAGGCTGGCCATCCTCGATCTTTCCCCCGCCGGGGACCAGCCCATGCTGAGCCACTGCGGGCGCTTCGCGCTGGCCTACAACGGCGAGGTCTACAACCACCTGGAGCTCAAGCGCGAGGTGGAGGGGGCGCGGGCCTATTCGGGCCGCCCGGCCATCGCCTGGCGCGGCCACTCCGACACCGAGATCCTGCTGGAGGCCTGCGTGCTCTGGGGCGTGGAGGGCGCGCTGGCGCGCTGCGCGGGCATGTTCGCCCTGGCCCTGTGGGACCGCCGCGAGCGCACCCTGACCCTGGCCCGCGACCGCATGGGCGAGAAGCCCCTGTACTACGCGTTCCAGGACGGGCGGCTCACCTTCGCCTCGGAGCTGCCGGGCATCCTGGCCGCGCCGGGCTTTTCCGCCCGGGTGGACCGGGGCGCGCTGGCGCTTTTGCTGCGCCTGTCCTGCATTCCGGCCCCGCACAGCATCCTGCGCGGCGTGCGCAAGCTGCCCGCCGGGCATCTGGTGGAGCTTTGCGCCGCCGACCTTGCCAGTGGGGCGGGCGGCGGCATGCCCGCGCCCAAGCCCTGGTGGAGCCTGCGCCAGATGGCCCAGGACGGGCTCATGGAGCCCTTGGACATGGAAGGGGGCAGCGAGGAGGAGGCCCGCGAGGCCCTGCTGCGCCGCCTGCGCGCCAGCGTGCGCGGCCAGATGGTGGCCGACGTGCCCCTGGGCGCGCTGCTCTCCGGCGGGGTGGATTCCTCGCTCATCGCCGCGCTCATGGCCGAGGCGGCCCCCGGCAACGTGCGCACCTTCACCATCGGCTACGACGACCCGGCCTACGACGAGAGCGCCCAGGCCGAGCTGGTGGCCCGCCACCTGGGCACCACGCACACCCGGCTCATCGCCAGCCCCGCCGACGCCCTGGCCCTGGTGCCGCGCCTGGCCGAAATTTCCGGCGAGCCCTTTGCCGACGCCTCGCTCATCCCCACCCGGCTGGTGGCCGAGCTGACCCGCCGCGAGGTGACGGTGTGCCTCTCCGGCGACGGCGGCGATGAACTTTTCGCGGGGTACAACCGCCACGCCTGGGGCCCGGCCCTGTGGGCGCGCCTGAGCGGCCTGCCCCTGGGCCTGCGCAGGCTGGCCGCCGCCGCGCTGACCAGCCTGTCCCCGGCGGCCTGGGACCGCCTGTTCGCGGCCCTGGCCCCGCTTTTGCCCGCCAGCGCGCGCCAGCGCCTGCCCGGCGAGAAGCTGCACAAGCTGGCCCAGGCCCTGCCCGCGCGCATCGCCACCAGCTTCTACGCCCGGCTGGTCTCCGCCTGGCTGGACCCCGGCCTGCTGGTGCGCCAGGAGGGCAGGGGGGCCAGCGAGCCGGAATGGGCGCTGCGCCTGCCCGGCACCTGGCCCGACCCCGGCCTGTGCCCGCCGGGCGGCACGCTCTGGATGCAGTTCCTGGACACGGCCTGGTACCTGCCCGAGGACATCCTGACCAAGGTGGACCGCGCGGCCATGAGCGTGAGCCTGGAGTCGCGCGCGCCCTACCTGGACCACCGCGTGGCGGAGCTGGCCTGGCGGCTGCCGGAGGCCTGGCGGCTGCAGGGCGGGCCCTCCGGCGTGCAGGGCAAGCTGCCCCTGCGCGCGCTGCTGGCCCGCTACGTGCCGCCGGAGCTGTGGGAGCGGCCCAAGATGGGCTTCGGCGTGCCGCTGGACACCTGGCTGCGCGGGCCGCTCAAGGACTGGGCCGCCGGTCTGCTGGACCCCGCGCGCCTGGGCCGCGAGGGCTTCCTGGACCCCGCGCCCTTCGCCCGGGCCTGGGCCGAGCACCAGAGCGGACGCTACAACCGCCAGTACCAGCTGTGGCCCGCGCTCATGTTCGGCTCCTGGCTGGAAACCTGCGGCGTTTCGGAGTAGGGAAGGGCCATGCGCATCGCCGTTGTCGCGGGCTTCGCCCCCTCGCTCGTCAATTTCCGCGGACCTCTCCTGAGGGCCTTGCGGGCGCGTGGCCACGAGGTCGTGGCCCTGGCCCCGTCGGACTCCATCATCGGGGGCGCCCCCCACGGCATGGGCGGGGACGTGCGCGGCGCGCTGGCGGACATGGGCATCGAGCTGCTGGGCTTTCCCATGCGCCGGGGCGGGGTGGACCCAATGGCCGACGCGGGTACCCTGCTGGCCCTGCGCGCGCATTTCCGGCGCATCAAGCCCGAGCTGGTGCTGCCCTACACCATCAAGCCCGTGATCTACGGCTCGCTGGCCGCCAGATGGTCCGGAAGAGGGGCCGGGGACATCCCCGTGGCCTCGCTCGTCACCGGCCTGGGCTACGCCTTTGGCGAGGCCGACCCCGGCGTCAGGCTGCCCCTGGGCCGCCGGGTGCTGCGCGACGTGGTCACCCGGCTGTACCGCAAGGCCCTGGCGAACAACCGCGTGGTGTTCTTCCAGAACCCCGACGACCGCGAGCTGTTCCGGAACATGGGCATCCTGAGCGAGGGCCAGCGCGTGTGCGTGGTGAACGGCTCCGGCGTGGACCTGAAGCATTTTTCGCCGGCCCCGCCGGTACTGGCCCACGAATTCACCGGCGCGCCGGTGTTCCTGTGCGTGGCGCGGCTGCTCTGGGCCAAGGGCGTGGGCGTGTACGTGGAGGCCTGCCGCCTTCTCAAGCAGCGCCACCCCCAGGCCGTGTGCCGCCTGCTGGGCGCGCCCGACGACGTGGCCGACGCCGTGCCCCGCGAGATGCTGGAGCGCTGGAAGCAGGACCGCGTGGTGGAATTTCTCGATCCCGTGGCCGACGTGCGGCCCCACCTGGCGGCCTCCAGCGTGTTCGTGCTGCCCAGCTTCCGCGAGGGCACGCCGCGCTCCAGCCTGGAGGCCATGGCCATGGCCCGCCCGGTGGTCACCACCGACGTGCCCGGCTGCAGGCAGACCGTGGAGGACGGGGTGACGGGCTACCTGGTGCCGCCCTTCGAGCCCGGCGCGCTCATGCGGGCCATGGCCCGTTTCGTGGAGGACCCCGCGCTCATCCCGCAGATGGGCGCGGCGGCAAGGCGGCTGGCCGAGGAGAAGTTCGGCGCGGACGAGGTGGCGACGACCATGCTGCGGGCGCTGGGCCTGGCCGGAGGCGACTAGCGTGGGCGGATTCCCCAGAGGGTACGCGGCCAAGCGCATCTTCGACCTGGCGCTCACCATCCCGGCCCTGGTCCTGCTGGCCCCGGTGCTGCTGGGGGTGGCCCTGGCCGTGCGCCTCAAGCTGGGGCCGGGCGTGATCTTCCGCCAGCAGCGCCCCGGCCTGCACGGCAGGCCCTTCTGGATCTACAAGTTCCGCACCATGCGCCCCGGCCCCGGCACGGACGCCGAGCGCCTGCCGCCCTTCGGCCGCCTGCTGCGCTCCACCTCGCTGGACGAGCTGCCGGAGCTCCTCAACGTGCTGAAGGGCGACATGAGCCTGGTGGGGCCCCGGCCGCTGATGATGGGCTACCTGCCGCTCTACAGCCCGGAGCAGGCCCGCCGCCACGAGGCCATGCCCGGCATCACCGGCTGGGCGCAGATCAACGGCCGCAACGCGCTTTCCTGGGAGGAGCGCTTCGCCCTGGACGTGTGGTACGTGGACAACCGCTCCCTGTGGCTGGACGTGGTCATCCTGTGGCGCACCGTGCGCGCGGTCATCCGGCGCGAGGGCATCAGCGCTGTGGGCGACGTGACCATGCCGGAGTTCACCGGATCGGCCCCCGGTCAGGGGAGCCGCCCCGGCCCGTGAGGGGGGCGAAGCCTCATTGAAGTCCCCCGGCGCTTCTGCTACCCCTGCCACAGCTTTTCCATGAAAGAACAAAGGAACCCCTGATGTCTGAAAAGCCTCCCGTCCGCACCAAGGAGAATTTCCTGGTCTTCGGCTCGCCCGCGCTGGAGCAGGCCGAGATCGACGAGGTGGTGGCCTGCCTGAAGAGCCGCTGGATCGGCACCGGGCCGCGCACCGCCCGGTTCGAGCGCGACTTCGCCGCCTACAAGGGCGTGCCCGCCGCCGTGGCGCTGTATTCCTGCACCGCGGCCCTGCACCTGGCCCTGGTGGCCCTGCGCCTTCAGCCCGGCGACGAGGTCATCACCACGCCGCTGACCTTCTGCGCCACGGTCAACGCCATCCTGCACGCCGGGGCCGTCCCCGTGCTGGCCGACGTGGACCCGGCCACCATGAACATCGACCCGGCCAAGGTTCGCGAGAAGATCACCCCGCGCACCCGCGCCATCCTGCCCGTGCACTTCGCGGGGCGGCCCTGCGACATGGACGCGCTCATGGCCATCGCGGAGGAGCATGGGCTCGCGGTCATCGAGGACTGCGCCCACGCCATCGAGACGAAGTACAAGGGCCGGCACATGGGCACCTTCGGCGACTTCGGCTGCTTCAGCTTCTACGTCACCAAGAACATCATCACCGGGGAGGGCGGCATGGTCGTCGCCCGCGACCCGGAGCAGCTGGCGCGCATCAAGCGCCTGGGCCTGCACGGCATGAGCGCCGACGCCTGGAACCGCTTCGGCGACGAGGGCTACAAGCACTACATGGTGGTGGAGGCCGGGTTCAAATACAACATGATGGACATCCAGGCCTCGCTGGGGTTGCACCAGCTGCCCCGGGTGGACGCCTACCACGCCCGGCGCGAGCAGGTCTGGGCGGCCTACGACGCGGCCTTCGGCGCGCTGCCGCAGGGCAAGCGCATCGGCCTGCCCAGCCCCCCACCGGCGGACGAACCGGACACCCTGCACGCCCGGCACCTGTACACAGTGCTGGTGGACGAGGAAGAGAGCGGCATCAGCCGCGATTCCTTCCTCATGGCCATGACGCGCCAGGGCATCGGCGTGGGCGTGCACTACCTGAGCCTGCCGGAGCACCCCTACTACCAGGAGCGCCTGGGCTGGCGGCCCGAAGACTATCCCCACGCCGCCAGGATCGGCCGGGCCACGGTGAGCCTGCCCATTTCCGCCAGGCTTGAGGACGCGGACGTGGCCGACGTCATCACCGCCGTGCGCCGCGTGTTGAACGCTGAGTAGAGGGCGCGGAGTAGCAGGGTCCGCAATCCCCGGCGCGCTCCCGGTCGTTGACACGGAATTTCGCCGGGCGGTACAAGGGACGCAAAACCGGGCGGATCGCCATCGGGCGGAATACCCGCCGGAGGAAGCTATGAAGATCGTTGTACTGGGCGCCAGCGGCCACGGCCAGGTGGTGGCCGACGTGCTTTTCCAGATGTGGACCAAGGGCCGCGAGATGGAGATCGTGGGCTTTCTGGACGACGACGCCGGGCTGCACGGCACGCGCCTGCTGGGCCTGCCGGTGCTGGGGGCGCTGTCCGAGCTGGCCGCCACCCCGCACGACGCGGTGATCCTGGGCATCGGCGGCAACGAGACCCGCGCGCGGCTCTACGCCGAGCTGACGGCGGCGCGCAAGCGCTTCGCCACGGCCATCCACCCCTCGGTGGTGCTGGCCCCGGACGTGGTCATCGGCCAGGGCGCGGTGCTCTGCGCGGGCGCAGTGGCCAACCCCGGCGCCAAAATCGGCGAGAACGCCATCCTCAACACCTGCGCCAGCATCGACCACCACTGCGTGCTGGGAGCGCACTGCCACGTGGCCCCGGGCGTGCACCTTGCGGGCAACGTCACGGTGGGCGAGGGCGCGCTGGTGGGCATCGGCTCCTGCGCGGTGCAGGGCGTTTCCATCGGCGCTTGGAGCGTGGTGGGCGCGGGCGCGGCGGTGGTGGGCGACGTGGCCGAGCGGGCCACCGTGGGCGGCGTTCCGGCCAAGCCCCTTGCGAAACACCAGAAAGGCTAGGCCGTGAGCGCCAAACCTCCCAGACTCTTCCTCTCTCCCCCGCACATGGGCGGGCGGGAGCAGCAGCGCGTGGCCGAGGCCTTCGCCAGCAACTACATCGCGCCCCTGGGCCCGCAGGTGGACGCCTTCGAGGCGGCCTTCGCGGCCTTCACGGGCATTCCCCACTGCCTGGCCGTTTCCAGCGGCACGGCGGCCATGCACCTGGCCCTGCATTGCCTCGGCGTGGGCCCCGGCGACCTGGTGCTGGGCAGCAGCCTCACCTTCATCGGCTCGGTGTCGCCGGTACACTTTTTGGGGGCCGAGGCCGGGTTCGTCGACAGCGACCGCGCCAGCTGGAACATGGACCCGGAGCTGCTCTCCCGCGCCCTGTCGGACCTCAAGAAGGAGGGCCGCCTGCCCAAGGCGGTCATCCCCACCGACCTCTACGGCCAGTGCGCGGACTACGGGCGCATCCTGGAGGCCTGCGCGCCCTACGGGGTGCCCGTCATCGCCGACGCCGCCGAGAGCGCGGGCGCGCGCTACGGACAGGGCGACGAGGCCATGCACGCCGGGGCGCACCCGGGGCTCTTCGCCTCCATCTTTTCCTTCAACGGCAACAAGATCATCACCACCAGCGGCGGCGGCATGCTGGCCAGCTTCGACAAGGCCCTCATTGAGCGGGCGCGCAAGCTCTCCCAGCAGTCGCGGGAGCCCGCGCCGCACTACGAGCACGCGGAGATCGGCTACAACTACCGCCTGAGCAACGTGCTGGGGGCCATCGGCCTGGGCCAGCTGGAGCTTCTGGAGGCCCGCGTGGCCGCGCGGCGGCGCATCTTCGGCTGGTACCGCAAATATCTGGCGGACGTGCCCGGCATCGAGTTCATGCCCGAGGCCGCCTTCGGCAAGGCCAACCGCTGGCTCAGCGTGGCGCTCGTCGACGAGAAGGAGCTGGGCGCCAGCCCCGAGGCCCTGCGCCTGGCCCTGGAGGAGCAGAACATCGAGAGCCGCCCGGTGTGGAAGCCCATGCACCTGCAGCCCTGCTACAAGGGCTGCCGCGTGTGGGGCGGAGCCGTTTCCGAGGAGCTGTTCGCGCGCGGGCTGTGCCTGCCCTCGGGCAGCGCCATGGCCGAGGGGGACGTGGAGCGCGTGTGCGCCGTGATCCGCAAGGCCGCGGGCAGGTAGGGGGCCGGATGCTCTTCAACCCGCGCAACCGCAATTTCTACCTCATGCTCGCGGTGGACGCCGCCTGCTTCTGCGCGGCCCTGGCCCTGGCCTACCACCTGCGCTTCGACTTCGCCCCGCCCGAGGGCTTCCGGGCGCAGATGCTGGGCATGCTCAAGTACGCCGTGGGCATCAAGCTGGCGGTGTTCCTGCTGCTGGGCCTGTACAGGGGCATGTGGCGCTACACCAGCCTGGCCGACTTCCGCCGCCTCATCGAGGCCGTGGCCCTGTCCAGCTCGCTCCTGGTGGCCTTCACGGCCTACAGCTTCGGGCTGGCCGGGTTCTCCCGCGCGGTGCTGGTGGTGGACGGCCTGCTGACCCTGCTGTTCACCGCCGGGGTGCGCCTGTCCATCCGGGCCGCCTGCGCCCGCCTGGAGGGCTGGGCCGCGGCCCGCCTGTCCGGCGCTCCGGCCCGGCGCGTGCTCATCCTGGGCGCGGGCAACCTGGGCGAGCGCCTGCTGCGCGAGATCGACCGCACCCCGGAGCTGAACTACGCCGTGGTGGGCTTTCTGGACGACGACCCGGCCAAGCGCGGGCTGACCGTGCACGGCAGGCCCGTGCTGGGCGCCGTGGCCGAGCTGGCGGACGTGGCCCGCGCCGAGGGCGCGGAGGAGCTCATCATCGCCGTCTCCCGCGCCAGCGCCGCGCAGATGCGCGCCCTGGTGGAGGCCTGCAAGAATTCCGGCCTGCCGCACCGCATCCTGCCGCCCACCAGCCAGATCCTGGAGGGCTCCGTGGCCACGGCGCTGAGGCCCGTGGACTACCTGGACCTGCTGGGCCGCACCGAGACCCGCCTCGACGAGGGCGGCATCGGGGCCTACGTGCGCGGGCGCACCATCCTGGTCACCGGCTGCGGCGGCTCCATCGGCAGCGAGCTGTGCCGCCAGCTGCTGCGTTTTGCGCCCGGCAGGCTCGTCCTGGTGGACCAGAGCGAGTACAACCTCTACGCCATCGCCCAGGAACTCAAGGGCGAGCACGGCTTCCGCGACTTCGTGCGCGTGCTGGGCAGCGTGGGCGACCGGGCGCTGATGGAGCGCACCTTCGCGCTCTACAAGCCCAGCTGCGTGCTGCACGCCGCGGCCTACAAGCACGTGCCCCTGGTGGAGGAAAACCCCGCCGCCGCCGTCATCAACAACATCCTGGGCACCCGCGCCGTCATGGAGGTGGCCGCCGCCGCCGGGGTGGAGCGCTTCGTCATCGTCTCCACGGACAAGGCCGTGCGCCCCACCAACGTCATGGGCGCCACCAAGCGCGTCACCGAGCTGCTCATGGCCTGCCATTCCGGCGGTCCCACGCGCTTCATGGCCGTGCGCTTCGGCAACGTGGTGGGCTCCTCGGGCTCGGTGGTGCCGCTGTTCCGCAGGCAGATCGAGCGCGGCGGGCCGGTCACCGTGACCCATCCGGACATCACGCGCTTTTTCATGAGCATTTCCGAGGCCTGCCAGCTCATACTCCAGGCCGGAGCGCTCGGCGGCAAGTCCCCCGCCCAGGGCGGCGAAATCTTCGTGCTGGACATGGGCGAGCCGGTGCGCATCGACGACATGGCCCGCGACCTCATCCGCCTTTCCGGCAAGGAGCCGGGCGTGGACATCGAGATCGTCTACACCGGCCTGCGCGCGGGCGAGAAGCTCTACGAGGAGCTCATCACCGCCGGCGAGGGCATCGTGCGCACCGAGCACGAGAAGATCCTGGTGCTGGGGGGCACCCTGGGCGGCGATCCCGGCTCCGTGGCCTGCGCGCTGGCCCCGGCCCTGGACCGCCTGGAAGAGGCCGCGCAGGCCCAGGATGCGGAGGCCATCCGGGCCATTCTTCAGGAAGTGGTGGCGGAGTACCAGCCCCGGGGATAGCCCGCCGGGGTGAGGCTCCGCCTCGCCCCCGGACCCCCCCTCCGCGGGGGGGACGACGGTCCCCCCGGGCCCCGCGGTTGGCCCCGGCGAGGGGCGCGGTCGCCCGGCAAGGGCAGCTTGGCCCCGACAAACATGCGGGCAGCGTTTTTCGCGCGGCAAAAGCCCGCTCGAAAAAGCCCTGCGCGCGGTTGGCCCGTTTTGGGAGGGGGGGGAATGGAGAACAGTGGGTT
>JAEXRD010000076.1 GCA_023438245.1 Pseudomonadota bacterium | reverse complement strand
GCCCAAGAGCGCTGGCGCGAACGCCGCCAGCGCGGTCAGCAGAACCACCGCGATGCCGGTGAAGTAAACCGCGGAATAATACACCACGAAACGGGCGAAGGAGGACTGCTCCACAATGCGCAGGAGTAGCGCCGTCCAGACCAGCCCCGCGAGCAGCGGAAACGCGGCGCGAAGCAGGCGCCCGGCCCTCGCGGGGGCGCGTCGGGAAAGCCGTGCCACGCCTGCCCGGAAAATGGCGATGAATACCAGGAATTTCACGGCGAACTGCGCCCAGTCCCAGGCCTGCAGCCTCATGATCCCCGCGCCGGACCATTGGAAGGCGAGGTAGATGTCAAAAAAAAGGTCGGGGAGCCACCGGCTGGTGAGCGTAGTGTTCCGGAAGCGCAGAAACAGCTGGTAGGGCGTCACATCCGCAAGGCCGTACAGGACCTGGTTCGACCCCAGGACCAGCAGCCAGAAACAGCCCCCCGCCCCCCCCGCCACGGCCAGCGCCCGACAGGAGAACCCTTCGCCCTGCCGCCATTTCAGGGCCAGCAGGGCCAGAATCGGGATGGCCACGATGACCACGGACACCGTGGACTGCACCAGCAGGCCGCACAAGGCGACGGCCAGCACCACCGCGAGCTTTCGGACAAGCCGCCGCGTTCTGGCGACACTGAGCAGTGCCAAGGTTAGCAGGACGAACAGGATCAGGACGCTGGTCAAAATGTGGGCTTTGTACATGTCGGAATGCACGAAGTCCGACATGAAGACCAGGGAACCGGCGGCGACGAAGATCCGCCGCGAGCGGGTCATCAGCGAGCCGAACCGGCCGACGAGGGCGACGGCGGCCATGACGCCCAGGCTGGAAACATACGGCATCGCATACTTGGACCCCGCCGCCATGGTCAGAAATGCCGCGCCAGTCCCCTTCAAATAGTAGCTCTCGAACGCGAAGCATGTCGGCTGCAGGGAACCGTTGGCGAGAAACGCCTCGATTGCCCGGTAATAGTGGGCGAAATCGTTGTCATGGGTCGACGTTGCCACCCCGGACACGAAATGGAGGTAGACGACGGCCAGCAGGAGGAAAAGCGGCACCGCCCCGCCTGAGAATCCCGCCCTCACGTCTCGCGCGGGAAAGAGCAGCAGAAGCACGACGAACACCGCGCCGCTCGCCGCCGGGTTCAAGAATCCCGCCTGGCCAAGGGCATTGCCGAGGCAATTGAGGAGCGCAAATCCCGCCAGCGTGCCGATGAGCGCCCGGTCCATACCCCGAAGCCCCCGGCAAAGGCCGCACAGGCTCCCAAGCGAGTAGCAACTCGCCACAAGGCAGAGCATCATGCACAGCGTCGCCGCATGCCCCAGCACAGCCCTGCCGCCAACCACGAAGAGCGCATCGCCCTGCGCCAGCAGCAGGCGCTCGTACCAGGCCGCACAGACGAACGCGCCAGCTGCGGCGGTCTTGAGCACGAGCGAGTGTCTTGCGGCCTTCAGCATGAAAATTCCTTTATGATACCAGCAGGGGCGCCCCTGCCCCCGCTCTTGTGAGAGGCGACCGGAGCACCGTTTCCTCAGCGCATCCGGGCAGTCTCCCCGGCGCTCACGCCCTGCGAACGCGCACGACCACGCAATTTGCGCAACACCTACCGAGTTCCCTCATCTCTTTCAACATATTGCTCACAACTCCGACCCCAGGCCAGGCATCGCCCCAACACCATGCCCGTCATTGGCCGCAAGCGCAAACCTGCACGAACCAACGGGTCGTTCATTGACGCCAAGCCCCCCGAGCATGTAGGACTTCTCCCGGCTGCCCGGGTGGCGAAACTGGTAGACGCAAGGGACTTAAAATCCCTCAACCTTCGGGTTATGTCGGTTCGATTCCGACCCTGGGCACCAAGGAATACGAAGGCCCCGCTGCGAACAAGAGTCGCGGCGGGGCCATTTGTTGTGCTCGTGGGCCTCGGCTCAGGGATTCCGGCCCCGCCACAGCGGGCCGAGGCGCTCCTGCGCCCGGCGCTCCAGTTCCTCGTGCAGGCTCCTGGCGCTGCGCGAGAGCGGGCAGAAAAAGCCCTTGATGCGGCGGCGCAGGGCGTGCCAGCCCGAGGTCTTGTCGCGGCTGACCACCGGAACATGAGTCCACGCGTCCAGAAGTTCACCCGCTCGCTTCAGGTCGCCCGCGGCGAAAGCCAGGGCCAGCGCCCCAAGCGCTTGGTCGCAGCCCCCACAGGCCAGCCACTCCTGCCGGAATTCGGCGAAGATCTCCAGGCACAAGGCCTCGATGCGTCCGCGCCAGCGGGCGTCCTCCCCAGCCATCCGGGGCATGAGGTTGCGCAGATCGCGCAGGCAGTTCTCCGAAAGGTAGCGCACCAGCGGCGCGACCTGGCCACGCCCCTCCAGCAGCCTGCGCACCGGCACGTAATGGTAGAGCTGGTGCTCGATCTCGGTCTCCAGGCTGGAGTCCATGCCCTTGTGCTCCTGGCGGAAGTAGTAGACGAAGTCCGCGCACTGGGAGAAGCGCTCTCCCCTGGTGAGCAGGTCGAACATCACCACGATGTCCTGCCCCAGCTTGAGCGGCGGATGTTCAATCCCGGAACCGTTCAGGAAGTCGGTGCCGAAGATCCAGCGCCAAGTGACCTTGGACTTCCAGTACCTGGGGTTGGCGAAGCTGGTGCGCGAGGCCGCCGGGTGCGGAAAATAGGGCCGGGTGTTGAAGCTCTTGTCCGAGAAGACCACCGCGTTGCCGCAGACCATCTCCACCCGGTCGCGGTCGGCCACGGCCAGCATGGCGCGCGCGGCCTCACGGTCCAGGAAGTCGTCGGCGTCCAGCCACATCATGTAGCGGCCGCGGGCCAGGTTCTGCCCCACCTGCCGCGTGCGGCCCAGGCCCAGGTTCTGCTGGCTGTGCACGCGCACCCGCGCATCGGAGCGGGCGTAGGACTCGGCAAGCTGCTGGGTGGAATCGGTGGAGCCGTCGTTGACGATGAGCACGTCCACGCGCGGCTCGCTCTGCCACAGGCAGGACTCCACGGCAAAGGGCAGCCAGCGGGCCATGTTGTAGGCCGGGATGACGATGGTGAGTTCGGGTCGTGACATGGCCATGTTCCAGTGGTGTACGCTGAAAGAATGCCGACCGGACAGGACATGCCGTTCTGGCTTTCGGCGCTGGGCGTCTCCCGGGCGCGCGGGCCCGGCGCCGCGCGCCAGCAGTCTTTTACGTAATCTTTACGCTACTGTCTTCTTGTTTTAATGTCAACAATTCCAGGCAAAAGCAGCGCTCCCATGCACAGCTCCGGCCTTGCGCCGGGCTATCCCGAGGGCGTCACGGAGATGCGGCTTTCCACGGACCGCACCCCGGGGGTGGCCCGGGCGATCTGCAGCGCGCGCTCCAACTGGTGCTGCTCGCGCACGTAGCCGCCCAGGATCACCGCGCCGCCGAAGGCCTTCACGTCCACCTGGATGCCCGCCAGCGGGAACTCCCTGCTGAGCGCGCCGCTGATCTCCAGGATGATGGCCTTGTCGGCCTCGCTCCTGGCCGGGCGCAGGCGCGAGAGCAGCACCAGCGCCAGAACGACGGCCAAAAACGCAAGGAACGCTGTGGTCGCTTCCATGTCCTCTCCCCCCCGTGAAGCCGATTGCGGTTTTCCGGCCCGAGCATGCCCGGCGCACCCCGGCCAGTCAATGGAGGAACGCGGAAAAACGCATGCCCCCTTGCGCCCCGCCGCTTCTCCGGCTACCCAGGAATGGACGGCTCTCCCCCATTATGAACGCCGCACGCATCCCAAGGAGGACCCACATGGACGACTCGCTCCAATCCCTGGCCCAGGTGCGCGCATCCACCCTGGACATGGCCGTGCGCTTCGGCCCCAAGCTGTTCGTGGCCCTGCTCATCCTCTTCGCGGGCTACCTGGTGGGTCGCTGGGCCGGACGCATCGTGGACCACCTGCTGCAGCGGCTCCATCTGGACGCCACGGTGCGTCTGCTCCTGGTGCGCATCACCCGGCTGCTGGTGCTGGGACTGTTCGCCATCCTGGCGCTGCAGAACCTGGGCATCGAGCTTTTGCCCCTCATCGCCGGGCTGGGCGTGGCCGGCGCCGGCGTCGCCCTGGCCATGCAGGGCATCCTGGGCAACCTGGCCGCCGGGCTCACCATCATCTTCACCCGGCCCTTCCAGCCGGGCGACTACATCTCCATCGTCGGCGAAGAGGGTGAAATCCTCGACATCAGCCTGTTCAGCACCGTGCTGGGCCACCCGGACCGCTCCCGCGTGGTCATCCCCAACCGCAAGATCGTGGGCGAGATCCTGCACAACTACGGCCAGGTGCGCCAGCTCAACCTGAACGTGGGCGTGTCCTACGCCGCCGACGTGGCCCAGGTGCTGGCGGTGGTGGACGAGATCCTGGCCGCCAACCCGCGCGTGCTGCGCGAACCGGCCCCCGTGGTGGGCGTGTCCCAGCTGGCCGACAGCGCCGTGAGCATCCGCGTGGCCCCGTGGGTCAGCGTGGCCGACTACGGCCCGGCGGCGGGAGAGCTCAATCGCGCCCTGTTGGAGACCTTTCGCGCGCGCGGCATCGACATTCCCTTCCCCCAACGCGAGGTGCGCATGCTGTCCTAGAGGCTGCGCCAAGCAGACCGGACGCCCCGCCCGGAATTCCGACCTGAGCGGGGCTTTTTTCGCCGAAGGCCCTACCACGCCCCTTGCGCTGG
This sequence comes from Pseudomonadota bacterium, assembly GCA_023438245.1. Classification (GTDB taxonomy): domain Bacteria; phylum Desulfobacterota; class Desulfovibrionia; order Desulfovibrionales; family Desulfovibrionaceae; genus Humidesulfovibrio. Next base: position 1,738 of record JAEXRD010000076.1, on the reverse strand, counting down.
GCAGGAAGCATTGCTATTTACGCCCCGGTTCGGATGCTGACGAACCGTGCGCCTTTCCCATCCTGATTTCGAGGTGTCCCCCCCATGTGCGCCCTGTGGAGCCGCTCCAAAAACGATCCCGCCGCGCGCGACCGCGAATTCCTGCGCCAGCTGCTTACCCAGGCCATGGAGCAGCGCGCCAAGTTCCGGGTCACGCTGCTCTCCCAGCTCACCAGCCTGCGCGAGGTCTCCGGCAGCCTGGTCGACATCGGCCGCGGCGGGCTGGAACTGGAGATCTCCTCGCTCAAAAACGGGGCGCAGTCCTGGGTAGGCTCGCCGGTTTCCTGCTACTTCCGCGTGCGCGACCGCGGCCCCGACGGCCCCGAGGCCATCTCCCGCTTCTACAGCTTCGACAGCCGCATCGAGGCGGTGCGCACGGCCCAGAACGGGATGGTGCACTTCACCCTGGCCATGCCGGAGCGCGCCACCCACGCCCAGCAGCGCCGCAGCGTGCGCGTGTCCGCCGGTCCGTCCCGCGTGCCCGTGCTCATGGTCTGGCAGGACCTGCGCGAGGGGGCGGACGTCTCCGGCACCCCGCCGCTGCTGCAACTGGACGACCAGACCCGGGACCGCATGCGGCTGGAGAACATCTCCGCCTGCGGCCTGCGGCTGACGCTCCAGAACGCCCTGCTCTCCGAGCTTGCGCTCAAGCCCGCGCCCGGCGACAGCTTCGCCTTCTACTTCAAGGCCCTGGACGGCCAGGACATCCCGGAAAAGAACTTCCTGGTCTCGGCCACGCTGCGCAACGCCTTCAGCGACCCCCAGTCTGGCGAGACCGCGCTGGGCCTGGAGTTCCAGGCCGAAGGCCGGCTGAACAAGAACAAGCGGCTGGTCTGGACCCCGCTCAAGAACAACGAGGCCACGGGCCTGCCCGCCTTCATCCTCAAGTGGAACCTGGCGGATTTCCACCGCGACAAGCGCGTGGACGAAGACTAGCCCGCCACAGGCCAAGACAAAGGCCCCGCCGCGAATCTCTCGCAGCGGGGCCTTGTTTTTCGTGGAGCCCATGAACGGAATTGAACCGTTGACCTCTTCCTTACCAAGGAAGTGCTCTACCGACTGAGCTACATGGGCGTGTCGCGCCGGGGCAAACCGCCGCGCGGACGCAAGCTCCTACCGTTTCAGGACGTCGTGGTCAAGACTTCCGGCGGGGAAGAAGCGAAAAAACCGCGCTCACTTGCCGATGCAGAAGCGGCTGAAGATGGAGTCCAGCACGTCCTGGGGCGCGATGTGGCCGGTGATCTCGGCCAGGGTGCGGCAGACGGCCTCCAGGCGGACCCCCAGGATGTCGTAGGGCAGCCCGGCCGCCGTGTCCTGCTCCAGGGCCTGCAGTTCCTGACGCGCCTGGGTCAGCAGCGCGGCCTGGCGGGCGTTGGGGGCCAGCTCGCCGGGGTCGGGCTCCGTGCCCTCGCGGGCGGCGAGCACCAGTCCGCGCAACGCCCCGGCCAGGTCTTCCACCCCCTGGCCCGTGCGCGCCGAGATGCGCGCCACGGCGAACCCGCGCCCGCGCAGGGCCTGGGCCAGCTCCGGGTCGTGCTCGCCCAGGTCGGCCTTGTTCAGCACCACCAGGATGCGCGCCGGGTCCAGGGTCAGCAGCTCGTCCAGGTACTCGCCCGGGGCCGGGCGCGAGGCGTCCAGCACGTACAGCACGCCCTCGGCGCGGGCCCGGCAGAACCGCCCCCGCGCCAGGCCCCCGGCC
>JAEXRD010000059.1 GCA_023438245.1 Pseudomonadota bacterium | reverse complement strand
TTTGTGGGGTGGGGGGGGGCCGCGGGCTCCCGGGTCGGGGCCCGCAGCCCTGCGAAGGCCTAGACCTTCGCCACCGTGACGGTCTCCTCGAAGTCGGTGGTGAGGCGCACCCCGCCCACGAGGAATTCGTTGCCCGGATACAGCTCGCAGGAGGCTCCGAAATCGTCGTTGAGCATGATGTCCTTGCCCTCGCCGTTGACGTCGAAGCGGATGGTGGTCCCGTCGTTCAAGCGCAGCAGATCATCCGGATGCAGGGTGACTGGCAGGTTCTCCTCCGTGTACTCCGTCATGGCCCTCACTCCTTCTGGCTAAAGGGGGCCGGGCGGCCACAGCGGTCGTCCGGAACTTGTGCTTAATTTCGCAATAGCCCAAATGTTCCGGCATGGGAACAGCCAGCGCCGCCCCGGAGAGAAAAAAATGCAAGATTCCTGAAAATCGGCGCGGGGCTAGCGGCCCGCCGAGGCGGGCTCCTCGTCCAGCCCCTCCAGGATCAGCGAGCTGACCTTCTGGCCCTTGCGGGTCTTGGACTGGTCGATCATCTGGTGCAGGCGCGAGCGGTCCGTGGCCGAGAGCACCGCCGTCTCCTCGGTGATGTCCCCGGCCTCGAACAGCCGCAGCAGGTGCTGGTCGAAGGTCTGCATGCCGAAGGTGCCGCCCTGCTCCAGCACGGAGTAGAAGGTCTTGTCGCCGCTCTCGCCCTGCAGGATGAGCTCCTTGACGCGCAGGGTGTTCTTCAAGACCTCGAAGCAGGCCACGCGCCCGCCGGAAACCTTGGGCAGCAGGCGCTGGGAGACCACGAAGCGCAGGCATTCGGCCAGGCGCATGCGCACCAGCCGCTCCTCCTGCGGGCCGAACAGGCCCAGGATGCGCCCGATGGTGCTGCCGGCGTCCGTGGTGTGCAGGGTGGAGAGCACCAGGTGGCCCGTGCCCGCGGCCTGCAGCGCGATCTCCATGGTCTCGGGGTCGCGGATCTCGCCCACCAGGATGACCTTGGGCCCCTGGCGGAAGGCCGCGCGCAGGCCGGAGGCGAAGGTGTCGAAGTCGATGCCCAGCTCGCGCTGGTTCACCGTGCCCGCCTTGTGCGGGTGGGTGAACTCCACCGGGTCCTCCAGGGTCACGATGTGCCCGGCGTAGTCGGTGTTGATGCGGTCGATAAGCGCGGCCAGCGAGTTGGACTTGCCGCTGCCCGTGCCGCCGGTGACCAGGATGAGCCCGTGCTTTTCCACGGCCATTTCCAGGAACGCCCCGGGCAGGTTCAGTTCCTCGAAGCTGGGGATGCGCGAGGGCAGCCTGCGCATGACCATGGCCAGCGACCCGCGCTGGCTGAAGATGTTCACGCGGAAGCGCCCGCGCCCGGCGATGGCGTAGGACAGGTCGCAGGAGCCCTTGGAGGCCAGCGCCTTCTGCAGCCGGGCGTTCTCGCCGATGAGCGCCAGGGCCATGGCCTTGGTGACCAGCGGCGAGAGCCTGCCCAGGTCCGGGGTGGTGGGGGCGTCCTTCAGCAGGCCGTGCACCTCGGCCTGGATGGGCTTGCCGGTGGTGATGACCACGTCGGCCACGTCGGGGTGCAGGTCGAGCACCTGCGCCATGATGGCGTCGAGCTGGGGACGGGTGAGGGTCATTTGCCGTTCTCCTGCGCCAGCGGGGCGATCTTCTCCTTGTTGATGGCGTGTGCCAGGCCCTCCGCCGGGCTGATGATGCCCTGCTGGATGAGCTTGTAGATCTCGTCGTCCAGGGTCTGCATGCCGTGCTCGCGCCCGGTTTGCAGCACGCTGGGCAGCTGGTGGTTCTTGCCCTCGCGGATCAGGTTGCGCACGCTGGGGATGCCCATGAGGATCTCCAGGGCGGCCACGCGGCCGGTCTTGTCGATGCGCTTGAACAGCGTCTGGCTCACCACGGCGCGCAGGGACTCAGCCAGGCTGGCGCGCACCTGGGCCTGGCCCTCCTCGGGGAACACCTCGATGATGCGGTCCACGGTCTTGGCGGCGGAGACGGTGTGCAGGGTGCTGAACACCAGATGCCCGGTCTCGGCGGCCTCCAGAGCCAGGGTGATGGTCTCCAGGTCGCGCATCTCGCCCACCAGGATGATGTCCGGGTCCTCGCGCAGGGCGCCGCGCAGGGCGGCCTTGAAGCTTTTGGTGTCGCGGCCCACCTCGCGCTGGTTGATGAGGCAGCCCTGGGGCTGGTGCACGAACTCGATGGGGTCCTCGATGGTCAGGATGTGGTCGCGGCGGTTCTTGTTGGCGTAGTCGATGATGGCCGCCAGCGTGGTGGACTTGCCGCTGCCCGTGGGGCCGGTAACGAGCACCAGGCCCTTGTTGAGCATGGCCAGGTCGCGCAGGCGGGGGGGCAGGCCCAGCTGCTCCACGCTTAAGATGGTCTGGGGAATCTCTCGGAACACGGCGGCGATGCCCCGGTGCTGCATGAAGAAATTGACGCGGTAGCGCGCCAGGCCCGGCACCTCGTAGGCGAAGTCCACGTCGCCGGTCTCCTCGAACAGCTTGATCACGGCCTCGGGCGTGATCTCGTAGAGCATGGTTTTCAGTTCCTCATGCTCCAGCACCTTGTACTTGACCCGCGAGAGCGTGCCGCGCAGGCGCATGAGCGGCTGGGAGCCGCTGGTCAGGTGCAGGTCGCTGCCGCCGTACTGGTGCAGCATGTCGAAGAAGGCGTTGATCTGGGCCATGGAATGCGGGCCTCCTGCGTGGCGCGGGGTGGGAAATGCGGGGCGTGGGCGCGGCAGTCCCACGCCTGAACGTACGTATACGCTCGGGCGTGGCGGAAAGCAAAGGGGAAGATGGGGACGGAGGCAGACGCTAGGGCCAGGGAACAATCAAGGAATGCTGCTGGGTGGTCCCGGTGGCGTCGAAGACCTGGATCTGCACCTGGGGCGGCGTGCCGCCCACCGGCGTATACTTGACCATGAAGCCGCCCACGTTCACCGCATTGTCCGCGTCGAGATTCAGGTAGGTGGCGTTGGAGATGTCGGCAAGGCTGGCGGGGGGGTGGCTGGTATCCAAGACGAAGAGCTGGGTCGCTCCCCGCAGTCGGGACATTCCCTCCGTGGCCGCGGTCTTGGCCGAGGCGGTTACGGTCGACTCGACGAAGCCGGAGTAACGCGGCACGATGTATGCCGCAAGAATGCCGAGCAACACGATGACGGCAATCAGCTCGATGAGCGTGAAGCCGTTCGGCGCGGGGCGGATGCTGGCAAAAGGACGACCCATGACAGCCGATAGCATGCGCGCCAGGAACGGGGCAACCAAAAAGGGGGGATAGCTCCCCCCTGTCTTTCTTGCAGCGCTAACCCGGGTCTACTGCGGCCAGGGAATGTCCTTAGTCTTATGGGGAGTCGTGCCGGTGGTGTCGTACACAGTGAGCACGAACTTGCCGCCGGTGCCGGTGGTGTCGGGGTTGGCGTAGCCGATCTGGTAGTCGCCGACGCTCACCTTGCCGTTCGTCAGGTTCAGCAGGGTGGAGTTGCTGAGGTCGGTGAGGATGTTGGCGGGCTTGGCCTGCTTCTCCAAGATGTAGGTGGCGTAGGCCATGTTGAAGCGGGCGGTGCCCTCGGAAAGAGCCGCGTTGTACGCCGCGTCCTGGGCCTTGCTGGTCATGTCGAAATACTTGGGCGTGATGACCGCAGCCAGGATGCCCAGGATGATGATGACCGAGATCAGTTCGATGAGGGTGAAGCCCCTCTCCCTCTTGTTCCTCTTGACGCTCATGTGTCTCCTCCTTGGTGTGTTCCCGGCTGCCCAGGAAAATTTGGCCTATTTTCAGCCCTCGCGGGCTTGGCTCCAGACTCGAAAAAACAGTAGCAATTCTTATGCCACCGGCACGCCACGCGATCAATGTACCATCGAGACCATCTATTCATTAACAAGGGTGAACGGTGTTGTCCAGGCTTCCGCAAGCCCCGGCCACGCTCATCCGCTACGTATTTTCCCAGAGCTATTTCAGCCCACTCATGGAGTGTTGCATCAGCTCCACCAATGGCAGGAAGATGGCCAGCGCGAAGAAGCCCACCACGCCCGTCAGCCCTGCCACCAGGATGGGCCCGAGCAATTCGCTCATTTTTGACACGGAATACTCCACCTCGTAGTCGTAGTGGTGGGCGGCCTCGCGCAGCATGTCCTCCATGTTGCCGGTCTCCTCGCCGATGCTGACCATGGAGACCATCATGGGCGTGAAGGACTTGGCCTGGGCCAGGGGTCCGGCCAGGCCGCGCCCCTGCTCCAGCTTCTCGCGCAGGGCGCGGAAGTCGCGCGCAACGTAGTGGTTGCCGATGGTTCCGGCCAGGATGTCCATGCTCTCCAGGACCGTGATGCCGCTGGCCTGGAGGATGGCGAAGATGCTGGCGAAGCGGGCCATGGCGGCCTTCTGGAACACCGGGCCAAGGATGGGAATGCGCAGGAAGAAACCGTCGCGCGCGATCTTGCCCTGGTCGGTGCGGCAGTAGGTGATGATGGCGAAGACCAGCGCGCCCACGGCCCCCGCCAGCAGGTACCAGTACGTGGTCAGCGCGGCGTAGATGCCCAGGCAGATCTTGGTGGGCAGGGGCAGGTCGATGCCCGCCTTGTCGAACAGCGTGACGAACTGCGGCAGCACGAACAGGATGAGGATGAAGAAGGCCGCCACCAGCGCGACCACCACCACGATGGGATAGGTGAGCGCGCTCTTGATGTCCTTCTTGGTCTTGTTCTCGTGCTCGATGATGTAGATGAGCCGGTCCAGCACCTCGGTGAGCGTGCCGGAGATCTCGCCCGCGCGGATCATGTTGCAGTACAGCTCGCTGAAGATGTCCTGGTGCTTGGCGAAGGCCCGGGAGAGAGTGGAGCCGCTCTTGATCTCCCCGGCGATGCTGACGATGGCGTCCTTCAGGCGCGGGTGCTCGGTCTGGTCGCGCAGCACCTCCAGGGACTGGAGCACCGGGATGCCCGCGTTGAGCAGGGTGCGCAGCTGCTTGGTGAAGAGGATGACGTCCTGGGGCTTGATGGCCTTCATGCGGCCGGACAGATTGGCCAGGAAGCTTTGCCCGGAGCCGCCCGACGCGCCCGGGGCCGAGGTCTCGGCCACCTTGGTGGGCATCAGCCCGCGCGCGGCCAGCAGGTCCTGGGCCTGGGCCAGGGAGGAGGCCTCCACCACACCGGAGGCGGTGCCTCCGGAATCGGTGATGGCGCTGTATTTGTAGAATGGCATGCCCCTCTCCCCCCGACGCTTGCGGCCTAGAGCATCACCGCTCCGGCGGCCTCCTCCAGTGTCGTCAAGCCTTTGACGACCTTGGACAGGGCGTCGGCCTTGAGCGTGCGCATGGTCTTGGCCTGCACGCAGGCCCGGGCGATGTCCTTGGCCGTGGCCCCGCTCATGATCATGTCCTGCACCATTTCGTTCACCTGGAGCACCTCGTAGATGGCCATGCGGCCCAGGAAGCCGGTCTGGTGGCAGGTGCGGCAGCCCGCCCCGCGCTGGAACGAAATCTTGGAGATGAGCTCCTGCGTGAGCCCGAAGGCCAGGAGCAGGTCCTTGCGCGGCTGGTAGGTCTCCTGGCAGTGCGGGCAGTTCTTGCGGATGAGGCGCTGGCTGATGGAGGCCAGGAGCACCGTGCTGACCAGATAGGGCTGGATGCCCATCTCGATGAGCCGGGTGATGGCCGTGGCGGCGTCGTTGGTGTGCAGGGTGGTGAGCACGCGGTGGCCGGTGAGGCCCGCCTGCACGGCGATCTCGGCGGTCTCGGCGTCGCGCACCTCGCCCACGAGCACCACGTCGGGGTCCTGGCGCAGGATGCTGCGCAGGCCCGAGGCGAAGGTCATGCCCGCCTTGCGGTTGAGCTGCACCTGGCGCACCGTGGGAATGCGGTATTCCACGGGGTCTTCCAGGGTCACGATGTTGATGTCCGGGCTGTTGATGTGCTTGAGCAGCGCGTAGAGCGTGGTGCTCTTGCCGCTGCCCGTGGGGCCCGCGGCCAGGATCAGGCCGTAGGGCTTGGTCACGGCGCTCTCGATCTTGGCCTGGTCCGCCGGGGTCAGGCCCAGCTCGTTCAGGTTCAGGCCGTGGGCGTTGCGCTCCAGAAGCCGCAGCACCAGGTTCTCGCCGTGCACCGTGGGCAGGCTGGACACGCGCACGTTGAACTCGCGGCGCTGGGTGACGAAGGTGAAGCGCCCGTCCTGCGGAATCTTGGACACTGCGATGTCCATGTTGGCCATGATCTTGACGCGGCTGACCAGGGCCAGGAACCCGGACTTGGGCGGGGCGGGCACCAGCCGGAGCTTGCCGTCCACGCGGAAGCGCAGCTGCACGCTGTCCTTCTCCGGGCTGATGTGCACGTCGCTGGCGTGCTCGCGCACGGCCTGGGCCAGGATGGAGTTCACCAGCCGGATGACCGGGGCCTGGGTGGCCTGGTCCTGCAGGGCGTCGATGGCGATGTCTTCCTGGTCCTCCGGTGGTGCGGCCGAGGTGGTGATCTCGCCCTCCTCGCCTCCGGCGGCGATGTCCTCCAGCAGGCTGCGGTCCACCTGGCCGCGCCCGTAGATGGCGCTGAACAAGAGCTCGAAGTCGTTCTCGCTGCAGATGACCGGCTCCACCTCCAGATTGGTGGCGATCTCCACGGCGTCCAGCGCGGCGATGTCCATGGGGTCGGTCATGGCGATGGTGAGCAGGTGGCCGCGCTTCATGATCGGCACGAGGTGGTAGCGCTGGGCGATGTCCTCGGCCACGAAGGAGTCGATGCGCTCCTCGTAGGGATGCTTGGCCGGGGTGTACTTGTCGATGCGCAGCTGGCGGCTCACCGAGTCGATGATGACGCTCTCCTTGAGCGTGCCGGACTGGATGAGGTACTGGCCGAGCTTGAGGCCGGACTTCTTCTGCCCGGCCAGGGCTTCCTCGAGCTGCTCCGTGGTGATGGCCCCGGCCTCCACCAGCAGTTCGCCCAGCCTCTTGCGTTCGCGTTTCACTTCAGTGCGTCCTTACGGGGGTCGTCGGTTGCGCCAGGAAAAAATTCCGGCCTAGGGCCGCGCCAGGCTCAGGTTCAGTGCGCCCGCAAGGGGCTTGTCCGAATTGGCGTCGATGAGCCGGGCCTTGACCACCCTGGGCGGCTCGACCTCGTGGACGGCCGCGGGCCGGGCCTGGGGCCGGGTTTCGGCAGCGTCCGAATCCTTGACGCTGGCGGGCTGCACAGGTTTCGCCGCCGTGACCTCGCCGCGCATGGCCGGGCCCTGGTCCGCGTGCGGCAGCAGCGACACGCGCGGGGCCGGGGCGTCGTCCCCGCCGCCCTCTCCGGGGCGCAGGGTCAGGCCCTCGGGCATGTCGCGCTCACCCTGTCCGAGGGAGGCCTGGCGGACCTCCAGGGCCTTGGCCTCCAGCGCGCTGGCCGCCAGGGCGTCGCCCTCTGCGGAGCGCTGCTGCCCGGTGGCCGCCGCGGGCAGGCCGGAAAGCACCGGTCCGCCGCCGCCCAGGGTGAGCATGAGCGTCAGCGTGACGCCGCCCACGCTGGCCAGGGCCAGCGCCGCCCGCGCCGCCCGGGGCGAGGAGCTCCAGGGGGCCAGGCCCTCGCCCTGGTGGCGGGCGGAGAGCACCTCCAGCACGCCCACGCGGGATTTTCCGCGCACCAGCATCTCCAGCATGGCCTTGTGGCACAGGCGCACGATCTTGCGCGGCGAGCCGCCGGAGAGGCGGTGCACGGCCAGCACCGCCAGCGGGCTGAACAGCCGGGCGGAGAGCTCCGCGCCCTCCGGGCCGGCGGCGGCCACGGCCAGCCGGTGGCGGATCATGGCGCGGGTTTCGCCCAGGGTCAGCGCGGAAAGCCTGCGCAGCACGTTCACCCGGTCCTTGAGGTTGGGCATGGCGTCCAGCACGGGCTCCAGCTCGCGCTGGGCGAAAATGACGATCTGCAGCAGCTTGACGGAGTTGGTCTCGTAGTTGAGCAGCTCGCGCAACAGCTCCAGGTTCTCCGGGGCCATCTTCTGGCCCTCGTCGATGACCAGCACCACCAGCCTGCGCATGAGCATGCCCTGGCGGAACAGCTCCTGCTTGATGGCCTCCTTGAGCTGCCACAGGCCCAGCTCCGGGTCGGGCTCCACCCGCGTGAGCATGGCCAGCACCACCCGCAGGAACTCCTCGCAGGAGCTGAACTGCGGGTCCAGCATCAGGTGCAGGTCGGTTTCGGGCTCCCCGGCGAAGGCGCGCACCAGGCTGCGGCACAGCGTGGTCTTGCCGGTGCCGATCTCCCCGGTGACGACATTGAGCCCCCGGCGCAGGCGGATGGAGATCTCCAGCTCCTGCAGGCAGGTGGCGTGCTGCCGGGTGCGGGCCAGGAAGTGCGGGTCGGGGGTGTTGGAAAACGGCTCCCGCTCCACGTTCAACGCCTGGAAGGGATTCATTGGCGACCTCCCTGCTGCTGGGCGCCCTGCTCGCGGAGCCTTGCGGCCTCGCGGGCCTCGTCGGTCTCGCGCCTGACCTCCTCGAAGGACTTCTGCCGCTCGCCCGGCCTCCAGTCCTCCAGCACCGTGGGGGTGATGAAGATCAGGTACTCGTCCTTGAGGTCGCTGCGGCCCTCGCTGCTGGCCAGCGCGCCCAGGATGGGCACGTCCTGCAGGCCCGGCACGCCGGACTTGCGCAGCTCGTTCCTGAGCTTGGACAGCCCGGAGATGACCACGGTCTCGCCGTTGCGGGCGATGAGCGTGGTCTCGGTCTTCTTCTTGACGATGTAGGGGTTGCCCTGCGTGTCCTTGCGGGCGGTGTCCACCTCGTCCTTCTGCACCAGCACGGCCAGGCGGATGAAGTTCTCGTCGATGACGTGGGGGGTGATCTCCAGGCGCATGGTGGCGTCCTGGAACTGCACGGTGTAGGTCTTGTCCGTGCCGGTGCCGGTGGAGGTCGAGTAGGGTACGCGCTCGCCGCTCTCGGTGTAGGCCTTCTGGTTGTCCATGGTGGTGATGGACGGGCTGGAGATGATGTTCAGCTTGTTCTCGGTGGCCAGGGCCTGCAGCTGGGTCTCCAGGATGTTGCCGCCGACCTTGCCGAAGCTCATGCCCAGGGCCATGCCCGCCCCCTGGCCCACGGGGGACGCGGGCAGCGCCAGGGCCAGGGGCCCCAGCAAACCGGTGCCCACGGTGGACTTGGTATCGGTGCTGGTGGTGCCCCCGGAAGTGGTGGTGGTCACCGACGAGCCGCCGAACAGGCCCACCCGGTTGCCGCTGCGCACCGCCCCGGAATAGTTGCCGCCCCAGAGGATGCCCAGGTCGCGGGCCACTTCCTTGGTGGTCTCCACGATGTGCGCCTTGAGCTTGATCTGGGCGCGCGGGGCGTCCAGCCGGGCCAAGAGCTTGCCGATCTTCTCCATGTCCGGCTCCACGGCCTGGACCACGAGTGAATTGGTGTACTCGTCCACTTCCACGGAGCCAACGGGCTTGCCGTCCTTGTCCTTGGAAAGGCTTTTCTCCACGGTTTTCTGCAGGTTCTTGGCGTCGGAGAAGCGGATGGACGTGATGCTGGTGTGCAGGGGCCCGGCGGAGCGCAGGGCCTGGCGCGTGGCCAGGGTGGCCAGCTGGGTGGTCTCCAGCTCCAGCTCGCTCTTCAGGTCCTCCTTGGCCAGCACGCGGATGGTGTCGCCGTCGAAGGTGTGCACCAGCTTGTTGGCCGCCAGCACGCCCTTGAACACCTCGCTCCAGGGGCGCTCCACGATGTTGACGTTGAGGGTTCCGTTGACGCCGGGGCTCACCACGATGCTCAGGTTCGCGGCGCGGGCCAGGGCCTGGATCACGGCCACCACGTCGGCGTTGTGCATGCGCAGGCTGATGCGCATGCCGGGCAGGGGGCGCTGGGCGTCCTGCCGCAGCTTGTCGAAAGGTTCGGGCTTGTGGATGACGGTGCTGGTGTCCCCGGTCTGGATGCTGCCCCTGGGGGAATGCCCCTGGGCCTGCTTTTCCATGGCCTTCCAGGCCTCCATCTGCTCCTCGGACGAGGGGATGGGCGGGGAGGACTTCTGCGCGCAGCCGGACAGCGCCAGCAGCAGCACCAGAAAGACCGCGACAAGCGGCGGCGGCGCGTTGCGTATGGTTCTCATCTTTTTTTCACCACCCGTATGCGGATCTTGTCGGTCTCGCTCTCCACGAGGGGAATGCTCCTGGTCACCTTGCGTCCCGTGGAGCCATCCGTTCGCTCCAGCAGCACAAGGGCTTTGTCGATGCTCTTCACCTTCCAGCCGCCGTCGGCCAGTTCGTCGCCGGGGCCGTATTCTATGCCGTCGAGCACGGCGAAGGCCCGCTTGCCCGCCTGGATGAACCCGCTGTACACCGGCCCCTCGCCCTGGCCCGAGGGCTCCTCGGCGGTGAGCACGCCCAGGCCCCGGTAGAAGGGGTCGGTCGTGGCGTTCTGGGCCAGCACCTCCAGGCGGTAGCTCTCCGCCGGGGCCAGCCGGAACTGGTCCGCCCCGGGCAGGGCCTGTCCTCCGGCGGCCTGGGGGGCCCCCGCCGGGACCGGGGAGTCCATGCCGAACTGCATGTACAGCGCCACCAGAACGGTCAGCGCCATGACTCCCAGGAGGATTTTCTGCCGTTTCTCCATGCCCGGTCAGCCCCCCAGCGCCACGCGCATCTGGATGTACATCTCCAGGTGGCCGTCCACCGAGCGCAACTCGACCTTGTCCATGGCCTCCAGGCTGGGCATCGCCGCAAAGGCCCCCAGCAGTCCGCGCAGGGCGTCGAACGGCCCGGCGAACACGCCGTTGACCTCGATGGCGTCCGGGCTCTTGGCCAGCGAAGCGGGATTGAGCGTCACGTCCACGGGGTCCGCGCCCAGGGCGCGGGCCATCTGGGAAATGTCGTCGGGCACGGCGTAGGCGCGGGCGCGCTCCACGGGCTTCTTGGCCGGGGGCAAAAGCGCGCCCACCGTGGCGTTGGACGAAAACTGGCTCAGGCTGGACCAGGCGGGCAGCAACGCCTGCTGGCGCTTGGCCCGCTCCCTGGTCTCCACGGTCTCGCGCGCCAGCCTGCGGCCCTCGCCAAGCGGCATGACCACCGCCAGGAACACCACGGCGGCCAGCAGCACCGCGCCCAGGGCCGCGCGCGCGCCCACCTGGCGCAGCTCCGGGGTGAGCTCAAGCTTCAGGTCCAGCTTCAGCGCCATCAGAGCACCCCCGTGTGCAGCACGAAAAACAGCACCTGGCCCTCTCCGGGCAGGTCGCGCAGGCCGGTCTGGTGCACCACGGGCTGGGACAGCAGCGGCGAGGACTGCAGCTCCATGACGAACTGCGCCAGCCGGGTGTCGAAGCTGCCCTTGTCGCCGGTGACGATGCCCTCCAGGGTGAGCACGCCGACGCGCTGCGCGGGCTTGCCGTTCTGGCCATTCTGGCCGGGCTGGCCGGGCGGCGGGGCGGCGGCGGGCTGGCCGGGCGGCTGCGGCGGCGCGACCATGTCCAGCGAAAGGCTCATGAGCTTGACGTTCTCCGGGGTGCGGCGGGCCATCTCGGCCACCACGGCGGGGGCGGCCAGCCGTCCCGAGGCGCTGCGCAGCGCCGCCTGGCGGGCCTGGAACTGCGCCAGGGCGGCCTGCAGCGCAGAATCCTCGATGACCGGCCCCAGGGCCGCCAGCTCGCGCTTGGCCTGCTCCAGCTCCTGGCGCTTGGCGCGGTTGCCCAGCTCCAGGAACAGGCCGGCCCCGGCGATGCACAGCATGAGCGCCGCCAGCCCCACCAGGATGGCGCGGCTGGCCAGCTGCTTGCGGGCCTGGGCGGCGCGGCGCTTGTAGTTGGCCACCAGGTTGATGCCCTTGCCCGCGTCGCACAGCGAGGCGGCCAGGGCCGGACACACCGACATGCGCAGGTCCCCGGCCACGTGCTCCTGGCCGCGGCGCAGGATGCCCGGCGCGTCGAACAGGACCGCGGGGTAGCCCAGCTGCCCGGCCAGGGCCTGCAGCACCTCGCCGGAGGCGAACACCGCGCCGCTGAAGTGCAGGGCGTCGCAGCGCAGCTGCTGGGAGGAGGCGTAGTATTCCAGCGTGCGCTCCACCTGCCGGGCCAGGCGCTCCAGGGCGGGCGCGACGATCTCCAGCACCTGGGCGCGCTCCAGCCGGTGCTCCGGGGCCAGACCCTCCGGCTCCGGCCCGCCCATGAGCACGTGGCGGATGAGCGCCTCGGCCTGGGCGTGGTCCATGGCCTGGGGAGGGACGGGGAGCGGAACGGCTGGCGGTCCGTCCGCCCCCCCGATTGTTCCTGGAAGCGGCAGCTCCAGGTCGATGTCGTGCATGTCCGCGGCGCTGGGTTTGGCAAGCGCGCGGAAATGCTCGACCAGCTCATCGGCCATGCCCGTTGCGCCGGAGCGGATGTAGCGGCTGAACACCATCCGGTCCGACGTGTACAGGCCGATGGCCGTGAAATCATTTTCCACGTGGATGTTGGCGGCCAGGTCGAAGGGGCCGGGCGCGCCGGGCAGGCGGTACAGGCCCAGCAGCGCCGCCGGGGTCAGGGTGACGCCGGTGAGCGCCAGCCCGGCCTGGCGGAAGGCCGTGGCCAGGGCCTCCACGTCGGCCTTGCGGGCCAGACAGGTCAGCACGTCCAGGCGCGCGCCCGTGTCCTTTTTGGCCGCCTCGGCCTTTTCCGCGCCCGGCTCGGCCTTGGCCGCGGCGGCCGCGGGCCGCGCCTGGGCGGGGGCCGTGGCCCCCATGACCAGATAGTCCAGGGCGTACTCGTCGTCGGAGAACTTCTTGTCCTTCTGCAGGGTCCAGTAGACGGCGGCGTCCAGCTTGTCGCCGGAGAGCTTGGGCACGCTCAGCACCGTGAGGTCCACATCGGGAGAGCGCAGCACCGCCCAGATCTCGACGCCCTCCGGCCCCTTGCCCAGCAGGCGTTCCACCCCGGCGCGCAGGAAGGCCGGGAACCCGGCCTCGCCCGGGCTCTGGCCCGGCCCGAAGGGCAGGCGCAGCGCGCCCAGGATGCTCGCATCGGCCTTGCGCACCGCCACCACGGTCAGGTTCGCCGAGCTCATGGACACGCCCACGGCCGTGCCGCCGCCGGGGCGGCCCAGGCTCAGGGGCATGTTCCAGAACCGCTGGCGGGGCTCCCGCGGGGCGCGGGGCTTCTTCTCCCCTCCCATGCTGGGACGGAAGGCCTCGCCGCCGCGGATGCTTCGCAGCAGGTTTTCGGTGGAGGTCAGCCGCTCCTTGAGATCCAAACCCGAACCTCCTCACAGGAAAAACCGGAGACCGGAACCCCGTGCGCCCGCCAGCGCCCAGGCCCGCCCCCCAGCTGGAGGATTGTATACAGTCTTTCTACACTATTTATGAATCTTTGCAAACCATTTATATTCGCAAGGGCTACCAGAAAAAGGAACCCTTGGCAATTAGTCCAAAGCAGAGGGGAAAGCCATTAAAATATTTGGATAGATAGCTTCGGCGACGAGGGCGAGGAGATATCGTGGCAAACTATTCCCCCGTCATGTTGCGCACATGCGCCGGCATGGCGAACGCGGTTGATTCCTATTGAGTTTACACCAGCCATAAAGTCCGATACATCTATAGCCGAAGAAATGTGTCCACAGCGAAACACTTTGGGGGAAACATGAGCCAGACCAACATCTTGCTCGAATCCGGCACCAACGAGCTCGAACTGGTCGAGTTCTTCATCGACGAAGTGGACCCCGCAACCGGAAAAACCTACCGCGGCTTCTACGGCGTCAACGTGGCCAAGGTGCTCGAAATCATCCGCATGCCAACCGTCACCCAGCTGCCGGACATCCCCCACCCCTCCGTGCTGGGCGCCTTCAACCTGCGCTCGCGCATCATCCCGCTGGTGGACCTGGCCCTGTGGCTGGGCAAGCGCATGGCCGCCACCAACAGCGACACCAAGGTCATCGTCAGCGAATTCAACCGCATGATCTCCGCCTTCATGGTCACGGGCGTCACGCGCATCCACCGCCTGAGCTGGACACAGGTGGAGGCCCCGGGCAGGCACCTCAACGAGTACTCCGGCAACAGCGTCACCGGCGTGGTGCGCTTCGAGGATCGCATCCTGCTCGTGCTGGACATGGAGAAGATCCTGGCCGACCTGAACCCCGGCCTGGCCATGAAGATCGAGGACAGCGCCCTGGCGGAGATCGAGGAAACCAAGAAGCCGGTGAAGAAGGAGCACTTCCGCGCCCTCATCGCCGACGACTCCACGAGCATCCGCCGCATGATCGGCACCATGCTGGAGAAGGCCGGGTTCGAGGTCACGCAGACCGTCAACGGCCAGGAGGCCTGGGAGGCCCTGAGCGGGCTGAAGTCCAAGTCCGCCGCCGAGAACAGGCCCCTCACCGACTTCGTGGACATCCTGGTCTCCGACATCGAGATGCCCGTGATGGACGGCCACAACCTGACCAAGCGCGTCAAGGACGACCCGGTGCTCAAGGCCCTGCCGGTGATCCTGTTCTCCTCGCTCATCACCGACCGCCTGCGCCACAAGGGCGAGGCCGTGGGCGCCGACGACCAGGTCTCCAAGCCCAACATCACCGAGCTGACCAAGCGGGCCTTCGAACTCATCGCCGAGCGCCAGGGCATCCAGCTCTAGCCCTCCGCGCGCACGCCGCCCCCCGCACGCGGCCCCGCACACGTTGACTCCGGCCAGGAAGTTGCGCATAGCATTGCCATAAGCCGCCGCAGGCGGCCGGAGCGACCATGCCTGAAAGCATCCTCCCCCCCGCAGCGGGGCCCACGGACGAGGAGCGCGACGACGCGCTCCAGGGCGAAGCCCGCGTGCGGCACCGCGTGAACCTGGCCATCGCCGTCTCCGGCACGCTGGTTTCGATCACGCTGGGCATGCTCTCGCTCTGGTCCGGGCGCATCAACATGGCCCTGCTGAACTTCGGCGTGGCCGCCGCGCTCACCCTCTCGGCCCTGTGGTCCCTGGCCAGGCCGGACCTGGCCGCCCCGCGCTGGCTGACGCTCCTGGCCGCCGTGACCGCCTTCCTCTACGCGCTCTTCAGCGGCGGGGTGAGCGGAACCGGCCTCGTCTGGTCGCTGCTGGTGCCGCCCTGCGCCATCTTCCTGCTGGGCCTGCGCCAGGGCCTGGCCGTCTCCGCCCTGTACCTGGCCGTCTGCCTGGCCGCCTGGTTCGCCGTCCCGGTGGAGGCGTTCCACCCCTATCCGGGCGAGTTGGTGCAGCGCTGCCTGAGCATCGCCGGGCTCCTGGCCATCATCTGCGGCTCTTTCGAGTACAGCCGCATGCGCGCCCAGCAGCGCCTGGAGGAGCAGTTCGCCGCGCTGGCCCGCACCGAGGCCGAGCTGAAGAAGAGCGAGGACCTGGCCCGCAAGCTCTCCCGCGCGGTGGAGCAGAGCCCCGTGACCGTGGTCATCACCGACACCTCCGGCCGCATCGAGTACGTGAACCCGAAGTTCGTGGAGACCACGGGCTACACCGTGAACGAGGCCCTGGGCCAGAACCCCCGCGTGCTCAAGAGCGGCGAGATGCCCCCCGAGGCCTACGCGGAGATGTGGCGCGCCATCAGCCAGGGACGCGAGTGGCGCGGCGAGTTCCACAACAGAAAGAAGAGCGGCGAGCTCTATTGGGAATCGGCCTCCATCTCCGCCATCCGCGACGCCTCCGGCCTCATCACCCACTACCTGGCCATCAAGGAGGACATCACCGCGCGCAAGGCCGTGGAGGACGCGCTCAGGCGCAGCGAGGAAGCCTTCCGCAGCCTGTACGACAAGGCCCCCATCGGCATCTTCCGCTCCACCCCCGAGGGCCGCTACCTGAGCGTCAACCCCACCTACGCGGCCTATTTCGGCTTCGACTCCCCCGGGGAGATGATCGCCCACGTCACCAGCATTCCGGAGCAGATCTACGTGACGCCCCAGGAGCGCCTGGAACTGCTGCACCAGGTGGAGGCCAACAACGGGGTCATCAACCAGGAGGTGCGCCGCCGCATGAAGAACGGCGAGGTGCGCTGGCTCTCGCTGAACATGCGGGCCGTGCGCGACGCCGCGGGCCAGGTGGCCCACTACGAGGGCTTCTGCGCCGACATCACCCGCCGCAAGCTGGTGGAGGACGCCCTGCGCGCCAGCGAGGTGCGCTTCCGCAGCCTGTTCGAGAACTCCCCCGTGGCCTACCAGTCCCTGGACGAGACCGGGCGCTTCCTGGACGTCAACGACGGGCTGTGCGCGCTGCTGGGCGCCCCGCGCGAGGCGCTGCTGGGCAAGAGCTTCGGCGACTTCTGGGCGCCGGAGGCGCGCGCCGGGTTCGCGGAGATGTTCGCCCGCTTCGTGCAGGAGGGCAGCGCCCACACCGAGGTGAACCTGCTTCGCCCGGACGGGAGACGGCTCACGGTGATGGCCGTGGGACGCGTGCAGCGCGGCGGCATGGGCGAATACGTGCGCAGCCACTGCATCCTGCACGACATCACCGAACGCAAGCTCTTCGAGCAGGCCCTGCGCCGCCGCCTGGACTTCCAGCGCACCGTGGCCGAGGTCTCCTCGCTGTTCGTCTCCGCCGGGGAGGGCGAGTTCGACCAGGCCCTCGGGGAGTGCCTGCGCCGCTTCGGCATGTTCTTCGGCGTGGACAGAAGCTACATCTTCCGCTTCTCGCCCGACCTGGCGCACATGGACAACACCCACGAATGGTGCGCCCCCGGCATCCTGCCGCAGATCGAGCGCATCAAGAATTTCCCGCTGGCCGCCCTGCCCATGTTCCGCCAGAGCATCCTGGCGCTGGAGCCCTTCCACGTGCCCAGCGTGGCCGCCCTGCCGGAGGGGCCGGAAAAGGGCGAGTTCCAGGCCCAGGACATCCTCTCCCTGGTGTGCCTGCCCATGCTGGGCGAGGGCCGCACCCTGGTCGGCTTCGTGGGCTTCGACGCCGTGCGCAAGCCCTACGCCTGGTCCGACGAGGAGATCGCCATGCTGCGCGTGGTGGCCGAGATCATCGCCAGCGCGCTGCGCCGCAGCGGCGCGGAGCAGGCCCTGCGCGAGGCCACCGCCCGCTTCGAGCGCATGGCCGAGAGCGTGCCCCTGGCGCTGTACGACTACGCCGAGGAGGCCGACGGCAGCGCCAGCTACCGCTACTGGAGCCCGCGCTGCCGCGACATCTTCGACCTGGGCCCGGAGGAGCTGGTGGGGCCGCAGGGCCTCAAGACCTTCCGCTCGCTCATCCACCCCGAGGACTTCCCGCTGCAGATCGAGGCCAACGCCCGGGCCGTGAGCACCGGCGAGCAGTTCAGCGTGCTCCTGCGCATCGTCTCGCGGTCGGCGGGCATCCGCTGGGTGCAGTTCCGCTCCCAGCCGCGCCCCATGCCCGGCGGCGGCCGCGTGTGGAGCGGCTTCGCCCTGGACGTCACCGAGCGCGTGCAGGCCGAGGAGGCCCTGAAAAGGGCCAACAGCCAGCTGGAGGCGGCCACCCGCCGGGCCGAGGCCCTGGCCCTGCAGGCCGAGGCCGCCAACCAGGCCAAGGGCGCGTTCCTGGCCAACATGAGCCACGAGATCCGCACGCCCATGAACGCCATCATCGGGCTGACGCACCTGGCCCTGGGCAGCGATCCCGCCCCCCGCCTGGCCGAGAGCCTGCGCAAGGTGGACCGCGCCGCCCGCTCGCTTCTGGCCATATTGAACGACATCCTGGACTTCTCCAAGATCGAGGCGGGCATGCTCACCGTGGAGCGCGTGGAGTTCGACCTGGACGAGGTGCTGGACGAGGCGGCCAGCGTGCTCTCCGTGCAGGCCCACGCCAAGGAGCTGGAGCTTGTGTTCACCGCCGCCCCGGACGTGCCCCGCCGCCTGGTGGGCGACCCCCTGCGCCTGGGCCAGGTGCTGGTGAACCTGGGCGGCAACGCGCTGAAGTTCACCGAGCGGGGCGAGGTGCTGGTGGGCGTGCGCCTGGCCGCACCCATCGCCCCCGGCGCGGACAGCGCCGAGCTGGCCATCACCGTGCGCGACACGGGCATCGGCATGACCCCCGTGCAGTTGGAAACGCTGTTCGAGGCCTTCACCCAGGCCGACGCCTCCACCACGCGGCGCTACGGGGGCACGGGCCTGGGGCTGACCATCAGCAGGCAGCTCGTCGGCCTCATGGGCGGAGACATCTCGGTCCAGAGCCAGCCGGGCGAGGGCAGCACCTTCTCCCTGCGCCTGCCCCTGGGCCTGCCGGAAACACCGGAACAGCCAGAACAGTCAGGGCGGCCCGACATCCCGGCGGAACTGGCCGGTCTGCGCGTCCTGGTGGCCGACGACAGCGCAACCGTGCGCGAATCGCTGGCCGAGACGCTGTCCTTCCTGGGCATGCTTCCGGAACCGGCCCAGGACGGGCGGCAGGCCCTCTCGCTGCTGGCCTCCGGCCCCGCGCCGGACCTGCTGCTGCTGGACTGGCGCATGCCCGGGGCGGGCGGCGCGGAGGTGCTGGCCGCCGTGCGCGCCCTGCAGCCGCCCCGGCCCAAGGTGCTGGTGCTCACGGCCTACGGCCACGACATGCCCTCCAGCGGGCCGGAGGGGGTGGACGCCCTGCTGCTCAAGCCCGTGAGCCGCATGCAGCTTGTGGCCGCGCTGCTGCGCGCCGTTGGCGCGGAGGCCAGCGCCGCACGCTTCGACAGGACCCTGGCCGTCCCCGCGGCGGAGGACCCCGAGGTGCTGCGCCGCCTGGCGGGCGCGCGCGTGCTGCTGGTTGAGGACAACGACATCAACCAGCAGGTGGGGGTGGGCATCCTGAACAGCGCCGGGGTCCGGGCCACCGTGGCGGCCAATGGCCGCGCCGCGCTTCAGGCCCTGCGCTCCGCGCTGGCCGCGGGCGCCCCCTTCCAGGCCGTGCTCATGGACATTCAGATGCCCGAGATGGACGGCTACGCCGCCACGGCGGCGATCCGCCAGGATTCCGACCTGGCCGCCCTCCCCGTCATCGCCATGACCGCCCACGCCCTCAAGGACGACCGCGAACGCGTGCTCCTGGCGGGCATGAACGACTTCGTGTCCAAGCCCATCGAGCCGGGCACGCTATTCGCCACGCTGGCCCGCTGGCTGCCGGAGCCCGGAACCCCTGCCCCGGACGCCCCGGAATCGCTTCCGGCCCTGGCGCAGCGCCCGCTGCCGGGCGCGCTGCCGGGAATCGACGTGCAGGCCGCGCTGGACCGCCTGCTGGGCGACAGCGGCCTGCTGCGGATGATCCTTTCCGAACTGCGCGAGACCCACGCCATGCGCGGGGTGGAGCTGCGCCAGGCGCTGGAGCGCGGCGACGCGGCGCAGGCGCGCTTCGCGGCCCATGCCCTGGCCGGGGTGGCGGGCAACGTCAGCGCGCTCAGGCTGGCCGCCGCGGCCATGGCCGTGGAGCACAACCTGGAGGCCCAGGCCGCCGGGGATGCGGACGCCTCCCGGGCGCTGGCGGGCCAGCTCGATGAGCTGGACGCGGCCCTGGCCGAGGTGGTGGCGGGGTTGTCGGAGCTTTAGGCCCGGCCCTCTCTCCGGCCGCCGCTATCCGGTCGACACTATCCGGTCGACACTATCAGGGCAGCAGGCCCAATTCCTTCAGGAACAGCTTCACCAGCTCCAGCCGGGCTCGCGCGAACTCCGGCCCTGGGCTCTCGCCCTCGGCCAGCGGCCGGGCCGGACTGATGTTCAGGGCGTAGGGGAACTGCTCGCCGTCGCGCTCGGCCCAGCCCACCAGCCAACCGACGGGCCGACTGGCGGGCGAGCCCGCAACGCCGTCCCCCTCGCCGCCGCCCTTCAGGGCCAGCCCGGTCTTGCCGAACAGCGCCCAGGGCTCGCAGGGGCCGTTCTCCGCGCTGGCCTGCTCCAAAAGCATCATGCGCGCCACCAGCCCCCGGTAGCGGGCGGAAAAGGGCGTCTTGCCCGCCAACAGGCGCGAGAGAAACGCCACCTGGCCGTCGGCGCTGATGCGCAGCGGGCCGTCCAGCCAGAACTGGTCGCTGCCGCTGGCGTCGGCGTTGCCGTAGCCGCTCTCGCGCATGGCCCCCGCCAGCCGCTCGCGGCCGTTCATTTTGCCCAGCTCCACGAAGTACCACACGGCGGAGGCGCGGAAGGCCTCGTTCATGGTCAGGTCGCTGTTCCACATGGGCACTTCGCGCTTCACCCCGTCCCAGCGCAGCACATGCCCGGTGTCGTGCACCACGCCGTTCTCCAGCGCCACCAGCGCGTTGACGATCTTGAAGGTGGAGGCCGGGCGGAAGCCCTGGGCCGCGCGCCCGGCGTTCACGCGCACCAGGCCCTCCGGCCCCTGCACGACGAACGTGCCCACCAGCCCGCGCTCCTCGAAGTGCTTGGCCAGGTCCGGGCGTTCGGAATCTGCGGCGAACGACAGGGCCGGGAAGATCGCCAGGGCCAGAAGAATGAGGAGGGAGATGCGGAGGTTCATGGCTGGGAGATACGGCGAGGGGGCGGGGATTGGCAAGGGGGGGCAGGGCAGCACTTCTTGCTTCTGTACTTAAGATGAGGCATGATTAAATTTGATATTGGTGTGGCATGATAACCTCTATAGGCGCAACATGGACAAGCAGCCCATACCTTATAACCCCGCCCTGCTCAGGTGGGCTCGTCTCGAAGCTGGCCTCTCTTTGGATGAAGCGGCTGAGCGCGCGGGGATAAGTGCGCCGAGAAAGCGGAAGGACGAGAAAGAGCAACAAACACCCGCCGACAGGCTCAAGGCATGGGAAAATGGCGCGCTCTCTCCCACACTCCCGCAGCTTGAAGACCTTGCAGCAGCATACCGTAGACCTCTGACTACTTTCTTTCTTCTCTCTCCGCCCGCAAAGCAAACCAACTTAGCGGACTTCCGTACTATTGGGAGCAAATCCCGGCAAAGGGACACGCCAGAGTTTGCAGCCTTCAAGCGAAGGCTTGAAGCCCGGCATGCGGAACTCAAAGAAATAATGCAGCTTGAGGGGAAAGAGCCCATCCGCTTCATTGGCTCTGCCTGCGACACGAGAGACGCTAAGATTGTCGTCAAAGCGATGCGTAAAACCCTCAATTTCTCTTTCTCTGACCAGCAAACGCTCCCCAGCAGCGAAGAACTCCTGCGAGTGTTGAGGGCGAGAATTCAATTCGTTGGCATTTTTGTTCTAATCGAAGGGGACCTCGGAAGCCACCACACCAAGATTTCTACCGAAGAATTTCGGGGCATTGCTTTCGCCGACAAGCTAGCCCCATTAATCGTTATAAACTCCAACGATACAAACGCTGCAAAACTATTCACACTTCTCCATGAACTTGCCCACCTCTGGATCGGGGAAAGCGGAATATCTAATCTCAATGCTTTTTCTCATGGTCTCCCATCTCAGCCGAACAGGGAAAAGCAATGTAACGCTATCGCGGCTGAGTTCCTGGTCCCAGAAAACGAGTTGAAAAATTCCCTCGACGAGACAAAGTATTCCACCGCTGAGGAGGCGATTGACGATCTATCTAAACTTTTCAAGGTAAGCAAAGAAGTTGTAGCAAGGAGGATGCTTGACTTTGACTACATCAGCAGCGACACATATAGTGGCCTAATAAGGGCATATCACGAAATATGGAAGAAATATCGCGAGCGCATGCGCGACTCCGGTAGTGGCCCAAGCCGTAATAAGCTAGACTACTACAGGCTCGGAGAGCACATGTTAAACACCGTCACAGGGGCTGCTGCCGACGGAAGAATTACGTACCAAGAAGCCGCACGAATATTACGCATACCGGTAAGTCGCTTTGACAAGGTCTTGTATGCACATAATTGACACAAATATCCTTGCCAAAGCCAACCGCACAGATTTTCCTATGCGAATTGGAATGGACTTCTGGGATTGGCTGGTAGCATTAGGCGACTCGAAGCTAATTGCCATACCTGAATCCGTCTTTGAAGAACTTAATGCGGGAAGCGATGAACTTCCAGACTGGCTTAAACGCAACAAGCAATCTTTGTTTCTCCCCACGTTGTCAGCTCTACCCTCCCTCCAGACCGTACTGCTCCAATATGGCGACCCTGTGCCAGAGAACTTGCTCGAACAAATCGGCGCGGACCCGTTTGTTATTGCTCATGCACTCACATGCGGGGGAATTGTCGTATCAGATGAGCTTCCAAAGGCTGCCACTTCTCCATATAAAAAAAAGATCCCAACAATATGCGCAGGCATTAACATCGAATGCTGGAGCTTCCCGCGTTTCCTGTGGGAATTCAGAGGCAAATAATTCCTCTCAGCACATGATCAAAAAGGCCCCGCATTTCTGCGGGGCCTTCTCATTTCAACACCTCTGCTTTCAGCAGCTCTCTACTCTTCCTCGTGCTCGTGGGCGAACCAGCTCTCGGCCAGGATGGGGCCGTAGTAGATGGCCTCGTCCTCCAGGTCCTCCTCGATGCGCAGCAGCTGGTTGTACTTGGCCAGCCGGTCGCTGCGGCACAGGGAGCCGGTCTTGATCTGCCCGGCGTTCACGGCCACGGACAGGTCGGAGATGAAGGCGTCCTCGGTCTCGCCGCTACGGTGGGACACCACCGTGGTGTAGGCGGCCTGCTTGGCCATCTCGATGGTGTCCAGGGTCTCGGTGACGGTGCCGATCTGGTTGAGCTTGATGAGGATGGAGTTGGCCACGCCGCGCTCGATGCCCTCGGCCAGGATGTCCGGGTTGGTGACGAAGATGTCGTCGCCCACCAGCTGGATCTCGCCGCCCATGCGGTCGGTCAGGCTGGTCCAGCCCTCCCAGTCGCCCTCGGCCATGCCGTCCTCGATGGAGACGATGGGGAAGCGGGAGACCAGGTCGGCGTAGTAGTCCACGATCTCGGCGCTGGACAGGATCTTGCCCTCGCCCTTGAGGTTGTACTTGCCCTTGTCGAAGAACTCGCTGGCGGCGCAGTCCATGCCCAGGGCGATCTCGTAGCCGGGGTTGTAGCCCGCGGCCTCGATGGCGCGGATGATGTACTCCAGGGCCTCGGCGTGGCTCTTCAGGTTGGGGGCGAAGCCGCCCTCGTCGCCCACGCTGGTGACGTGGCCGTCCTTGGCCAGGATGCTCTTGAGCTGGTGGAAGGTCTCCGCGCCCATGCGCAGGGCGTCGGCGAAGGTCTCCGCGCCCAGGGGCAGGATCATGAACTCCTGGATGTCCAGGTTGTTGGGGGCGTGCGCGCCGCCGTTGATTATGTTCATCAGCGGCACGGGCAGCAGCTTGGCGTTGATGCCGCCGATGTACTGGTACAGCGGCAGGCCCAGGAAGTTGGAGGCGGCGCGGGCGTTGGCCATGGAAACGCCCAGGATGGCGTTGGCGCCAAGGCGGCCCTTGTTCTCGGTGCCGTCCAGGTCGATCATGGCGTTGTCCAGGGCAACCTGGCGCAGGCCGTCCATGCCCACCACGGCGCCCGCGATCTCCTCGCGGATGTTGTTCACGGCCTGGGTGACGCCCTTGCCGCCGAAGCGTTTCTTGTCGCCGTCGCGCAGCTCCAGGGCCTCGCGGGTGCCGGTGGAGGCGCCGGAGGGCACGGCAGCGCGGCCGGACGCGCCGGACTCGTAGGTGACTTCCACCTCGACGGTGGGATTGCCGCGGGAATCGAGAATCTCGCGCGCCCAAACAGCAACGATGGTGCTCATATGTTCTCCTGGGTTTGTGTGTCCGTTGGATGAATTCGGATGCGTACTTTGGGGGTGTATAGCACTATTTTTTTGCGCTTTCAAAGGCATTCCTGCCACATTTCCGCGGCCCCTTCGGCCCCCTTCGGAGGGCTCAAGGGGAGAGGCCGGGGCCAGGCGGGCCGTCTCCGGCTCGCAACAATGCCAGGGGGCAAAAGACACTTTCGGGAGGCGGCCTCAGCTCTCCTGCCGCGCGGCGAGCCAGGCACGCAGCAGTCCGTCGAGCAGCAGGTCCTCGCGCACCTCGGCGATGGCCGGGCAGACCCGGGCCACGCGCGCGGCGAACCCGCCCGTGGCCATGAGCGGCACGTCCGCGGGCTCCTCGCCCAGGGCCTTGGCCAGGCGCACGTGCAGGCCCTCCACCATGGCCGCGAAGCCGTGGATCAGCCCCTGGTTCAGGCTCTCGCTGGTGCTCTGGCCCACGCGCAGGGCGCTCTCGTCGATCTCCAGGGTGATGTGCGGCAGCTTGGCCGTGCCCGTGGCCAGGGCCCGCGCGCTGGAAAGCACCCCCGGGCAGATGAGCCCGCCCAGGTAGGCGTTCTCCTGCACGCAGTCGAAGGTGGTGGCGGTGCCGAAGTCCACCGCGATGAAGGTCCGGGCCGCCAGCAGCTGGCGGGCGGCGAAGGCCGTCACCAGGCGGTCGGCGCCGACCTCGGCCGGGCGGGCGTAGCGGTTCTCGATGGGCAGGGGCACCCCCTCCGGAGCAGCGCCGGGGACGTAGCTGACCCGCAGGCCGAAAAACCTCTGCGCCGCGCGGGAGAGGATCGGGTTCATGGGCGGAACCACGGAGGAGGCCACGATGTCCACCACCTGGCCGGGCGTGACGCCCTCCACGCGGCAGATGTCCAGGAGCTTCAGGCCCCAGGAGTCCGAGGTGTCCAGGTTGCCGGAGGGCGCGGTGGGCAGGGCGTAGGAGGCCGTGATGCTCCACTGCGGGCACGGCCCCTTGCGGGCGATGCCGATCTTGACGTTGGTGTTGCCCACGTCGAGCAGGATGAGGGTGTCCATTTCCTTCCTTGGCGGTCCGTGTCGAAACACGAAATACGTAGAATCCGTTGCCATGCCCCGCCTCCCGGTGTATTGCCAGCTTATAGAAATCCGTCAAGGAGAATGCACATGGAACCGGCTGCGCTCATACCGGCTGCGGAGGCCATCCCCTCGCACTGGACGGCCATCGAGACGATGCTTGTCGCCACCTTCGCGCTGCACATCGTGTTCATGAACCTCACCGTGGGTTCGGCGATCATCGCCGCCTGGGGCAAGATCACGGGCAGGCACGAGGATCTGGCCGCCGAGCTGGGCCACCGCCTGCCCACCACCCTGGCGCTCACGGTGAACTTCGGCGTGCCGCCGCTGCTCTTCGTGCAGGTGCTGTACGGCCAGTTCCTGTACACCAGCTCGGTGCTCATGGCCGCGTTCTGGCTCTCGGGCATCGCCCTGGTCATCGCGGGCTACTACGGCCTGTACGCCAGCGACGCCAAAGCCCACGACGCGCCCGGCCTTTCGCGGCTGGCGCTGCTGTTCTCCCTGGCCTGCCTGCTGGCCATGGGGCTGCTCTTGTCCAACAACATGACGCTGATGATCCGCCTGGACGCCTGGGCCCGCTACGCCGAGAACCCGCGCGGCACGCTGCTCAATTTTTCCGACCCCACGCTCTGGCCGCGCTACGTCCACATGATCCTGGCCGCGCCGGCCGTCGCCGGGCTGTACGCCGCGCTCATCGGGGCCAAGAAGCGCCGCCAGGACTGGATCGACCACGGGCTGGCCTGGTTCACGCGCATCACCATGCTGCAACTGCTGGTGGGCGGCTGGCTGCTCATGGCCCTGCCCCGCAACGTCATGCTGGGCTTCATGGGCGGCAGCCCGCTGGCCACCGGCTCGCTGGCCGTGGGCGTGGCGCTGGCGCTGGCCGGGCTGCTGGCGGGCATACGCAAGAACCCGCCCCAGGCCGCGGCGCTGACCCTGGCCGCCGTGCTGGCCATGGCCGTGTCCCGCGCCGAGGTGCGCACGCTGACCCTGGCCCCGCTGTGGCAGGCCTCGTCCCTGCCCGTTTCCGGCGAGGCCGGGCCGGTGCTGCTGTTCGCGGGCTCGCTGGCCTTCGGGCTGGCGCTCATTGTCTATATGGTCAGGCTCTACACCAGGGCGCAGGGGAGGGGCTAGGCCATGGAATATCCCATCTGGCAACTCACCGCCCTGGCGGGCGGCTTCTGGATCGCCCTCATCGGCACCTTCCACGTGTACCTGGCCCACTTCGCCGTGGGCGGCGGCCTGTACCTGGTGCTGGCCGAGCTGGCCGCGCGCAAGTCCGGCAACCCGGCCATGCTGGCCCACGTGAAGCGCCACGCGCGCTTCTTCATGCTGGTGACCATGGTGGCAGGCGGCGTCACCGGCGTGGGCATCTGGTTCACCATCGGGCTGCTCTCGCCCCAGGCCACCAGCACGCTCATCAAGACCTTCGTGTACGCCTTCGCGGCGGAGTGGGTGTTCTTCCTGGCCGAGATCGTGGCCCTGCTGGTCTACTACTACGGCTTCGACAAACTGGAGGCCCGCGACCACCTGCGCGTGGGCTGGCTCTACCTGCTCTTCGCCTTCCTCTCGCTGTTCATCATCAACGGCATCATCGGCTTCATGCTCACCCCGGGCAGGTGGGCCGAGACCCACGCCTTCTGGGACGGGTTCTTCAACCCCAGCTTCTGGCCCCAGCTGGCCCTGCGCTCCTGCATCGCCTTGGCCCTGGCCGGGCTGTTCGGGTTCGTCACGGCCACGCGGATTGAGGACGAGGAAGCGCGCGAGCGCATGGTGCGCCTGTGCGCCGTGCTGACGCTCATCCCGCTCTTGGGCGCCGTCGCCAGCGGCTGGTGGTACATCCAGGCCCTGCCCCAGGCCCAGCAGGAGATGGTGCTGCTGCGCTCGGCGCGCATCGCCGGGTTCCTCAAGGACTTCCTGTACTTCGCCGGAGCCGCCGCCCTGGGCGCGCTGGCCCTGGCGGTGAAGAGCCCGCGCAGCATCCGCTTCCCGCTGGCGCTCGTCATCGTGCTCACGGGCTGGGGGCTCATCGGCAGCTTCGAGTTCGTGCGCGAGGCCGCGCGCAAGCCCTGGCTCATCCACGGCCTTGTCTACTCCAACGGCATGTTCGCCAGCGCCGAGGCCCAGGCCGCCGAGAAGGGCTACCTGGCCACGGCCAAGTGGGCGCGCATCCGCGAGGTGACGCCCGAGAACAGGCTGGCCGCGGGCGCGGAGCTTTACCAGCACCAGTGCGCCGCCTGCCACTCCATCGGCGGGCCCATGAACGACATCAAGCCCTGGGCCGCCACGCTGACCACGCGCGGCATGACCGGGCTCATCGGCGCGCTCTCCCGCGTCAATCCGGCCATGCCCCCGTTCATAGGCAACCAGGCCGAGCGCGAGGCCCTGGCCGCCTACCTTGTGGAGGACCTGGCCGGGCGCAAGGACCAGGGCCTGGCCGCCCTGAACCCCGCCAGCGGCGAGGCCGAGATCCCGCCGTTTGACCCGAACAAGGACGCCTACGTGCTGCTGGCCTGGCCGGGCCTGGGCCTGAACATGGTGGTGGAGTCCCAGGGGGCCTTCGTGCTGCGCGCCGCGGGCAGCGACCTCAACGCCCAGCTGGTGAAGCGCGACGAGTTCCCCTCCAAGGTCACGGACGGGGTGGAAATCACCTACAGCGTGGAGGACAACGCCGGAAGCGGCGCGATGACCCTGCTGGAGGGCCGCGACTGGTTCCAGGCCGCGAACATCATGGTCTCCCCGCGCAAGCAGAACGGCGAGCTGAACCCCTACCCGCTGGTGACGGTGGAGGCCAAGGACAAGGCCACCGGCGCGCTGCTGGGCCGCACGCGCTCGCCCCTGCCGGTCTCCGACGAGATCGCCTGCGCCTCCTGCCACGGCGGCGGTGATGCCGCCAGCAGGGCCAAGGGCGACATCAGCGGCGAGACGGGCATGAACATCCTGCGCATCCACGACCGCCTGAACCGCACCAAGCTCGCCGCGCAGGCCAGGGGCGGCAAGCCGGTACAGTGCGTGGCCTGCCACGCCGACCCGCTGAACGGCAAGGAGGGCCGGGGCGACCTGATGTCCATCTCCTCCGCGCTGCACGGGTTCCATGCGAACATCCTCAAGGGCAAGGGCGCGGACGCCTGCGACGCCTGCCATCCCAGCCGCGCCGACGGGGCCACGCGCTTCCAGCGCGGGCTGCACTTCGAGCGCGGGCTGGACTGCACCACCTGCCACGGCCCGCTGGAAGACCACGCCATGAGCCTCTTGAAGCGCGAGGCCGAGACGCACAAGCGCGGAGCCAAGAAGCTCATCAGCCAGATCACCCCGCAGCTCATGGACAGGAAGGACGTGGCCCCGCGCACGGCCTGGCTGCAAACCCCGGACTGCCTGGCCTGCCACAAGGACTACGGCAGCCCCGACCCCAGCCGCGGCTTCAACAACTGGACGCGCAAGGCCGACGAGCGCTTCAAGAGCAGGCTGGACGAGGCGGGCGCGCTCTCCTGCCCGGCCTGCCACGGCCCGCAGCACGCGCTCTACCCCACGAACGCCCCGCGCCACGCCATCCAGCCGCTGCAGTACCAGAAGCTGGCCGCGCCCATGGGGGCCAAGGGCAACTGCTTCGTGTGCCACAAGATCAAGAAGCAGGGCGACGCCCACCACCCGGGCATCCTGAAGAAGCCCTAGCAGGCGGAGGACAGGCATGATCGCGAGGCAATGGCACTGCCTGTGCCCCGTGCGGCACAGGGAAGGGTTCCTGGAGCACCTGGAGCGCACGGGCGTGCGCGAGGCCCAGGCCACTCCCGGCTACCTGGGCCACCAGGTGCTGGAGCGCACCGGCGCCACCTGCCATGCCATGCGGTCCGGCAGCGTGGAGATCGTGCTCGTGACCTACTGGCAGGACTGGGAGGCCATCCGGGCCTTTGCCGGGCCGGAGCCGGAGGCCGCGGTGCTCTACCCCGGCGACGAGCGCTACGAGATCGTGCCCGACCGCCACGTGCGCCACGACGAGGTGCTCTCGGCGCACTGGGCGGAATGACCACCGCCGGACATCGACGCCAAGGAAAAAGGGGCGGGCCAAACGGTCCGCCCCTTCTCGTTTCAGGGCATGGCTCTCGGTTTCTCGGGGCCTGTCTCAAAAAGATGATTTTCGTTCCCTGGCAAGAAAGGAAGCGGCCTGGGGCCAGGGAGAGCACTTTGATGGTGCAGCCCTGGGCCCAGGCCGATTCATGACGCCGCCCAGAGGGCGAAAGACGCTTTTTTAAGCAGGCCCAAGGCCCGCTAGCCGCAGCACTTCTTGAACTTCTTCCCACTCCCGCAGGGGCAGGGGTCGTTGCGGCCCGTCTTGGGCCCGCGCACCACGGGGTCGTGGCTGCGCATGCGGCCGTCGGTGTAGTGCCACACGCCGTCCAGGCGCTCGAACTTGGCCACCTCGCGGTGGTCCTGGCGCGCGCCCTGGTACTCGAAGCTGGCGGTGAAATCCACCAGGCCGGTCTGGTCGTTCTCGCCGCCATCCTTGGTGGCGTGGATGGTCAGGCCCAGCCATTTGCTGGTCTCGCTCCAGGCCTTGGCCTGCTCGGGGTCGAAGTCGTGGCGCTCGGCCGGGGCCAGGCTCTTTTCCAGGTAGGGGATGTCGCCCACCACGTACGCGCTGTAGCGCGAGCGCATGAGCGCCTCCGCCGTGGGGGCGGGGATGGTTCCGGCGATGATGGGGCCGCAGCACTGCTCGAAAGGCTTATCGCTGCCGCAATGGCACTGGGTCATGGGGCACCTCGGGTGATGGATTCGGATGATTGGTTTGGTCGGGGGCGCACACTACCCAGTCCGCGCCGGGCGGTCAACAGCGCCTCGAAACACCGGGCGGCATTGACTCCGCCCCGGGGAAGGAGCATTGTTCCAGCATCCGGAAACCCACGCAGGAGGCCCAACATGCGCACAGCCGCAACCGCAATCCTCGCCGTGCTGCTCTTCGCCGTTCTGTTCAACGCCGCGCCCGCCGCCGCCCAGCTCAACCCCATCAGCGCCATCTACGACGCCGCGCGCGACGAGCGCAGCGTGGGCGACATCACCGCGGACAAGAAGATCGCCACCGCCATCAAGGCCGACCTGGCCAAGAAGGACGCCAAGCTGGCGCTCGCGGTGAAGGTGTACTGCTACATGCGCAAGGTGACGCTTTTGGGCCAGCTGGCCGACGAGAACTTCAAGAACTTCGCCGTGGCCACCGCAAAGAAGGCCTCCGGCGTCAAGAGCGTGGCCACCCACTGGGAGGCCCCCACCGACACCACCGCCGCCGACGTGGAGATCGCCGCCAAGCTGCGCGCCGCACTCGTGGCGGACAAGGAGATCAGCGCCACCCAGGTCGAGACCGAGGTCTTCGGCGGCAAGGTCTACCTCATCGGCATGGTGCGCACGGCCAAGGACGCCGCCAAGGCCCAGGCCATAGCCAAGGGGGTCAAGGGCGTCACGTCCGTCACCAGCCTGCTCATCCCCACCAGGAAGTAGGCGCCCGGCTCAGCCCCCGCGCCCCCTCCGGGCCGGCATTGACGCGGCCCGGGGAGCGGGAGCATAGTCCCGCGCGACGTTTCGCCACCCCTGGTTCCGGAGTCCGCCATGCGATGCCCCCGCGCGTGCCCGGCCGCCCTTGCGGTCGCCCTGGTCCTGTGCCTGCCCGCCACGGCCCTGCCCCTCGACCTCGCCACCGGAGCGGTGGCGGTGCCCTGGACCAGCGTCTACGATGCCGCGCGCGACGAGCGGAAGCTGCGGGACATCGCCGCGGACAAGAAGATCGCGCTGGGCATCAAGGCCGCCCTGGCCGAGAAGAACCCCAGGCAGGCGCTCGCGGTGAAGGTCTACTGCTACCTGCGCCGCGTGACGCTGCTGGGCCAGCTGGCCGACGAGAACTTCAAGAACTTCGCCGTGGCCACCGCAAAGAAGGCCTCCGGCGTCAAGGGCGTGGCCACCCACTGGGAGGCCCCCACAGACACCACCGCCGCCGACGTGGAGATCGCCGCCAAGCTGCGCACAGCGCTCATCGCGGACAAGGACATCAGCGCCACCCAGGTCGAGACCGAGGTCTTCGGCGGCAAGGTCTACCTCATCGGCATGGTGCGCACGGCCAAGGACGCCGCCAAGGCCCAGGCCATAGCCAAGGGGGTCAAGGGC
>JAEXRD010000036.1 GCA_023438245.1 Pseudomonadota bacterium | reverse complement strand
GCTTGGGGCGGGTGCGGGGGCGGCCCCGCCAGTGTGCTACCCCCCCCACCGGCCCGCCCCCTTCCTCGCCTGGGAACAAAATGCATCCTTTGAGAAACAGCCCCAAATCCCGGCGAGCGAAACGCCTCGAACATGCGACCGATCCAGGAGCCAGCGGGGCGACCCGCTGGCTCTTTCGTCCATAGGGGCCGGAGCGCCCGCCCCTCTCCCGCCCGGCCTTGTGCGGGGGCGGGTTTTCGAGTAGGGACGGGGAAATCATCGACAAAAAGGAAGGCCATGCTGCGCATTTTCCGCTTCTTCCTCCTGCTGGTTCCGGCCACCATCTACTACAGCGTCCGCCAGCTCATGCTCGACCAGAGCAAGGCCACCCTGGACGAGAAGGACTATTTCGGAAAGGTGTACGGCCGGGGCATGCTACGCCTGGCGGGCATCAAGGTGCAGGTGGACCTCTCGGCACTGGACCCCAAGGGCCACTACGTGTTCATGTGCAACCACCAGAGCCTGTTCGACATCCCCATCCTGTTCGACGCGCTGTGGGACTACCACATGCGCTTCGTGGCCAAGGAGAGCCTGTTCCGCATCCCCATCTACGGCAAGGCCCTGGGCAACGCGGGCCACATCTCGCTCAACCGCGAGAACCGCCGCGCGGCCATGAAGAGCCTGGACGCCGCAGTGGAGTCGGCCAAGTCGGGCATCTCCCCGCTGATTTTCCCCGAGGGCACGCGCAACCCCAGCCAGGACAAGCTGCTGGACTTCAAGGTGGGCGGCATGGTGCTGGCGCTCAAGTGCGGGCTGCCGGTGGCCCCGCTGGTCATGGAGGGCACGGGCAAACTGCTGCCGAAAAAGAGTCTATTCTTCAACCCGGACCAGCCGGTGCGCCTGAAGGCCCTGCCGCCCGTGGACACCAGCAAGTACACGCTGAAGGACCGCGAGCAGTTCAAGGACGACATGTACGCCATGATGAACACGGCCTACCAGGAACTGGCAAGGAGCTGAACATGGCCACGGGAAAGGGCGAGCTGACCATCCATCCGCTGGGCGGCCTGGGCGAGATCGGGCTGAACTGCATGGCCTTCAGCACGGCGGGCGACACCGTGCTGGTGGACTGCGGGCTGATGTTCCCGGAGGACTACCTCTACGGCGTGGACGTGGTCATTCCGCGCTTCGACCACATCCTGGAGAACAAGGACCGGCTCCGGGCCATCGTGCTCACCCACGGGCACGAGGACCACATCGGCGCGCTGCCCTGGCTGCTTCCGCACGTGGACGTGCCGGTGTACGGCTCGGACTTCACCCTGGCCCTGGTGCAAAACAAGCTCACCGAGCGCGGCATCGAGGCCGACCTGCGCCCCGTGAAGGACAACCAGCGCGTCGAAATCGGCGACTTCGCCTTCAATTTCTTCCCGGTCTGCCACTCCATCATCAAGGGCCACGCGCTGGGCATCGAGACCCCGGTGGGCCGCATCGTGCACACCGGCGACTTCAAGATCGACCGCAACCCGCTGGACGGCCACGCCACCGACCTGGACGCCATCCGCCGCTTTGCCGAGCCGGGCGTGAAGCTGCTGTTCTCCGACTCCACGAACGTGGAGCGCGAGGGCTTCGCGCTCACCGAACGCGAAATCCAGGCCAGCCTTCGCGAAATTTTCGACAAGAGCCGGGGCCGCATCATCGTCACCCTGTTCTCCAGCCACATCCAGCGCCTGCAGGAGATCTTCGACCTGGCCGCGGCCTGCGGGCGCAAGGTGGCCATTTCCGGCAAGAGCCTGGTGCGCAACATCGAAATGGCCCGCGAGCTGGACTACCTGCGCATTCCCGGCGGCACCCTCTTGGAGGTGGAGGAGATCCTCGACCTGCCCGACGAGAAGGTGGTGCTCTTGGTCACCGGCAGCCAGGGCGAGCCCCTGGCCTCGCTTTCGCGCATGGCCAACGACGAGCACAGGCAGGTGCGCGTGAAGAAGGGCGACCTGGTGCTGCTCTCCTCGCGCTTCATCCCCGGCAACGTGCTGGCCATCACCAAGGTCATCAACCGGCTGTACAAGCTGGGGGCCGAGGTGCTGTACGAAAAGGTCCAGGCCATCCACGCCAGCGGCCACGCCCACCGCGAGGAGCTGCGCATCATGCTGGAGACCGTGCGGCCCAAGTATTTCATCCCCGTGCACGGCGAGTACCGCCACCTGGTGAAGCACAAGCGCCTGGCCGAGGAATGCGGCGTGGCGCCCGAGCGCGCCATCGTGCTGGAGGACGGCCAGCCCATCACCTTCCTCAGCCAGGGCATCCGCCTGGAGGACGCCCTGCCCGCGGAGCGCATCCTGGTGGACGGCAAGGGCGTGGGCGACGTGGGCCAGAGCGTGCTCAAGGAACGCCAGCTGCTGGCGGGCGAGGGCATGGTCATCGTGCTCCTGGTGGTGGACAAGGACACCGGCGAGATCACGCTTGGGCCGGACATCGTGAGCAAGGGCTTCGTGTTCGAGCAGCAGTACGCCCACCTCCTGGAGGACGCCAAGTGCGTGGTTCTGGAGGAAGTGGAAATGGGCGGGGCTGGCAACATCAAGCGGCTCAAGGAGCGCGTACGCGGGTCGCTCAGGCGCTTCTTCCGCAAGGTGCTGGAGCGCGACCCCGTGGTCGTGCCGCTCATCATCGCCATCTAGCCCGGCCCCATTTTCCACACGGAGGCTTCCCATGCGCATCATCCGCGTCCGGCACCAGGGCCACGCCTTCTACGCCGTCATCACCAGCCCGGAGAGCGTGCGCTGCCTGAACCGCGAGCCCGGCATCCCCGACGAGCTGGCCCTGGCCGACCTGGAGCTGCTGCCCCTGGTGCGGCCCAGCAAGATCGTCTGCGTGGGGCTCAATTATCGCGAGCACGCCCGGGAGCTGGGCCTGCCCGACCCGGACGAGCCGGTGCTGTTCTTCAAGCCGCCCAGTTCGCTCATCGGCCCGGGCGAGGCCATCGTCATCCCCTCCATCTCCGAGCGCGTGGACCACGAGGGCGAGCTGGCCGTGGTCATGGGCAAAACCGCGCGCCACGTCAGCGAGTCGCAGGCCGCGGCGCACATCTTCGGCTACACCTGCGCCAACGACGTCACCGCCCGCGACCTCCAGAAGCGCGACGGCCAGTGGTGCCGGGCCAAGGGCTTCGACACCTTCTGCCCCGTGGGGCCGTGGATCGAGACCGACCCCGGCGACCCCTCCGGCCTGGGCATCCGCGTCAGCGTGGACGGCCAGGTCCGGCAGGAGGGCTTCACCGGCGACATGGCTTTCTCCCCGCACATGCTGGTCAGCTACGTCTCCCGCATCATGACGCTCTTGCCCGGCGACGTGATCCTCACCGGCACCCCGCCGGGCATCGGGCCGGTCCGCGCGGGGGAGGAAGTCACCGTGGAGATCGACGGCGTGGGCTTCCTCATGAACCCCGTGGTGGACGAGGGCGGGGCCGACCCCTCGGCCATGCAGTAGCGCGCCGCTTCCGCCGAAGCTTTTTCGCTTGCCATGCGCCGGATTCCGGCGTATGAGTCCCTGTTTCTCAAAATCGCACGCCCCGACAGTTTGCTGGGTGCCCCGGATGGTCCGGGGAGGAATCATGCGTCGGGGCGGAGGTAGAACCCAGGAGGATTTATGGCTTACGTCACCATGAAGCAGATGCTGGAGACCGGCGTCCACTTCGGTCACCAGACCCGCCGTTGGAACCCCAAGATGCGCACCTACATCTTCGGCGCGCGCAACGGCATCCACATCATCGACCTGCAGCAGACCGTGAAGCTGTTCCAGAAGGCCCACGACTTCATCGTCGACACCGTGGCCCAGGGCGGCAAGGTGCTGTTCATCGGCACCAAGCGCCAGGCCCAGGAGGCCATCAAGGCCGAGGTGGAGCGCTGCGGCATGCACTACGTGACCCAGCGTTGGATGGGCGGCACGCTCACCAACTTCCAGACCATCAAGAAGAGCATCGACCGCCTGAAGAACCTGGAGACCATGTTCGCCGACGGCACCATCCACAAGTTCCCCAAGAAGGAAGTGGTGCAGATGGGCCGCGAGGTGGTGAAGCTCAACGACGCCCTGGGCGGCATCAAGGACCTCACCGACGCCCCCAAGGTCGCCTTCATCATCGACCCCAACCGCGAGCACATCGCCGTGAAGGAATGCCGCAAGCTGGGCATCCCCGTCGTGGCCGTGGTGGACACCAACTGCGACCCCGACCAGATCGACTACGTCATCCCGGGCAACGATGACGCCATCCGCGCCATCAAGCTCTTCGCCACCCACATCGCCGACGCCTGCCTGGAAGGCCTGGCCGCCCGCAAGGACGCCGCCCCCGGCGCCGCCAAGGGCGCTGCCGTGAAGGAAGTCGAAGCGGAAGCCGTCGCCGCCAAGGGCGACGAGGAGGAGTAGACCATGGCTGAGATCAGCGCCAATGCGGTGAAAGTCCTGCGCGAGAAGACCGGCGCGGGCATGATGGATTGCAAGAAGGCCCTCGTCGAGTGCGGCGGCAATGAAGACAAGGCCATCCAGTACCTGCGCGAGAAGGGCCTGGCCAAGGCCGCCAAGAAGGCCGGCCGCGCCACCAGCCAGGGCGTCATCGGCTCCTACATCCACTCCAACGGCAAGATCGGCGTCATGGTCGAGCTGAAGTGCGAGACCGACTTCGTGGCCAAGAACGACAAGTTCAAGGAGTTCGCCCGCGACCTGGCCATGCAGATCGCCGCGGCCTGCCCGGTGTGCGTCAGCCCCGACCAGGTGCCCGCCGAGATGCTGGCCAAGGAGCGCGAGATCTTCAAGCAGCAGGCCATGCAGGAAGGCAAGCCCGAAGCCATCGCCGAGAAGATCGTCGACGGCCGCATCAAGAAGTTCTACTCTGAAGTGTGCCTGCTCGAGCAGCCCTTCATCAAGGACGACAAGAAGGCCATCAAGGATCTGCTGAACGAGCTCATCGCCGTCTTGGGCGAGAACATGCAGATCGGACGGTTCAGCCGCCTGGTCCTGGGCGAAGGGGCCGAAGAAGAAGCCGCCGAGGAATAAACGAAACGGGCCGCAAGGCCCGTTTTTTTTGGCGGCGGGGGGTGGCGTTCTCCCCGCCGCCGTTGCATACTGCGCCCGGCAAGCGGGCGCATCCATCCGGTCGCCTGTTTCGCTGGGTCCTGACTACAACACTGGCCGCACCCACATGGAGGATGCATGGACAAGCTCAAGTACTCGCGTGTGCTCCTGAAACTCTCCGGCGAGGCCCTTGCGGGCGAGCAGCAGTTCGGCATCGAGCCCAAGGCCTGCGGCATCTTCTGCCGCGAGATCGCCGACGTGGCCGCCCTGGGCGTGCAGGTGGCGCTGGTCATCGGCGGGGGCAACATCTTCCGCGGCATGGCCGCCAGCGAGCAGGGCATGGACCGCGCCCAGGCCGACTACATGGGCATGCTGGCCACGGTGATGAACGCCCTGGCCGTGCAGGACGCCCTGGAGAAGCTGGGCTGCCAGACCCGCGTCATGACCGCCTTCACCATGAAGGAAGTGGCGGAGCCGTACATCCGCCGCCGCGCCGTGCGCCACCTGGAGAAGGGCCGCGTGGTCATCTGTGCGGCCGGCACCGGCAACCCCTATTTCACCACCGACACCACCGCCGCCCTGCGCGCCATGGAGCTCAAGTGCGAGGCCATCCTCAAGGCCACCAAGGTGGACGGCGTGTACGACAAGGACCCCAAGAAGTTTCCCGACGCCAAGCGCTACGACACCGTGACCTACATGGAGACCCTGGAGAAGCGCCTGGGCGTCATGGACGCCACGGCCATCGCGCTGGCGCGCGACAACGCCATGCCCATCATCGTGTTCAACCTGTTCAAGGCAGGCAACATCCGCCGCGTGGTCGCCGGCGAGAACATCGGAACCATCGTTGAAGGAGGCAATTAAGCCATGCACGCAGTCATCGACGACGGCAAGAAACGCATGACCGGGGCTCTTTCGAGCCTGACCAAGGAATTCGCCCGCCTGCGCACGGGCCGGGCCTCGGCCCAGCTCATCGAGCCCATCGTGGCCGAGTACTACGGCAATCCCACGCCCATCAGCCAGATCGCCTCGGTCTCCGTGCCGGATGCGCGCACCATCACCATCCAGCCCTGGGACAAGAGCGCCTTCAGCGCCGTGGAAAAGGCCATCCTGAAGAGCGACTTGGGCCTCAATCCGGTCAACGACGGCAAGCTCATCCGCATCGTCATTCCGCCGCTGACCGAGGACCGCCGCAAGGACCTGGTGAAGCTGGCCAAGAAGTTCACCGAGGAGGCCAAGGTGGCCGTGCGCAACGTGCGCCGCGACCTCAACGAAGGCCTGAAGAAGATGCTCAAGGACAAGAGCATCACCGAGGACGAGCAGCGCAAGCTGGAGGCCGAGGTGCAGAAGCTCACCGACGACTCCATCAAGAAGTGCGACGAGTCCTTCGCGGCCAAGGAAAAGGAAATCCTGGAGCTGTAGGCCGAATGCTGGACAAATCCGGCGTGCCCGCGCACGTCGCCATCATCATGGACGGCAACGGCCGCTGGGCCACCGCCCGGGGACTTACGCGCAGCGAGGGCCACCGCGCGGGCACCCGCACGGCCAAGGCCATCGTCACCCGCTGCCGCGAGCTTGGGGTCAAACACCTCACGCTGTACACCTTCTCGCGCGAGAACTGGTCGCGCCCCAAGGAGGAGGTGGGCCTGCTGTTCGACCTGCTGGTGGACTACCTGAAGGGCGAGCTGCAGAACCTGCTGGACCAGGACATCCGGCTCAAGGTGCTGGGCGAGATGGACGGCCTGCCCTTCCTGGTGCGCCAGGCGCTGTCCCACGTCATGTCCAAGACGGCGAAGTGCGCCACCATGACGCTGAACCTCGCGCTCAACTACTCCGGACGCGAGGAGATCCTGCGCGCCGCCCGCGCCCTGGCCGCCAAGGGGCTCACGGGCGAGGGCATCAGCGAGGAGGCCTTCGCGGGCGAGCTGTACACCGCTGGCCAGCCCGACCCGGACCTGATCATCCGCACCAGCGGCGAGCTACGCCTGTCCAACTACCTGCTGTTCCAAGCCGCCTACGCGGAGTTCTACTTCACCGACACCCTCTGGCCGGACTTCGGCCCCGAGGAGCTGGAACGCGCCCTGGAGGACTACCAGGGCCGCCAGCGCCGCTTCGGCAAGACCGCCGCCCAGATCGAAGGCGCCTAGCCGCCCTGCCCTATCCCAAAAGAAACGGCCCGCTTGCACACGATGCAGGCGGGCCGGTTTTGTTTTTTGCGGGTTGCTCTTGGTCTTCCGGGCTGATTTCAAAACGATGGTTTTTGGTTCCTGGCGAGGAAGGGCTTGGCTGACGAAGCCAGGGGCCAAAAGACGCGTTTTGAAACAGCCCCCCACCTAGTGCGCGTCGGCCCAGGTGCGCCCGGTGCCCAGGTCGACCTTGAGGGGCACGCGCAGGGCCACCACATCCTGCATCAGCCCGGCCAGGATTCCGGCGGCCTCGGGCGCGGCGGCTTCCGGGGCCTCCAGCAGCAGTTCGTCGTGCACCTGCAGGATGAGCCGGGCGTCCAGCTCGCGCAGGCGCGGGTGGTCGTGCACCTTCAGCATGGCCAGCTTGATGACGTCCGCCGCGCTGCCCTGAATGACGGTGTTCACCGCCTGCCTGCGGGCCTGGGCCTGCACCTGCTGGTTGCGCGAGTGCAGCTCCGGCAGCAGGCGGCGGCGTCCGGCCAGGGTGGTGACGTAGCCGTGCACCAGGGCGTCCTCGATGAGCGTTTCGTAGAAGGCTTTGAGCGTGCCCAGCTTCTCGAAGTAGCGGGCGATGAACTCCTTGGCCTGGTTGGTGGTGATGGACAGCTCGCGCGCCAGCTTCTGCGGGCCCATGCCGTAGATCAGCCCGAAGTTGATGGTCTTGGCCCCGCGCCGCTCGTCGGGCGTGACCTCCCCGGCGGGCTTGTCGAACAGCAGGGCCGCCGTGCGGCTGTGGATGTCCTCGTCGTGGCGGAAGGCGTCGATGAGCGCGGGGTCCTGGGAGAAGTGCGCCAGCACGCGCAGCTCCACCTGGGAGTAGTCCGCCGCCACGAGGAGCTTGCCGGGATCGGCGATGAAGCAGGCGCGCATGCGCTTGCCCTGGGGGCCGCGGATGGGGATGTTCTGGAGGTTCGGGCCGGAGCTGGAGAGCCTGCCCGTGGCCGTGGCCAGCTGGTTGAAGCGCGTGTGCAGGCGGCCCTGGGCGTCGGCCTGGCGCGGCAGCGGCTCCAGGTAGGTGGAGCGCAGCTTCTCCACGCTGCGGAAGGCCAGGACCTCGGAAATGATGGGGTGCTGGTCCATGAGCTTCTCCAGGGCCTCGCTGCCCGTGGAGAGCGCACCGCCCGGGGTCTTCCCGGCGGGCTTCAGCCCCAGCTTGTCGAAGAGCAGCGCGGCCAGCTGCTGGCTGGAGCGCACGTTGAAGGGCGTCTGCCCCGCCGCGCTGGCCAGCTCCTGGATGCGCGCGGAATGGCCCTCCACCTGGGCGGTGACCTCGTCCAGGAAGGCCTTGAACGAGGCGAAATCGATGCGCACGCCCCGGCGCTCCATGCCCACCAGCACCGGGATGAGCGGCAGCTCCAGGTCGCGCATGAGGTCGGAGAGCCCGGCGGCGGCCAGACGCTTCAGGAAGCGGCGGCGGCAGGCCAGCGCGGCCAGTCCCTGGGCCTGCGGGTGCGGCGAAGGCTCCGCTGCGTCGGCGTCGGGCGTTTCGGAGGTGGCCCCCTCCTCCATGCCATCGGGCGCGGAATACAGCGCCAGGCGCAGGCGGTCGAAGCCGTAGCCCCGGTCCTCGGGGTTCAGCAGGTAGGCGGCCAGGCCCAGGTCGAACCAGAGCGCAAGCGGCACCCCGTCCCAGGCCGGGTCCTGGCGCAGCAGCTCCTGCACGCTGGGCGCGGCGACGGCGCTGGCGGACTGCAGGCGCTCAATCAGCCCCGGCACGGGCCCCAGATAGCGCCACTCGCGTTCCTGAGTCTCCCCTTCCAGGGCGATGCGGAAGCCCGCTTTCCCGTCGGGCTGAAGCTCCAGCGGCACCAGGCCAACCACGCGGCCGGAAAAATCGGGCAGGCCCCCTGGCGCGAGCACGTCCGTCACGGGCAGGCTCGATTCGGCGGCGGGTGCGGACAGCGGGGCGGGTTCGGTCGCCGCCCCGAAGAGCAGCAGCTGCGGCTGGGCGCTCGCCTTGGGCGTGGACTTGCGCGGGGCCTTCGCGGAAACTGGGGCATCGCCCAGCAGCGAGGCCTGGCCCTGCGCGGCAACGGGCGCGGCGTCGGAAGTTTGGGCGGGCGCGGGAATCTCGCGCAGCAGGCTGCGGAACTCGTACTCGCGCAGGAAATCGGACAGCGGGCCGACCTCGGGCGGGCGCACGCTGAGCGTCTCCAGGCCCAGGTCCGGGCAGCAGTCGGTGCGCAGGCGGGTCAGCTCGCGGTACAGGAACACGTCCTCCACCCGGCCCTCCAGCTTCTTGCGGAAGCTCTCGGGCAGCTCCGCCATGCGCTCGCGGATGTCCTCCAGCGTGGGGAAATCCTGCATGACCTTGAGCGCGGTCTTGGGCCCCACGCCGGGCAGGCCGGGAATGTTGTCCGAGCTGTCGCCCATGAGGGCCTGCAGGTCCGGCCACTGGGCCGGGCGGATGCCCGTCTCGGCGATGAACTCGGACTCGCCGGTGAGCTTCTCGTTCTTGCCCGCCGGGTCCCACAGGTACACCGAGGAGGTCAGGCACTGCTTGAGGTCCTTGTCCGAGCCCACGATGACCACGGGGCGCGTCTCGTGGTGGGCGGCGGCCAGCGAGGCGATGCAGTCGTCGGCCTCCACGCCCTGGCTCACGGTGAGCGACAGGCCCAGCATGCGCACGGCGTCGCGCAGGGGCTCGATCTGGGCGGCCAGGCCCTCGGGCATGGCCGGGCGCTGGGCCTTGTAGGGGGCGAAGCGCTCGTGCCGGAAGGTCGGCCCCTTGCCGTCCATGAAAAAGCCGAGGTACTTGGGCTTTTCCTCGCGCAATATGCGCAGCAGGATGCGCAGCACGATGAAGATGGCGCCCGTGGCCATGCCGTCGGCGCGCTTGAGGTCGGGGTAGGCGTAGAAGCCGCGGTAGAGGAAGCTCGTGCCGTCGACGAGATACAGCGGCTCCACGCCGCCGGGACTGACTCGGGGTTTGACTGGGGGCATGGGGTCCTAGATGCGCTGGAATCCCGTGGGCTTGCCGCGCGAAAGTTTCTTGAGCACGAAGAGTTCGGGGTCCTTGCCGTCCAGGGCCTCCAGCGGAATCTCGGCCCTGGCCGCGCCCTTGTGGCCGCCCGCGCTGCCCAGCTCGCCGAACACCGAGGAGGCGAACTTGCCCATGTCCTTGCGGATGCCGTCGCCGCGCAGGATGACCACCAGCGTGTCGCCGTAGATGCCGGAGACGGCGTCCCAGGAAATGGAGTGCACGCGCATGAAGAAGTCCGCCACCACCACCATGATGTCCGGGCTGCCCACCTTGCCCAGGTGGGCGCACAGGCCGGTGCCTATGCGGCGCAGGTTGTAGAACGCGCGGGAGAAGTAGCGCATCCACTCCAGGTGGTACTCGCTGCGCACGATGCGCGTGATGAGCGCGTGGTCGGCGTACTTGGACAGGTACTTGAAGGCGTTGATGTCGGCGTCCACGAACTTGCGCTGGAAGCTCTGGGTGTCGGCCTTGATGCCGTAGAGCAGCGCCGAGGCCAGCAGCTTGGGTGGGCGGATGCCCGCGCGCTGCACGTACTCGGTGAGGATGGCGCTGTTGGAGCCGTACTTGGGGCGAACGTCCACCAGCTCGGCCTGGGGCGGGTTGTCCGGCAGCAGGGGGTGGTGGTCGATGATAACGGAATACTTGAGCTTTTCCAGCTCCGGGTGGTGGTGCGGCTGAGAGTCCACCAGGGCGAAGCGGTCGTACTGCGCGATGAGATTGGGAATGAGCTTGCGGGCGGGCACGCGCAGGTAGCGGATCATGGCCAGGTTGTCCGGCCGCTTGATCTCGTTGATGTGCCCGATGCCGACATCGCAGACCCGGCGCGCCAGCAGCGCCTTGAGCGCCACCGCCGAGGCCATGGAGTCCGGGTCGGCGTTGATGACGATGAGCCAGCGCTCCTCCTTTTTGAGGAGGGAGTACAGCGCCTGGAGTTTCTCGTCAGTCAGCTTGTTCGCCGCCATTATTCGCCTTTTTGAGTGTGAGGGGCAAGCCTGCGACCACAAGATACGCTTCCTGGGCGCGGGCCGCAATAGCCTGATTGAGCCTGCCCAGCTTCTTGAGGAAGGACCTGCCCTCCGCCGAGGCGGGCAGCGGCGAGAAGCCGATCTCGCAGGAGACCATGATGACGCGGGCGGGCAGGCCCTTGTCCAGCATGTCCAGCAGGGCCTGGGTCAGCTCGCCCTCGTGCTGCTCCTGGCTGCACACGAAGAGCCAGAAGTCCAGGCTGTCCACCAGCACGGCGTCGTACTCGCGCGCGGCGGCCAGCAGCACGCGCGGCAGGTCCCAGCCCACCTCGATGACCGGGATGGAGGGGTCGCGCCGCTCGCGGTGGTCGGCGATCTGCCTGCGGAAGGCCAGGTCGCGCGCCCGGCCCGTGGCCAGGAACACGCAGCGGCCCTGGCATTTCTCCAGCTCTTTCAGGGCGAAGTCGGACTTGCCGGACTTGTTGCCGCCCAGGATGAAGGTGAGCATGCGCGCTGTGCTCCTTGATGGTGGGTTCAGGACTGCCGCTTCTCCGTCAACGGGCAGAAGCCGTGCAGCACGTAGTTGCCCGAGAGGAAGCAGTCCGCCAGCTGGCGCACGGCCTCCTCGCTGGTCATGAGCATGTCCGTCTGCCGCGTGAACTGCAAGAGTTTTCCCATGAGCCAGAGCTTGGCGATGATCTCCTCGCGCCCGTACTTCTGCAGCCGCCCGGCCACCTTGTCGCCGGTGACGGAGACCTCGAAGCCCAGGCTCTCCAGGATGATGCCCACGGCCCTGGCGCGGCGGGCTCGCTTCACCTCGTCCGCCGCGCCGCCCTTGAAGGAGAAGGCGATGTAGTTCTTGCTCTCCGTGTTGCCGCAGTAGCTGTCCAGGATGCCGTAGTGGTAGCCGATGCGCGAGCTGAAGTTCACGTACTTGTCCGAGACGATGGCGTAGCTCTTGTCGCCGAAGCGCTGGCCGTCGGCCAGGGGATTCTGCAGCATCTGCTGGCCGATGACCGAGGCCAGGCCCTTCATTTGCACCGGGCGCGGGGTGTTGGCGTGCTCGTCGCCCAGCACCAGGCCCTCGATGAGCGAGACAAAGGGCCGCGAGCTGATGTCGGAGAGCCTGATGTCCAGCCGCCCCTCCGCCGAGGGCGCCAACCCGCCG
Source organism: Pseudomonadota bacterium (assembly GCA_023438245.1). Lineage (GTDB taxonomy): Bacteria > Desulfobacterota > Desulfovibrionia > Desulfovibrionales > Desulfovibrionaceae > Humidesulfovibrio. The sequence goes on along the minus strand of JAEXRD010000036.1, from coordinate 33,658 downwards.
CCCAGGTCGATGACGTAGAGGTCAAGCCCGGTGCGCTCGCGCAGCCGCCTGGCCCCGCCCTCCGCCTTGGAGGCCGCGTCGCTCAGCTTGAACATCTCGCCATAGGAGCGCTCGTGCACGTAGCGCATGAGGTCGTGCACCGTGCGGCAGTGGGCGGGCGCGAACTGGGGCGCGCGCGGATCGGTGAGGTTCAGCGGGGTGATGAGCCGGGCCAGGTCCGAGAGCAGCGCGTGCACCGGGGTGGCGCGGACCTTGGGCCGCTGCGGGGCCAGGCGCTCCTCCAGCACGGGCACGCGGCCCTCGAAGATGCGGTTGTGGGTGGCGTCCACGGTGATGACTTGGCCCTGGGAAAAGCGGCTCATGGCCCCGGACACGCCGAACAGCGCCGGGATGGCGAATTCGCGGCAGAGCGAGGCCATATGCCCGGTGACGCTGCCCGCCTCGGCCACGATGGCGCTGGCCTTGCCGAAGGCCGACACGTACTTGGGCGAGGAATGGCGCATGACCAGCACAGCGCCCGGCTCCACCGCGAGCAGGTCGTCCGGGGAGTTGAGCAGGTGCGCCGGGCCGGAGCGCGCACCGGGCTGGGCGCTCTCCCCTCCGCAGAACAGCGCAGTGACGCCGGGCGGCAGCTCCACCCCGTCTTCGGCGCAGGCCTCGGAGATGTGCAGGGGCCGCGCCTGGAGGATGGTCAGCGCCCCCTGGGCGTCCAGGGCCCACTCCACGTCCTGGGGCTGGCCGTAGTGCTCCTCCAGCGCAAGGGCGGCGCGGGCCAGCTCGCGCATCTGCTCCGGGCTCAGGCTGGGCCGATCCACCAGCTGCGGCGGCACCGGCGCGTCCTGCAGGGTGCCGCGCTCCGAGGCCACGAGCATGCGCTCCTTGCTGGCGATGAACTGCTCAAGGATTTCCAGCGAGGCGCGGTCCACCAGGAAGCTGTCCGGGCGGATCACCCCGTCCACCACGTATGGCCCCAGGCCCCACAGGGAGTTGATGAGCACGCCGTCGTGCCCCGGCTGGCCCGCGGGGCGGGAGGGATGGCGCGAGTACACGACCCCGGCGCTCACCGGGCTGACCATGGCCACGCAGGCCACGCTCATGGCGATGTCGTCGTCGATGATGCCGTTGACCGTGCGGTAGTAGATGGCGCGCGGGGTGTACAGGCTGGCCAGCACCATGCGGTAGGCCTGCTGCAGGCGGCGGCGCTCCACACCCAGCACGGACAGGTACTGCCCGGCGTAGGTGATGTCGCCGTCCTCGCCCAGGGCGCTGCTGCGCATGGCCACCAGCACCTGCGCGCCCTCGCCCTGCCCGAAGGCCTGGTCCCAGGCGCCTTCCAGGGCCTGGGCCAGCTCATGGGGCATGGTCCCGTTCAGGAACAGCCGCTGGATGTCCTCGCTGGCCTGCTCCAGGGTCTCGGGCCGCTCCGGGTCCACGTGCATGAGCGCGGCGCGTATGCCCTCGGGCAGCTCGTTGTGCGCGCAGTACAGCGCGTAGGCCGAGGTGGTGACGGCGAAGCCCGCCGGAACCCTCAGGCCCGCGCGGTTCCTCACCTCGCCCAGGTTGGCGTTCTTGCCGCCCACGGCGCCGTAGTCCGAGGCCGTCACGCGCGAGTAGTCCAGCACCAGCGGGCCGTTCTGGACGAAGCTGCGCTCGGCCAGGCGTTCGGCCACCGCATCCTGCAGGCTGGCCACCAGGGCGCGCAGCTCCGGCTGCTCACGGCCGGACAGGCCCTCGAAGCTGGTGGTCATGCGCAGGGCGTGGAACACCGTGCGCGCGCACTGCTTCTTCACGTGGGAGATGGTGACCAGCCCCTGGCCGGACAGCTTCTGCTCCAGGTCGGCGATGATGTCCAGGAGCTCGCTGTTGGATTCGAGCAGGCGCTGGAAATGCGAATACTTGAGGCGAAACCCCGCGCTCAGGGCATCGGAGCCCTGGGGCGGCGCGGCCTTGCGCCCGGTGACGAGCCGCCACAGCGCGGCCAGGGAGTCCAGGATGTCGCTTTGCATGCTCCCCCCAGTCCGGTTCGCCTCAGCGCTCGGACGGCTGCGCCAGCCGGTAGCGCGTGGCCGGGCCGCGTCCTTCCTTCACCAGCAGGCCCTTTTTCACCAGGTCCTGCAGGTCATACTGGGCCATGCGCAGCGAAAGCCCGCCGCCCACCTTCTGCTGAAAATCGGTTCGCGAGAAGCTGGCGCCAGCCCGGGCCAGCTCCAGGGCCTGGCGCTGGCGGGCGGTCAGCTCCGGCCCGGCCTCGGGCCTTGCGGGCGGCTGTCCGGCCTCGGTCCGGGTCCAGCCCGCACCGCCGGCACCCTGGGGCGCCGGGCCCTGGCCGGAATCGGTCGGCAGGGCGTCCAGCCCTCCGAACATGGCGGCGGGCAGCGCCGCGCCCCTGCCCGTCCAGTCCGGCGAGATGACGTGGCCGTCGAACTCGAGGTCCTCGGTGAAGATGACGTCGCGCTCGGTGAAGGTGACGGCGCGGGTGATGCAGTTTTTCAGCTCGCGCACGTTGCCCGGCCATTCGTGGTTCATGAGCTTTTCCAGCGCCCCGCGCGAAAGGCTGACCCCCTGGCGGTTGGCCAGCACGGAGGCCTCCTTCAGGAAGGTGTTGGCCAGAAGCGGGATGTCGTCCTTGCGCTGCCTAAGCGGCGGGGTCTGGATGGTGATGACCTTGAGCCGGTAGTACAGGTCGTCGCGGAACTTGCCCAACTGCACCAGCTCCAGCAGGTCCACGTTGGTGGCGGCGATGACGCGCACGTTGAACTCGATCTCCAGGTCGCTGCCCAGCGGGCGCACCCGGCGCACCGAGAGCGCGCGCAACAACGCCTTCTGCACCTTGTCCGAGGCCGTGCCGATCTCGTCCAGGAACAGGGTGCCGCCGTCGCTGGCCAGGAACGCGCCCTTGCGGTCGCCGTGGGCCTCGGAGAAGGCGCCCTTCACGTGGCCGAACAGGGTGTCCAGCAGCAGGTTCTCGTCCAAGCCGCCGCAGTTGATGGAGATGAAGGGCATGCCCGAGCGCGTGCTGAATTTGTGCACGGCCTCGGCGGTAAGCTCCTTGCCCGTGCCCGTTTCGCCCACGATGAGCACATCGGCGTCGCTCTGCGCGGCCTTGAGGATGGAGCTCTGGAGCTGCTGCATGGGCGCGCTCTGGCCCACCAGGTCCGGAATCTCGCCCACCAGCCGCCAGCCCACGCTGGCGGGCACGTGCTCGTCGAAGGACACGCTCTGGCGCTGGCGAACGTGGTGGATGTGCTCGTCGCGGATGCGGATCTGCTCCTTCTGCTCGATGACGGCGATCATGAGCTCGTTGAGCGCGTTCTTGAGCGAGCTGGTCTCCCGGTCCAGATCCTGGATGTCCAGGGTGCGCAGCTCGCCGCTCTTGAGCAGCTGGCTGATCTCGGCGGACAGCCTGAGCATGGGCCGGGTGATGAGGCTTGCCAGCACGGAGATGAGCGCGGCGATGAGCACCATGGCCCCGAGCGCGATGATGGTCATGACATCCAGATGGCGGAACTCGGCCACATCGGTGAGCCGGGTCTTGTCCGCATAGGCCACGCCGCCCCAGACCACGGGGGGCTTGCCGGGGTTGGACCGGAAGCGCAACGGCGCATAGGCCACGATCTGCTGGCCGGTGGAGAACAGCTCCGAGTCCTGCATCAGCGCGCCCTCGGCCAGGCCGTGCTGGCCGGCCTGCACGGACACCACCATCTTCCAGTAGTTCTCGTTCTTGGGCGAGGGGCGGAAGGCCCGCTCATAGAGCGGAGTGCCGAAATCCCCCATCATGCCCGAGCGCGAATCCTCCACGGACAGAGGCTTCTCCAACTCCTCCATGGTTTCGGACTCCAGGAGAATCCAGCCCTGGTCGTCGAACAGGAAGCTGAAGCGCAGCTCGCTGGTGCGCGGAAAAGCATACAAGGGCGACTTGGGAGAATTGTACAAAGACAGGACGTTGCGCAGCTCCAGCGCGCTGATGCCCAGGATCAGGTGGCCGCGCAGGGTCTGGGTGGCGTCGAACACCGGGGTGACCAGCCGAAGCACTGAGATGGAGCTGGCCTGGTGTACCGTACCCTGCTGGCTGGCAGGGTACACGGCCTCCACCAGATTGGAGAGCTGCACCACGCCGCGGGTGGACCCGAGCAGCGGCCCCGGCGGCGTGAGCGGGCTGTTCTTGATGAAGGAGCGCTGGTCCGCCGGGACCTCCGCCAGGCCGGAGGCGCGGCCCAGGTAGAGCCGCGTCTCCTTGGGATTGAGCGAGAGGTAGGCGATTTCCTTGACGTACCCCGGATGCTGGCGCTCGTGCCTGCGGAAGGCGGCCTCCAGGTCGTCGCGATCGCGCTGGCCCTCCGCCAGTTCCAGGGCCGCCACCCGGAAATACTCCAGCACGCCCTCTATCTCGCGCACCTGGGCCAGGTTCTGGGTCTGGGTGGTGCGCTCCAGGGCCTGGGTCAGGTACCGGGCTGCAATGCGGTTGGTGGCGTAGCCGGTGACGAAGAGCACCAGCAGCACCGACGGGATGAGCGAGAACAACAGTTTCCTGCGCACGCTCCAGGACGAGAAGATCAATCTTCCCGCAGCATATTCCGCCTTGGCCCTGTACGCTCCCCAGACCATGCCGCCTCCGACAGGTTGGCTCGACAAGGAGACGGCTACCGGAACCGTCCCGCCCGGGATTGCGCGCTTTCACGACGCCACCCCATCCCACAGACATTTTCGCAACTACCTAAATCACACACATATGTCAAGCATTTCAGCAATTCCTCGCCCCAGCGCAGAATTCTCTTCGCATTTTCAAGACATCAACGAGCTTGCCAGGCGACAAAAGCGAACCATGTCACGAACCGGACAACCAGCCAAACACGAAACGAAAGCGGACCAAGACCATGCCAGACACGTGGCCGATCGCAACACAAACCAAACAATTTCTGGTTAATAAGCACAATATCACACCTGCAACAAATACGAAACCACACCACCCCCAACCAAGGTCATCGCGAGGCAATTCTCTAGACTCTATGCGAAAAACGGCGTGCAACCATGCGAGACAACGCGAAACAACACGAATCACAATACGCTCAACCTACCGAAATAACATCATGCCGATCGCGTGGCACGGATGTTGATATCTTTCATGTCGCGCAAGGCAAGGCGCGGACACCGGTTCCACGGCGGTCACGACTCGCACAGCGCCAACGTGGCACACTGGCTGGAGGAAGGTTCGGGGTCATCCCGAGAACAAGACAGAGGGAGGCAAAGGCATGAAAATCCGCATCGCCAAGCTGTTTACCTGGTTCATGCTCCTGACCATCGCGCTGCCGGAATTCGTTCTGGCGGCAGGTGGCGGCAAGATCGAAAACGTCGTCATCGTGGCGGACACGCGCAAGTTTACCGGCTGGGAGGCCTGGTGGACCAACCTCTACAATGAGAGCCACCTGTACTTCGCCCTGCTGACCATGGTGCTCATCCCCATCATCGGCGTCATCTTCGGCGTCTTCGCCGACTTCCTGATGAGCTTCATCGGCATTGACCTGAAGTCCCGCGGCAGCGTCGGGCACTAAACCGGGCCAACAAAGAGGAGAGTGCGATATGGAATGGTTGTACGTTCTCATGCCCATCGCAGGCGTGAAAATCTTTTGGCCCGGCCTCATCATCCTTGGTGTCGGCGTGGGCATCATCGGCGGCTTCTTCGGCATGGGCGGCGCCTGGATGGTCACCCCCGGCCTGAACATCCTGGGCTTCCCCATGGCCTTCGCCATCGGCACCGACATCGCCCACATGGCGGGCAAGAGCCTCATCTCCACCATGCGGCACGGCAAGTTCGGCAACGTTGACTACAAGCTGGGCCTGATCATGCTCTTCGGCACGGTCATCGGCTTCGAAATCGGAGCCCAAATGATCATGTGGCTGGAACGACTCGGCAACGTCGAGAAGGTCGTCCGCTACATGTACATCGGCCTGCTGGCTGGCATCGCCTGGATGGTGTTCCATGACATCAACGTGAAGAAGCGCAAGGAAGCCGAGATGCGCGCCGCCGGACGCGACGCCTCCGAGGCCGTTGGCGTCGAGTGGCACAAGAAGTTCCACGCCATCAAGATCCCGCCCATGATGCACTTCAACGAGGCCGGCATCTACTGCTCCATGTGGCTGCCCGTGTTCGTGAGCTTCCTCACCGGCTGGCTGGCCGGCATCCTGGGCATCGGCGGCGGCCTCATCCGCATGCCCTCGCTGATCTACCTCGTCGGCTGCCCCACCCACGTGGCCGTCGGCACCGACCTGTTCGAAGTGGCCATCTCCGGCCTGTACGGCGCCGGAACCTACACCTATAAGGGCCGCACCGAACTCGTGGCCGCCGTCATCATGCTCATCGGCGCCTCCATGGGCGCGCAGGTGGGCGCTGTGGCCACCAAGTACATCAAGGGCTACGGCATCCGTTACGCCTTCGGCCTGGCCGTCATCGGCTGCATGGTCTCCATCATCCTGAAGCTCGCGGCCAAGCAGTTCGGCCTGCCGATCCTGGACGACGTGTCCACCGCGGTGGTTCTCTCGGTCGTCTCTGGCCTGTCGCTGTACATCCTGGTGCGCTTCATCCAGGGCTGCAAGGATGAGCTTGCCGCCAAGGCGGCCAAGGGCTAGCTGGCGCGCCCGCCGCGCTCCCACTGGCGACACAACACACAACGCGATAGAAGGAGACACCATATGACCCGCAAAAGCCTGTGGCGCACCATCCTCACCGCCCTGCCCATGCTGCTGCTCCTGGGCTGCACCGACTACGGCAAGGTCGACCAGGGCCGCGTGATCAAGTACGATCCCCAGACCAAGACCATGGTCATGATCCGCGACAAGGCCAACGACACGCAGAACCCGGACTACACCTACCTGCCGCCGGTGACCTACGTCATGCCGAGCGACCCCGCGGAGATGGGCCCGGAGCCCAAGGCCGGCGGCCGCATGAAGATCGACAACAAGAAGAACCAGATCACCATCTTCGACCCGGCCAGCCAGAGCTTCAAGACCATCGATTTCACCATGGTCGACTACAAGGAAAACATTGACAAGGAACACCCGCTGGTGTTCGACAAGGAAGCCGGAAAGGCCAAGAAGTTCCCGGCCATCGACAAGGAAAAGAAGACCATCACCATCTACTCCGGACGCCAGAAGACCCTGTCGGTCATCTCCCTGCCGGAAGAGTACTTCGCCATGCCTGAGAGCACCTGGGACGCCGGCGACGAAGCCCGCGTGTACTACAAGGAAGAAGGCAAGGCCCTGCGCTTCATGAACATCAGCAAGACCAACATCTTCAAGAAGTAGTCCCCCTCTCTGAAAGCCGCGGCGGGCCGGGCCCTCTCTCACCGGCCCGCCGCGCACAAACGAACAGGCAGCGCATCAACCACCAAGGAGTCCGGCATGCTGTTTCACGATGACGACAACGCCCCCACCATCCGCATGAACGGTCGCCAGAAGCTCTTCATCCTGGGCATCGACCTGGTCGTCCTCATCGAGCTGTGCGTGGCCATGAGCGCCGCCGCCGCCAACCCCGACGCCTTCACCCCCGCCTTCATGAAGACGTTCTTCAGCGCCTTCCTGCCCACCCTGGTCCTGGGCATCCTCGGCTACCGCAGGCTGCGCTCCGCCCTGCCCATCCAGAACGCCAGCCCCGCCGCCGGGCAGGCCGAGTAATGGGTCGACACACTCTGGCCGCATGGCGCAACCTGGCCGCATGGCTGGGCGCCGCGAGCCTCTTCCTGGTGCTGGCCTGCCTGATGGACGGCACCCAGGCCGGGGGACGCAAGGACCCGAGCGTCAGCGAGCTGCTGCCGGGCCAGAGCCTCAAGATTTCCGGAAACATGCCCCCCGGGGCGGAGAAGCTGGAGCATCTGCTCCTGAAGTCCGGCGCTCCCGAACTGGGGCTGAGGCTGGAGGAAACCTACTCCGGCTTCTGGCTGGGCGGACAGCTCTGGCGGGCCGAGGTCAGCGCCCCGGCCACCCTGGCGCCCGGCGACTACCCCGTGAGCCTCTCCGCCCGCAACGAGACCTCGCCCAAGTTCACCCAGCACTTCACCATGCGCGTGTTCCCGGACCAGCGCGCCCTGGACCAGGCCTCGCTCTCCCTGTCCACGCGCACCCTGGGCGTGAGCCCCTTTGCCCTGGCCACCGCGCTGCTGCCCCTGGGCGTGGCCTTCGGCGTGGCCTCCACCCTGCTCTCCCGCCGCCTGGCCGCCGCGCTGCACGCCGAGGGCCTGGGCCAGGTTGTGCGCGTGCAGAAGACCGACGACGGGCTGCTCGCCAGCTTCACCCTGGGCTCGCGCGACGGCCTGGCGCAAGGCGACGCCGTGGAGTTCTTGTCCCAGGACGGCAAGACCGTGCTGCTTACCGCGCAGGTGGCCGCCGTGCGCGCGGCCGACGCCGACTCGCCCCTGCCCGCGGGCACCCGGCCCCCGCTCACCGCCCTGGTGCGCAAGGCCGGTTGACGTCCCTCCAGCTCCGCTCGCCCCGCCGCTCTCCGCACTCCAGTTCTCCGCCCCGCCACAAATTCATACCCCCCGCTCATATCCGCTATCCTGTTCGTCTATTGCATTAAAATTTACGTAGTTGCGCCGTAATTTTTCGTCGCAAACGCGAAAATCCACGGTTCCCAAGGGCGCACGGGGGGTCGTGCTTCACGTTTTGGCACCCGTTTTTTGTAAATCATAGCAAAACGTATGAGTTTAGGAGAAATTTGCGCTTCCAAAGGAGGCCGAAATCAGCTAAGTGCCAACGTCCAGGTAAAGTTCATTATGTTTTTGAGGGGGTTTCATCAAAATGACTGAGGCGTACATTGGACTTTTGGTTCTCTGGCCCCTGGTGGCCGGGCTCGCCTGCTTCGTCCTTCGCGGACAGGCGGTGCGCACGGCGCTGGTGGTGGCAACGGGCGCTGCCCTTGCCGTCGGGGGTCTGGCTCTGGCTACCCAGGCGCCGTTTACGGTGAATCCTGGCTTCCTGGCTTCGGAAACCGCTTTGCACATCGCCGAGGCCGCGGCGTTCGTGCTTCCCGCCTTCTTCCTGCTCATGGGTCTGAAGGAAAAACACGGTCTGGTGATCCTGTTCTCCCTGGCGCAGCTCGCTCTGGCGGGGGCCAGCGAGTTCGCCGCTCCCCTGCCCAAGGCTCCGGCCAACGCCGTGGTCGTGGACGGGCTGTCCCTGGCCCTGATGCTTGTGGTCTGCTTCGCGGGCTCGCTCATCGCCATCTTCGCCCTGCCCTACATGAAGCACCACGAGGAGCACCTGCACCTCAAGGTCAGCCGCCAGCCGGGATTCTTCCTGGTGCTGCTGGCCTTCCTGGGCTTCATGAACGGCCTGGCCATGGCCAATGACCTGCGCATGTTCGCGGCCTTCTACGAGTCCACCACCCTGTGCTCGTTCCTGCTCATCGGCCACGACGGCACCGCCGAGGCCAAGCAGAGCGCCTACCGCGCCCTGTGGATGAACGCCATGGGCGGCTGCCTGCTGCACATCGGCATCATCCTGATCCAGAAGCAGCACGGCCTGGCCGACATCAGCCAGCTGGCCACCCCGGCCCTGTGGACCGGCGCCTCGCTGCTGCCCCTGGCCTTCCTGGCCGCCGCGGGCTGCGTCAAGGCCGCCCAGATGCCCTTCCAGCCCTGGCTCTTGGGCGCCATGGTCGCTCCCACCCCGGTCTCCGCGCTGCTGCACTCCAGCACCATGGTGAAGGTGGGCGTGTTCCTGGCCCTGCGCCTGGCGCCGGTGCTCCAGGGCACCACCACCGGCAAGGTGCTGTGCCTTGTCGGCGCGTTCACCTTCTTCGCCACCTCGGCCATGGCCATGGGCCAGAGCAACGCCAAGAAGATCCTGGCGTACTCCACCATGGCCAACCTGGGCCTGATCATCGCCTGCGCCGGCATCGGCACGCCCATCGCCATCGCGGCGGGCACGGTGCTGCTGGTCATCCACGCCGCCACCAAGGGCCTGCTGTTCATCTGCGTGGGCGACATGGAGCAGACCGTGGGCAGCCGCGACCTGGAAGACCTGCGCGGCATCATCGCCAAGTCGCCCACCACGGCCTTTGCCGCGGTGGCTGGCGCCATGGCCATGGTGCTGCCGCCCCTGGGCATGCTGGTTGGCAAGTGGGCCGCCCTTGAGGCCGCCACCGCCAGCCCCATCGCCATGGTGCTCATCGCCCTGGGCAGCGCCCTGGGCGTGGTGTGCTGGGTGCGCTTCGGCGGCACGCTGATGAGCGGCAAGAACGCCGGGACCGCCCCGGCCCATTCCTCGGCGCTGACCAGCGGGCCCATCCTGGCCATGCTGGCCATCTCCGTGGGCCTGGGCATGGCCGCCCCGTGGCTGAACGCCCTGCTGCTGCCCGCCGAGCTGGCCAATCCGCTGGCCGGTGGCTGGGGCCTCATGCCGCCCATGTTCATCGTGGCCATGCTGGCCTGGATCGTGGGCATGAAGGTGCTGCGCAGCCAGAGCGGCGTGGTGCTGGCCAGCCCGTACATCGGCGGCCTGCCTTCCAATGAGCCCGGCACCTTCGTGGGTGCCCTGTCCAAGAACTGGACCCTCACCGAGGGCAACCAGTACGTTCCCGAGATCTTCGGCGAGGCCCGCTGGACCAAGGTGGCGGGAGCCATCGCGCTGCTGCTGCTGCTCGCCCTGTTTGGAGGTTCCGCCATATGAATCTGACCACCTTCTACCTCGCCGTGGCCGGCCTGATCCTGGCCCCGCTCCTGGGCGGCCTGGTGGCCGGAGTCGACCGCGTGGTCACCGCCCGCCTGCAGTCGCGCATGGGGCCCCCGCTCATGCAGCCGTTCTACGACGTGGGCAAGCTCATGAGCAAAGTGATTCCCCCGGCCAGCAGCTGGCAGGGCATGTTCGTGCGCTGGGCGCTTGTGGCGTCCCTGGCCAGCGACGTGCTGCTCGCCGCCGGGGCCGACGTGCTCATGGCCTTCTTCGTCCAGGCGGCCAGCGCCTGCTTCGTGGCCATGGGCGCCTTCTGCGGCAGCAGCCCGTACAGCAAGATCGGCGCCCAGCGCGAGATCTTCCAGATGCTGGCCTACGAGCCGGTGTTCCTGGTCTGCATCCTGTGCATGGCCAAGGCCGCGGGCGGCTTCGACGCCTACACCATCATGTCCGCGCAGAGCCAGCCGCTCCTGTTCAAGATGCCGCTCCTGGTTCCCGGCCTGCTGTTCGTGGTGCTCATCAAGCTGCGCAAGTCGCCGTTTGACATCGCGGCCAGCCACCACATGCACCAGGAAGTTGTGCGCGGCGTGTACACCGACTTCGCCGGGCGCGACTTCGCGCTGCTGGAGATCGCCCACTGGGCCGACGTCACCGTCATCCTGTGGATCTGCTCCTTCCTGTGGGCCACCGGCCCGGCCCAGATGGTGGCCACGGCCCTGGCGTTCCTGTTCGCGGCCCTCGTCATCGACAACATCAGCGCGCGTCTCACCTGGCGCACCATGCTGCGCAAGGTTGCGCCGCTGGTGCTCATCCTGGCCACGGTGAACCTCGTGTGGTTGTACCTGGAGTAAGACATGTTCGGAACATTCAAGAAGAAGTCCCAGGTCAAGTCGCCCTGGATCATGCACTTCGACTGCGGGTCGTGCAACGGCTGCGACATTGAGACCCTGGCCTGCCTGACCCCCATGTACGACGTGGAGCGCTTCGGCATCATCAACGTGGGCAACCCGCGCCACGCCGACGTGCTCGTGGTCACCGGCACCGTCAACCCCCGCAACGCGGTGGTTCTGAAGAACATCTACGATCAGATGCCCACGCCCAAGCTGGTCATCGCCATCGGCGCCTGCGGGTGCACCGGCGGCGTGTTCCGCGAGGCGCCCAACGTCCTGGGCGGCGTGGACAAGGTCATTCCCGTGGACGTGTATGTCCCCGGCTGCCCCGCCAAGCCCGAGGCCATCATGGACGCCGTGGTGACCGGCCTGGCCAAGCTGGGCAAGATTCTGGAGGTCGCATGAGCATTGAGGCAATAAACGTCGCCCCCGCCGAGCTGGTGGCCAAGGTGACCCAGCTGAAGAACGACGGCTGGCGTCTGGTCACCTTCTCCAGCGTGGAGCTGAACGAGACCGACATGGAAGTGCTCTACCACTTCGACAAGGACCTGAAGCTGACGAACCTGCGCGTTCCGGTCAAGAAGGGCGGCAAGCTGCCCAGCGTGTCCGGCGTGCTGTTCGGGGCCTTCCTCATCGAAAACGAGATCCGCGACCAGTTCGGCGTGACCTTCGAGGGCCTGGTGCTCGACTACCAGGGCAAACTGCTGACCGACTGCGTGCAGACCCCGGCCACCTCCCCGTTCTGCCGCTACGCCGTCAAGACCAAGGAGGCCCAATAACATGGCCCGCACCACAATCCCCTTCGGCCCGCAGCACCCCGTGCTGCCCGAGCCCATCCACCTCTCCCTGGTGGTGGAGGACGACAAGGTCGTGGAGGCGCTGCCCACCCTGGGCTACGTGCACCGCGGCCTGGAGATGCTCGCCACCAAGCGCGACTACAACCAGATGATCCAGATCGTGGAGCGCGTCTGCGGCATCTGCTCCATGATCCACTCCATGTGCTACTGCCAGGCCGTTGAGCAGATGATGGGCATCGAGGTGCCCCGCCGCGCGCGCATGCTGCGCGTGGTCTGGAGCGAGCTGCACCGCCTGCACTCCCACCTGCTGTGGCTGGGCCTCTTCGCCGACAGCTTCGGCTTCGAGTCCCTGTTCATGCAGCTGTGGAAAATCCGCGAGGCCGTCATGGACCTCAACGAGGCCACCACCGGCAACCGCGTCATCGTCTCGGTGAACGTGGTGGGCGGCGTGCGCGCCGACCTCGACGAGAGCCAGATCCGCTGGATCAAGGACACGCTGGTGGACGTGGAAAAGGGCATCCTGAGCCTGCAGAGCACCATCATGCACGACGCCACCGTGTGCAAGCGCACCAAGGGCGTGGGCGTGCTGCCCAAGCAGCTGGCCTACGACCTGGGTGCGGCCGGCCCCATGCTGCGCGGCAGCGGCGTGGCCCAGGACATGCGCCAGCTCAAGTACGCGGGCTTCGACGAGATCGCCTTCGAGCCCGTGGTGGAGACCGCCGGCGACTGCTGGGCGCGCTCCAACGTGCGCTTCCGCGAGTCCCTGCAGTCCATCGACCTGGTGCGCCAGGCCCTGGACCGGCTGGACAGCACCGAGCTGGCCGCCAAGGTCAAGGGCAAGCCCGAGGGCGAGGTCATCGAGCGCGTGGAGCAGCCCCGCGGCGAGTGCTTCTACTACCTCAAGGGCAACGGGGACAAGTTCCTCGAGCGCGTGCGCATCCGCACCCCAACGTTCGCCAACATCCCGCCCCTGGCCGCCATCCTGCCCGGGCTGGACTTCGCGGACGTGCCCGTGGTGGTGCTGTCCATCGACCCCTGCATCAGCTGCACGGAGAGGTAGACGCCATGAAAATGCTGCCAACCGTACTGTCCAACCTGTTCTCCGCCCCGGCCACCCGGAACTACCCGTTCGAAGTGCGGGCTCCGTTCACGCATGCGCGCGGCGAACTCATCAATGACATCGACAAGTGCATCTTCTGCGGCACCTGCGCCCGCAAGTGCCCCTCGCAGTGCCTGGAAGTGAAGAAGGACAAGACCGACGGGTCCTGGTCCCTCACGGTGCTGGCCTGCGTGGGCTGCGGCGTGTGCGTGGACGCCTGCCCGGTCAACTGCCTGAGCCAGAAGACCACCCACCGCCCCGTGGCCACGGAGCGTTCGGTGCTGACCATGACCGGCAAGCTGCCCGAGAAGCCCGCCAAGAAGACCGAAGCGGCCCCTGCCCAGTAGGGACCGGCCCGAGCCGACCGAAACACCGCGCCCGCCAGGCTACAGCAGCCTGGCGGGCGCGGCCTTTTTTCGCCCGGAACGCGGCGCGGGCGTTCACCCCGCCTTGACGCGGCCGCGCCGGACTCCTACAGACCGGGGGGAGATGCCCGCGCGGGCGCCACACCCTTCACACCGGAGGCCCCATGATCCTCGATTCGCTGGACAACTGGACCCTGTACTCCTCCTCCCCGGCCTGGCGCGCGGCCTTCGAATTCCTGCTCTCCCTGGGGGCGGACGCCAAGCCCGGCCAGCACGAGGTGCTTGGGCGCGACGTGTTCGTCAACGTCTTCGAGTTCGAGACCAAGAACCTGCTGGACACCGTGCTGGAGGCCCATCGCGACTACGTGGACATCCACGTGGCGCTCACCGGGCCGGAGGTGCAGGGCCGCTTCAGCCTGGCGGAGATCGAGGAAAAGACGCCCTACGACCCGGAGCGCGACGCCGCCGACTACCACCACCCGGACCGCTTTGGCGCCCTGTTCACGCTCTCCCCGGGCATGTTCGCGGCCTATTTTCCGCAGGACGCGCACCTGACCCAGGGCAAGACCGAGCCCTTCCCCGCGGCGCGGCTCAAGGCCGTGGCCAAGGTGCGCGCCTCGCTGCTCCGGCCCTGAGGCTTTGCCCATGGCCGCGCCCGCCCAGCCCCCCAGCCTGCTGGAGATCTTCCGCTGCTTTTTCCGCGTGGGCATGACGGCCTACGGCGGCCCGGCCATGATGCCGCTGATGCGCGACAACATCCTCAGGCGCGGCTGGCTCACGCCGGAGACCTTCAAGATCGGGCTGTCGCTGTGCCAGACCATCCCCGGCGGCACGCTGATGCAGCTGGCGGCCTACACCGGGCTGATCCTGCGCGGGCTGCCCGGCGCGGTGGCCGGGTTCCTGGGCTTCGCCACGCCCGCCACGCTGCTCATCACCGGGCTCTCGGCCCTGTACACCGCCGGGCAGGGCTTCACCTTCACGCAGTCGGCCATGTCCGGACTCTCGGCGGTGGTGCTGGGCATCATCCTGTTGGCCGTGCACGACTTCTGGCGCAAGTACGCCACCGGCCCCCGGCGCATCCTGCTGACCATGGTCGCCTGCGGGCTGTTCCTGGCCGGGATCGGCCCGGCCTGGATCATCGGCGGCGCGGCGCTTTTGGGGCCGCTGGCGTTCGCCGACGAGACCGCCCCGCCCGTGAGCCTGCCGGCGACGCCGGTGTCCATGCGCGGGGTGGGCTTCCTGGCCCTGCTCTGCCTCGGCTGGCTGGCGGCAACCTTCGCCTGGCAGCCCACGCTGTTCACGCTGTCGCTGTCCATGGCCAAGGCCGACCTGCTGGCCTTCGGCGGCTACGGCGTGTTCCCGGCGCTGTACCACGAGACAGTGGAGCTGCACCGCTGGATGAGCGCGGAGACCTTCATGGACGGCATGGCCCTGGCCCAGGTGACGCCCGGGCCGTTCATGCTCGGGGCCTGCTTCGTGGGCTACCACATCGCCGGGCTGGTGGGCGCGGTGACGGGCGGGGCCTGGATCTTCACCCCGTCGTTCTTCATGCTCATGTTCACCGTGCCCGTGGCCGGGCGGCTGCTCGGCTGGCAGCCCTTCCGCCGGGCGCTCTCCGGCGTGCTCTCCACCCTCGGCGGGCTCATCCTGGCCGTGGGCATCCAGCTGGCGCGCGGCATGGACTGGTCGCCCGCCAAGGCCCTGCTGTTCCTGGGGGCCACCATCGCCCTGCACCGCAAGGTGGACCCGCCCTGGGTGGTGCTGGCGGGCGTGGGCCTGGGCGTGCTGCTGCTGTAGCGCCCCCCCTTGCGTCCTCCCCCGGCGCGGCATAGATATGACGTACTGGGGATTTTCCCTGCACGAAAGCCAGAGGAGGACGCCATGAGCGACCAGCCCAAGTGGACCTGCCCCGCCTGCAAGGCCGAGAACAGCCCGGACTTCGTGAACTGCCGCATGTGCGGCGCCCCCGACCCCGCCAAGCCGCCGGTGGAGCGCACCTGCCCCAACTGCGGCTTCCACAGCGACAAGGAATGCTGCCCCAGCTGCAACAGCCCCATGTTCCTGCAGCTGTAGGCACGGCGGGCCCCAAAAAGACCAAGGCCGCCCCGGAGCCCGGCTCCGGAGCGGCCACCTGGCCAAAAGGGATTGTCTCTCGTGCCAGTCTTATCGGACGGCGCGCGAAGTCCTTTAGGGTCTATTTCGGGCTGGCCGGGGCTCCGCTCGTGGCGTTGTCCGCACAGGCCGCCGCGCCCTTGCGCACGAAGCTCAGGCGCGTCACCAGGCCGGAGCCGGGCTTGTAGGTGATGAGCGCGTCGTAGTCCTTGGCCGGGGCGTAGACCAGGCTCTCCTCGGCCATTTCATACACCTTCACGAAAAAGCCGATGATCTCGCTGATGAAGCCCCGTTCCGTGGTGTCGGCCTGGATCTCCACCCTGCCGCCGAACTTCTCCACCTTGGAGAGCCACTTGTCCATGCGCTCGGGGATGTTGTTCAGCGTGATGGCCGCGGGAAACAGCACGTCCACGCGGTCCTGGCCAGCGGAAAGGGAGGCCGAGAGCTTGCGGTCGAAGCTGAAGGAGTCCAGGAACTGGACCTCGCGCTGCACCGCCGCGCCCTCGGCGGGACTTTTCACCGCGCAGCCGGGCAGCAGCACGGCCAGGACAAACAGGGTCGACAGCAGGGCCGAGAGCTGGGACACAGTGCGCATGGCAACCTCCAAACTACGCATTTTTCACCTATACCGCCTGATACGCCCGCCCCGCACCGCTGTCAATGCGCCCTAGGGATTCCGGCGCTCCCGCCCGGCGTGCGGGCCCCCGCCCGCCCTTGCCACTTGCCTGTGCGATGCTTATCGCGTACATCTCTTGCGTTTCGGCGCAAGGCCGATATTGCCAACTTCCAACCTCAAGCGGCGGACACGAATGCCCAAGCGCACAGACCTCAAGAAGATCATGCTCATCGGCTCCGGCCCCATTGTCATCGGACAGGCCTGCGAGTTCGACTACTCCGGCACGCAGGCGCTCAAGGCGCTGAAGGAGGAGGGCTACGAGGTCATCCTCGTCAATTCCAATCCGGCCACCATCATGACCGACCCGGAGCTGGCCGACCGCACGTACATCGAGCCCATCGAGCCCGGCACCGTGGCCAAGATCATCGAGAAGGAGCGCCCCTGCGCGCTGCTGCCCACCCTGGGCGGCCAGACGGCGCTGAACACGGCCCTGGCCGTGGCCGAAATGGGCGTGCTGGAGAAATTCGGCGTGGAGCTCATCGGCGCGGCGGTTCCGGTCATCAAGAAGGCCGAAAGCCGCGAGCTGTTCCGCGCGGCCATGGAGAAGATCGGGCTCAAGGTGCCCAAATCCGGCATCGCCCGCACCATGGACGACGTGCGCGAGATCGGGCGCAGCCTGCCCTTCCCGCTCATCATCCGCCCCGCCTTCACCATGGGCGGCACCGGCGGCGGCGTGGCCTACAACATGGAAGACCTGGAGGCCATCGCCTCCCAGGGCCTGGCCGCCAGCATGAAAAGCGAGATCATGATTGAGCAGAGCGTGCTGGGCTGGAAGGAATTCGAGCTTGAGGTGATGCGCGACAAGAAGGACAACTGCGTCATCATCTGCTCCATCGAGAACCTGGACGCCATGGGCGTGCACACGGGCGACTCCATCACCGTGGCCCCGGCCCAGACCCTCACCGATGACGAATACCAGATGATGCGCGACGCCGCCCTGGCCATCATGCGCGAAATCGGCGTGGAGACCGGCGGCTCCAACGTGCAGTTCGCCATCAATCCGGCCAACGGCGACATGATCATCGTGGAGATGAACCCCCGCGTGTCGCGCTCGTCCGCTTTGGCTTCCAAGGCCACGGGCTTCCCCATCGCCAAGATCGCCGCCAAGCTCGCCGTGGGCTACACCCTCGACGAGATCCCCAACGACATCACGCGCGAGACCATGGCCAGCTTCGAGCCGAGCATCGACTACTGCGTCATCAAGATTCCGCGCTTCACCTTCGAGAAGTTCCCCGGCAGCGAGGACTACCTCACCACCGCCATGAAGAGCGTGGGCGAGACCATGGCCATCGGCCGCACCTTCAAGGAGGCGCTGCAGAAGGGCCTCAGGTCGCTTGAGGTGGGCATGCCCGGCCTGGGCAAGAAGTTCGAGGCCTGCACCATCGAGAAGGACGAGCTGATGCGCCTGTTGCGCAAGCCCAACTCGGCCCGGCTGTTCGCCGTGCGCAACGCCATGCGCTGCGGCATGAGCATCGACGAGGTCTACGCCGCCACGCACATCGACCCCTGGTTCCTGCGCCAGATCCGCGACATCCTGGCCCTGGAGAACGAGCTCCAGGCCTTCGGCGCGCGCGAGCCCATCAGCGCCGGCAACCCGGCCCTGCCCGCCCTGCTCAAGAAGGCCAAGGAGTACGGCTACTCCGACAAGCAGCTGGCCGTGCTCTGGAACCAGAGCGAGGTGGGCCTGCGCGCCCTGCGCAAATCCCTGGGCATCGCGCCCACCTACTACCTGGTGGACACCTGCGCCGCGGAGTTCGAGGCCTACACCCCGTACTACTACAGCACCTACGAGACCGGCAGCGAGATCGAAAGCAAGCCGGTGAAGAAGGTGGTCATCCTGGGCGGCGGACCCAACCGCATCGGCCAGGGCATCGAGTTCGACTACTGCTGCTGCCACTCCTCGTTTGCGCTGAAGGAGATGGGCGTGCAGTCCATCATGGTCAACTCCAACCCCGAGACCGTCAGCACCGACTACGACACCAGCGACCGGCTCTACTTCGAGCCCGTGACCTTCGAGGACGTGCTGAACATCGTGGAGTTCGAGAAGCCCGAGGGCGTCATCGTGCAGTTCGGCGGCCAGACCCCGCTCAACCTCGCCGTGGCGCTCAAGAAGGCCGGGGTGAACCTGCTGGGCACCCCGCCGGAGAGCATCGACCGCGCCGAGGACCGCGAGCTGTTCAGCGCGCTCATCCGCAAGCTGCACCTGAAGCAGCCCGCCAGCGGCACCGCCATGACGCTGACCCAGGCCAAGGAGATCAAGGACAGCCTGGGCTACCCGCTGGTGCTGCGCCCCTCCTACGTGCTGGGCGGACGCGGCATGGAGATCGTGTACGACGACGAGGAGTTCGACAACTACTTCCGCAAGGCCGCGGTGATCTCGCCGGAGCACCCCATCCTCATCGACAAGTTCCTGGAGAACGCCATCGAGGTGGACGCCGACGCCTTATCCGACGGCACCGACACCTACATCGGCGGCATCATGGAGCACATCGAGGAGGCCGGCATCCACTCCGGCGACAGCGCCTGCGTGCTGCCCCCGCACACCATCGCCCCGGAGCTGGTGGCCGAGATCGAGCGCCAGGCCGTGGAGCTGGCCAAGGAGCTGGGCGTGGTGGGCCTGATGAACATCCAGTTCGCCATCAAGGACGGCGAGGTGTACATCCTTGAGGTCAACCCGCGCGCGTCCCGCACCGTGCCCTTCGTCTCCAAGGCCACGGGCGTGCCCCTGGCCAAGCTGGCCACCCGCGTCATGCTGGGCGAGAAGCTGAAGGACCTGAACCCCTGGGGCATGCGCAAGAAGGGCTACGTCTCCGTGAAGGAGAGCGTGTTCCCCTTCAACCGCTTCCCCGGCGTGGACATCCTGCTCGGGCCCGAGATGCGCAGCACCGGCGAGGTCATGGGCATCGACGAGAGCTTCGGCCTGGCCTTCATGAAGGGCCAGCTGGCCGCGGGCCAGCGCCTGCCGCGCGAAGGCACCGTGTTCATCAGCGTGAACAACCGCGACAAGGCGCTCATCACCCCCGTGGCCAGGGCCTTCGCCGAGCTGGGCTTCAAGATCGTGGCCACCGGCGGCACGGCGGACCATCTGGTTGCCGCCGGGGTGAACGTGGAGCGCGTGTTCAAGGTGCAGGAGGGACGGCCCAACGTGGTGGACCTCATCAAGAACCAGGCCATCGACCTCTTGGTGAACACCCCCTCCGGCAAGCGCACGGTCAACGATTCCAAGGAGATCAGACAGACGGCCCTGCTGTACGGCGTGCCCTACACCACCACGGTGGCAGGCGCGGCGGCCATGGCGCAGGCCATCCTGGAGGAGCGCGGCCAGGGACTTGGCGTGCGCTGCCTGCAGGACTACTACGGTTAGGCGGAGAATCCGCCAGGCAAGGTGAAAAGGAACCGGGGGCGGCGGCGTCCCCGGTCCCACGCTTTTTAGGGACACGGCAAAAATCCGGGCCGGGCACCACTTCCCCGATCCGGGCACACTCCCAGGGCAGCCCCCGGGAAATCCCAGGAACCACACGACATGAAACGCGAATATTGCGGACTCTTCGGCATCTACGGACACCCAGAGGCCGCGCGCATGGCCTATTTCGGTCTCTACGCCCTGCAGCACCGCGGGCAGGAATCCGCAGGCATCGTCACCTGGGACGGCGCTGGCATCCGCGAGCAGCGCGGCATGGGCCTGGTGCACGAGGTGTTCAACGAACGCCACCTGGGCAAGGAGCTCAAGGGCACCATCGCCGTGGGCCACATCCGCTACTCCACCACCGGAGTGTCGCTGATCCGCAACGCCCAGCCCTTCCTGGTGCGCTTCAAGGACATGCACATCGCCGTGGGCCACAACGGCAACCTGGTGAACACCCTGGAGCTGCGGCGCGAGCTGGAAAACGAGGGCCGCATCTTCCAGACCACCATGGACACCGAGGTGTTCGTGCACCTCATCGCCAAGCACATGAACGGCAGCACCATCGAGGAAGCCATCCGCAAGGCCTGCTCCCGCGTGCAGGGCTCCTATTCGCTGCTCATCATGGTCAACAACAAGCTCATCGCCCTGCGCGACCCCCACGGCATCCGCCCGCTGGTCATCGGGCGCCTGGGCGACAACTACGTCTTCGCCTCCGAGACCTGCGCCTTCGACCTCATCGAGGCCGAATACATGCGCCAGGTGGAGCCCGGCGAGATGATCATCGTGGAGCACGGCCGCATGAGCACCATGCCGCTGATGCCGGAGGGCACCCCGCCCGTGCCCAAGCGCCAGTGCATCTTCGAGCTCATCTACTTCGCCCGGCCCGACTCGCTGGTGTTCGACGAGGGCGTGTACGAGCGCCGCAAGGCCATGGGCGCCACCCTGGCGCGCGAGGCCCCGGTGGACGCCGACTTCGTCATGCCCTTCCCGGACTCCGGCAACTACGCCGCCGTGGGCTACTCCCAGGCCTCCGGCCTGCCGCTGGAGCTGGCCATGATCCGCAACCACTACGTGGGCCGCACCTTCATCCAGCCCAGCCAGGACATGCGCAACTTCGGCGTGCGCATCAAGCTCAACCCCGTGCGCAGCATGATCGAGGGCAAGCGCATCCTCATCGTGGAAGACTCCATCGTGCGCGGCACCACCATCCGCACCCGCGTGAAGAAGCTGCGGGAGCTGGGCGCGCGAGAGATCCACATGCGCGTGTCCTGCCCGGCCATCCGCTTCCCCTGCTTCTACGGCATCGACTTCTCCAGCAAGGGCGAGCTCATCGCCGCCAACAACAAGATCAGCGAAATCGCGCGGTTCATCGGGCTGGACAGCCTGCACTACCTCTCCATCCCGGGGCTTCTGGACTCCGTGAGCGAGAAGGACGCGCACTGCCTGGCCTGCTTCGACGGCAACTACCCCATCGCTCCGTGCGGCGGCCAGGGCAAGCTCTGCCTGGAGGCCGAGAACAAGGTCACGGGCTAGGAGGCGAGCGGACGTGAGCCACTGCCACGACACAACGCCGGACTCCCCGGCTCCGGATTCCTCGGAGCATTGGCTGGAACTGGCGCGCGAGGTCCTGGACATCGAGATCGAGGGCCTGCGCGCCGTGCGCGGCCAGCTGAACGGGGGCTTCACCGAGGCCCTGGCGCGGCTGGGGGCCTGCACCGGCCGCGTGGTGGTCACGGGCATCGGCAAGAGCGGGCTGGTGGGCCGCAAGATCGCGGCCACGCTCTCCAGCACGGGCAGCGCGGCCTTCTTCCTGCATCCGGTGGAGGGCGCCCACGGCGACCTGGGCATGATCCGGCCCGAGGACGTGGTGCTGGCGCTTTCCAACAGCGGCGAGACCGACGAACTGAACACGCTGCTCCCGGCGCTGAAGAGCCTGGGCGCGTCCATCGTGTGCATCACCGCCGAGCCCGGCTCCACGCTGGCCGCGCTCTCCGACGTGGTCATCGAGGCCCGCGTCCCGCGCGAGGCCTGCCCGCTGAACCTGGCCCCCACCGCCAGCACCACCGCCGCCCTGGCCGTGGGCGACGCGCTGGCCGTGTGCCTCATGCGCATGAAGGACTTCGGCAAGAAGGACTTCAAGCGCGTGCACCCCGGCGGGGCGCTGGGCGCGCGGCTGTCCCAGGCCGTGTCCTGCCTGATGCGCTCGGACAACCTGCCCCTGGCCGAGGAGAGCACCCCGCTCGCCCGGGCGCTGGAGACCCTGAGCGCCGGGGGCTACGGCCTGCTGGCCGTTGTCGATGGCGGCGGCGCGGGCAGGCTCACCGGCGTGCTCACCGACGGCGACGTGCGCCGCATGCTGGTGAAAAGCGGCTTCAGCCCCGCTGCCCCGGTGTCCGCCTTCATGACCCGCAGCCCGCTCAGCGTGCCCGCAACGGCCAGCGCCGCCGAGGTGCTGGACCTCATGGAGGCCCGCCAGATCACCGTACTGCCCGTACTGGGCCGGGATGGCGAGCTTGCCGGGCTGGTGCACCTGCACGATCTGCTGGGCAAGGGCCGGGTGCGCTTCGCGCCCCAAGCGGCAATGGTGGAGTAGCATGGCCCCGGACGAGGCCAGGACCGTGACCGGCGACGCGGGCGTGTGCGCGCGCTGCGCCGAGCATTCCGCCACCTGCTGTTCGCTGGCCCGCGGGGGAGAGGAGTACTGCTTCCCCCTCTCGGCCACGGAGCGCCGGGCCATGGAAGAGGCCGGGGCCGCGCCGGAGCATTTCCAGGCCCAGGACAACACCATGGAATTTCTGGACAACCTCTGCCGCCTGTTCCCCGGCGAGGAAGACGCCGTGCGCGCGCTGTTCCCGCCGGAGGGCCGCCACGACCGCCTGGCCGTGGTGGACAACGCCTCCGGCAGCCTGTCCTGCCGTCTTTTGGGACCGGGGGGTTGCGCGCTGCCGCGCCAGGCCCGCCCGCTCTACTGCCGCCTGTTCCCCTTCTGGGTGCGCGGCGGCTCGGTGCTGTATTTCGATTTCCAGGACTGCCAGGCCGTGCGCGAGAGGCGCGGGCCGGGCCAAATGTACCAGGCCCTGGGCATGGGCGAGGGCGAGGCGCGCGAACTGTACGCCGCCCTGCGCCAGGCCTGGGGACTGCCGAGGCTCTAGATGCCCCCGAAGAAGAACGTCAAGAAATCACCCGCCAGGAAGGGTTCCTCCATGTCCTTACGCCGCCGCTTCAAGCGCAAGCTCCTCTGGGCCCTGGCCGCCGTTCCGCTGGGCGGCGCGCTGCTGGTCGCCCTGGCCTTCTGGGTGCTCTCCTACGACCTGCCGGGCTTCCGCAACATCACCGACTACAAGCCGCCCCTGGTCACCACCGTGCTCTCCAAGGACGGCAAGGTGCTGGGCTATTTCTACAAGGAAAAGCGCTTCCTGGTGCGCTTAAGCGAGATGCCGCCCATGCTGCCCAAGGCCTTCCTGGCCGCGGAGGACAGCGGCTTCTACCGCCACGAGGGCATCGACCCCCTGGCCATCTTCCGCGCCACGCTCATGAACCTCAAGGCCGGAGGCATCAAGCAGGGCGGCAGCACCATCACCCAGCAGGTGGTCAAGCGCCTGCTCTTGACCCCGGAAAAGAGCTTCCAGCGCAAGATCAAGGAGGCGCTGCTGGCCTACCGGCTGGAAAACTACCTGACCAAGGACGAGATCCTCACCATCTACCTCAACCAGATATTCCTGGGCTCCAAGTCCTATGGCGTGGAGGCCGCGGCGCGCGAGTTCTTCGGCAAGCACGTGAAGGACCTGACCCTGGCCGAGTGCGCCTTGCTGGCCGGGCTGCCCCAGGCCCCCAGCCGCTACAACCCCTACGCCGACCCCGAGGCCGCCAAGACCCGCCAGAAGTATGTGCTGGAGCAGATGCTCTCCCAGGGCTGGATCACCAAGGAGCAGCACGACCAGGCCCTGAACCAGAAGCTGGTGTACAAGGCCATGGAGGACCACTCCTGGAAGGTGGGCGCCTACTACCTGGAGGAGGTCCGCCGCTTCCTCATCGACAAGTACGGCGAAGAGGAGGTCTACACCGGCGGCATGACGGTGGAGACCGCCTGCGAGATTCCCCACCAGATCGCCGCGGACAACGCCCTGCGCCGCGGGCTGGCGGACTTCGCCAAGCAGAAGGGCTGGGAAGGCCCGGCCACAAGGCTCAAGCCCGAAGACTTCCAGCGCTTCCTGGATGAGGGCCGGGGCACGGAAATCGTGCGCCCCGGCTCCTGGCTGCGCGTGCTGGTGGTGGACACCGCCAAGGACAAGGCCCAGGTGCGCTTCGGCTCCTACACCGGCGAGATTCCCGCCTCCAGCATGAGCTGGTGCAGGAACGCCAACAAGAACCTGACCGGCGACGCCGCCCCCGTGCCCGGCGATCCCACCCGCGTGCTCAAGAAGGGCGACGTGGTCTGGGCCACCGTGCGCGAGGCCAAGGGCAACGCCCATTTCACGCTCAACCTGGAACGCGAGCCCGGCCCCGAGGGCGCGCTCGTGTCCATGAAGCCCGACTCCGGCGAGGTGGTGGCCCTGGCAGGCGGGTTCAGCTTCGAGAAGAGCCAGTTCAACCGCGCCACCCAGGCCAAGCGCCAGCCCGGCTCCTCGTTCAAGCCCATCGTCTATTCCGCCGCGCTGGACCACGGGTTCACCCCGGCCAGCGTCATCATGGACGCGCCCATCGTGTTCGCCAACGCGGAGCTGGGCACCATCTGGCGGCCGGAGAACTACGAGGACATCTTCTACGGCCCCACCCTGCTCTCCACCGCGCTGGCCAAGTCGCGCAACCTGGTCACCATCCGCGTGGCGCAGAAGATCGGCATCAAGGCCGTGGTGGAGCGCGCCCGGGCCCTGGGCATCGAGGGCGAAATGCCGGAGAACCTGTCCATCGCGCTGGGCTCCTCCGCCGTTTCGCTGATGAACCTGTGCCAGGCCTACACCGCCTTCCCGCGCGGCGGCAGCTACGTCAAACCCAGGCTGGTGCTCCAGGTCAAGAGCGCCTGGGGCGAGACCCTGTACAAGAGCGAGCCGGAATACGTGGAGGCCATCAGCCCGCAGAACGCCTTCCTCATGGTCAGCATGCTCAAGGAAGTCATCAACGTGGGCACCGGCGGCGCGGCCAAGGTGCTGGGCCGCCCCCTGGCGGGCAAGACCGGCACCACCAACAACGAGCAGGACGCCTGGTTCATGGGCTTTACGCCCTACCTGCTCACCGGCGTGTACGTGGGCTACGACCAGGTGCAGTCCATGGGCCGGGGCGGCAGCGGCGCGCGCACCGCGCTGCCCATCTGGCTGGAGTACCGCAAGGCCATCGAGGACCGCTACCAGCCCGAGGAATTCCTGCCGCCGGAGGGCATCGTCTGGGCCAGGGTGGAGAACAGCCAGGCCGTGGACAACAAGGGCAACGCCGCGCCGGAGGCCTACTTCCTGCCGTTCATGGAGGGCACCCAGCCCACCCAGACCGACGTGGGCCGCGACGCCGCCGCCACCTCGGACACGGACTTGATGAAGCAGTCCTTTTAGGCCATGATCCGAACATCCTTCGGGGGCGCGGCGGGCGAAAGCCCGTCGCTCCAGCACCAGCGCGGGGTCTTCCCGTTCCGTGGCCACGCCCCCGTCCGCACGAGAAAACCGGGGGCCGCCATGCCGCTTGAACTGACCCTCTACCAGGTGGACGCCTTTGCCGAAGGCGTTTTCACGGGCAACCCGGCCGCCGTTGTGCCGCTGGGCTCCTGGCTGCCCGATGCCACGCTCCAGGCCATCGCCATGGAGAACAACCTCTCCGAGACGGCCTTCTTCGTGCCGCTGAGACCCGACGAGAACAGCGAGACGGTGTACCACCTGCGCTGGTTCACCCCCACCTTCGAGATCGACCTGTGCGGCCACGCCACCCTGGCCTCGGCCCACGTGATCCTCAACGAGATGGCGGGCGAGCTTGGCCACAAGGGCCAGCGCGTGCGCTTCACCACCCAGAGCGGCGAGCTCTCCGTTGAGCGCGAGGGCAACCTGCTGGTCATGGACTTCCCGGCCTGGCCGGGCAAGCCCATCGCCGTCACCGAGTCCATGACCCGCTCCTTCGGCCTGCGGCCCCTGGAGGCCCACGCCGGGCGCGACCTGCTGGCCGTGTTCGCCGACGAGGAGGCCGTGCGCGGCCTGAATCCCAACCTGCACTACCTGCTCAACCTGCCCTACGTCTGCATCATCGCCACCGCGCCGGGCAAGGGCCACGACTTCGTGTGCCGCGTGTTCAGCCCGGAGATCGGGCTCACCGAGGACCCGGTCACCGGCTCGGCCCAGTGCATCCTGGCGCCCTACTGGGCCGAGAGGCTGGGCAGGACGCGCCTGCACTCCTTCCAGGCCTCGCGCCGGGGCGGCAAGGTGCGCAGCGAGCTGGTGGGCGACCGCGTGCGCATCGCCGGAAGCTCGGCCCTGTACATGCGCGCCACGATCTTCGTGTAACCCCCGCGCCGGAGGCCCCCCCGTGACCCAGCAGCCCTACTCCATCGCCGGAAAAGAGCCCATCCTGGAAACGGGCGACGCCCGCGTGACGCTCATGACCCTGGCACCCGGCGAGGGCACGCCCTGGCACCGCCACAGCACCGTCACCGACACGGCCTTCCGCCTGGACGGCACGGTGGAGGTGCAGGCCCGGGAGCCGGAGCAGACCATCCGCCTGGAGCCCGGCATCCCCTGCCGCATGGAGCCGGGCAGGCCCCACCGCGTGGCCAACGCCGGGGACGGGCCCTGCCGCTTCCTGCTGGTGCAGGGCGTGGGAACCTACGATTTCGTGAAGCTGTAGGGCCGGGCGTGGACAACCTGCTGCTGGCCGCCGCCTGCCTGCTGGCCGGGCTGGCCCTGCGCATCTCGGGCCGCCTGCCGCAGGAGGCCGACCGCGCCCTGGCCGGTGTGGTCATCCATGTCTCCGCCCCGGCCGTGGCCTTCCTGGCCGCGCGCGCCATGCCGCTGACCCCGGAGGTGCTGCTGCCCGGCAGCATGGCCTGGGTGGTGTTCGCAGGGGGGGCGCTGTTCTTCGGGCTGGCGGCCAGGCTCATGGGCCTTTCGCGCCAGACCTTCGGCTGCCTCATGCTCACCGGCGGGCTGTGCAACACCATCTTCATCGGCCTGCCCATGACCGAGGCCTTCTTCGGGCACGAGTATTCCTACATCCCCTTCCTGTGCGACAACCCCGGCACCTCGCTGGTGCTGGCGCTGCCCGGCGTGCTGCTGGCCAGCCATTTGTCCGGCGCGGCAAAGGGCAGCCTGGGCCAGCGCCTGCGCCAGTCGCTGTGGCGCGTGGTGAGCTTTCCGCCCTTCGTGGGCATGGTGCTGGGGCTGGCGCTCCGGCCCGTCGCCCCGCCGGACTGGGTGCTCTCGGCCATTTCCAGGGTGGGCGGAACCACGGTGCCGCTGTCGCTCTTGGCCGTGGGCATGGGCATCCGGCTGCGCGCGCCGGGCAAGGCCTGGAAGCCGCTGGCCCTGGGCCTGGCCTACAAGCTGGCCCTGGCCCCGGCGCTGATGTGGCTGGTGGCCGCCGGGCTGTGGCGGAGCACCGGCCCCGTGGCCCAGGTGACGGTGTTCGGCGCGGCCATGCCGCCCATGATCCTGGGGGCCATACTGGCCACGGACCACGGCCTGGACCCGGACCTG
The DNA here is from genome assembly GCA_023438245.1 of Pseudomonadota bacterium. Classification (GTDB taxonomy): domain Bacteria; phylum Desulfobacterota; class Desulfovibrionia; order Desulfovibrionales; family Desulfovibrionaceae; genus Humidesulfovibrio. Next base: position 5,981 of record JAEXRD010000036.1, on the reverse strand, counting down.
GCGGGCCTGCTGGTGGCCGCGGGCACGGCGCTGTCGTTCCTGACCCTGCCGCTGTGGCGGCTGGCGCTGAACTGGATGTAGGCTAGCGGGTCAAAAACACGAACCAGCCCAGCCCGAACGCGAGGATGAGCGCGCAGGGCAGCACCAGTCGCCGCCACGCGGCCGCCACGTCCACCCCGAAGAACTCGCAGGACAGGATGAAGCACACGTGCAGCGGGGAGATCATGACCCCCGTGAACCCGGCGAACAGGGCCAGGGCCATGTGCGGCAGAAGCTCCGCCTGCAGGCCCAGGGTCTGGATGACGCCCAGCAGAATCGGGAAGGTGGAGCCCACGAAGGCCACGGTGATGCCGCTGATGAGGCCCACCAGGAACGGCAGGCCCATGGTCATGGCCAGCAGCGCCCCGCGCCCGCTCGCCACGCCCGCCAGCTCCTGCACCGCGCCGCTGGCCTGGAGCACGTCCTTGAACACCAGGATGGCCGACACCAGCGCGATGAGCTTGTAGAGCTCCTTGTCGCGCAGCACCCCGGCCACGAAGCCCGGCCCCACGCGGTTCTGGATCAGCGAGCAGCAGATGGCCAGCAAAAGCGCGGCCATGATGCCCAGTTCGAACGGCCAGTCCGGGGCCAGGAAGGTCATGGCCACCTCGAAGCCCAGGCCGCAGCAGATGGCCAGGAGCATGGGCAGGCCTTGCCACAGCGCGTCGCGCAGGTCGCGGGGGGAGCCGTCGCCGTTCCCGGCGGTCGTGCCAACAGGGGCGTTCAAATGAGCCACCGCCGGGCGCATGATGAACACCCAGCCCAGCGCCACGCACAGCCCGATGCAGGGCAGCGTGTACACGATGAGCCGCGCCAGCGGCACCCCGGAGAGCGACGAAGCCAGGATGATGCCCGGATACAGCGGCCAGCACAGCTCCCACAGGTGGCGGAACCAGTAGTTGACCAGCGCGGTGTCGCGCCGCTGCAGGCCCAGGCCGTCGGCCATGTCGCGCACGAGAGGGGCGGAGAACACCGCGCCGCCGGGCATGGGCAAAAAGCCCACCAGGGCAGGAAAAAAAGCCAGCCGCAGGCGCGGATTGCGCAAAAACCCCGTGGCCGCGCGCATCAGCCGGGCGGTCTGGCCGCTCTTGTCCAGCACCTCGGACAAAAACAGGATCAGCGCCAGGATGACGACCAGGAACACCGTGTCGCGCTGGAACAGCGACAGGGCCGCGATGCGCGCCCAGTCCGCCACGGGCATGTGGAACGACAGCGCCAGCACCAGACTTCCGAACAGCACGGCCAGCCACAGCGGCTTCTTCAGGCGCAGGCCCAGGAGCATCACGCCGAAAGCGCCAAGCACCTTGAGCAGGGGAATCAGATGGGTCAGGGTCTCTGTCACGGGAACTCCTGGGGGGCTGCACCGGCGGCGGCGAGAGCGTTGCCAGCGCGCGGGGCTGGTGATACTCCCTTTGCGCGCGGACGAAAAGACCGGAGTGGACGCCCGCGCCACAGGGAGGATGCACGGATGGAAGATGCGGTCCAGGCGCTGAGCGACGCCGAATGGAAGGAAATCGAGGCGGCCATGCGCGCCCACATCGAGGCGGTGCTCATGGAGCGCGTGAGCCAGGAGAGCGCCGAGCGCCGGGCCGAGGCCCTGCGCGAGTACCTCACCCTGACCCGCGCGGCCACCACCAAGGGCGACGCGGAAAAGCTGGCGGGCATGGTGCCGCCGGTGCTGCCCGCGCTGTACCGCAAGTGGATACGCATGTTCATCGCCAGGCTCTTCGAGACCGCCGCCCGCGAGCAGATCGCCGTGCTCTGCGACGGCACGCCCGAGAGCGCCGGGGCCCTCACCCTGGCCTACCTGATGTTCCTGGAGAGCGAGCGCATGGAGAAGCAGGTGCAGGACGACCTGCGCGCCCTGGGCGAAAGCCAGTCCGCCGTGAGCGAGAACCCGGAGCAGGCCGACGTGGCCGCCACGTACATCCGGGCCAGGGTCGCGCAACTCGCCGCCGAGATGAAAAAGGCCAACTAGGCCTTCCGGCTGGCCTCCAGGGCCTTCTCCACGCAGTCCGCCACCTCCACCGGGTTGGCCGGGGCGTCCTCGGTGGCGATCTCGATGAGCCCGATCTGCAGGTTCAGCTCGCGCTGCACCGCGATGTTGTGCGGGTCGAAATGGAGCTTCCAGACCACGGCGGCCTTGTCCAGGCGCTCAAGCCGCGCCAGCACCAGCCCCAGGAACAGCAGCGCGCTGTTGTCCTTGTGGTTCTTCTGCATCAGCCGCTCGAACTCCACCTTGGCCTGGATGTACTTGCCCTGGCGGTACAGGCACTCGCCCAGGCGCTGGCGGGCCTCGGCGTTGGCGCTCTCCTGGGCCAGGAACTCCTTGTACTTCTCGGTTGCCCCGGCCCAGTCCCCGGCGGCGAAGGCGGCGTTGGCCTCGGCCAGCACGGGCGCGGCCTGGGCCACGGCGGCCATGGGGTCGGACTCGGCCCCGCGCAGCTTGTCCACCACGCCGAAAAGCATCCGGCGCTTCTTCAGGTCCACTTCTTCCTTTTTCTGCGGCGCCTTGCCGCCCGGCTTCCAGCCGAAGATCATCCCGCTCCCCCTTGCACAACGTGTCGGGAGAGCATACTTGTTTCCCCCACGGGGGACAAGGCCGGGAGCCGATTTCCGGCCAATCCGCCCCCGGAGAATCCATGAGCGAACCGTTTCCGCAATACGGCTGGTCCGGCAAGATCCTGCGCGCCGACCTCAGCACCGGCGAGCTGACCGAACTGCGCCTGCCCGAGGGCGTGTACCGCGCCTTCCTGGGCGGCAAGGGCCTGGGCGGCTGGCTCTTGCGCCAGAGCGTGCTGGAGCACGGGCCGCTGCCCTGCGAGGACCCGCGCACCCCGCTCGTGCTGGCCGTGGGGCCGCTCAATGCCACCATCGCGCCCACTTCGGGCCGCGCGCATTTCGTCACCCGCTCGCCCCTCACCGGGGCCGTGGGCGACGCCAGCGCCGGGGGCAGGCTGGGCACGGAGCTTCGCCGCGCGGGCTGGGACGCCGTGCTCATTGTGGGCCGCGCCGAGCGCCCCGTGGGCATCGAGATCGACGACGGCAAGGCCGTTCTTGCCGATGCCAGCCACTTTTCCGGGCGCGATGCGGGCGAGGTCTTCGCCGCACTGAAAGAGAAGCGCGGGGGCGGCTCCTTCGTGGCCACCGGCCCGGCGGCGGAGAACGGCTGCCTGTTCTCCGGCCTCATGGTGGACGGCCGCCACGCCGCCGGACGCTGCGGCCTGGGACGCGTGGCCGCGCTCAAGAACCTGAAGTATCTGGCCGTGCGCGGCGCGGGCAAGGCCAGGGTGGCCGACCTGCCCGCGCTCAAGACCGCGCGCGAGGACATCCTGCGCCTCACCGCCGCCAGCCCGGCGCTCATGGGCCAGCACGGGTTCTCCTGCTTCGGCACCGGCAGCATCTTCGACCTCATGGACTCCCGGCGCATGATGCCCACGGACAATTTTTCGCGCACGCGCTTCGACCGCGCCGAGGGGCTGAACGCCCACGCCTACAAGGAGCGCTACGGCCCGCGCCGCCACGGCTGCCAGGGTTGCCACGTGCTGTGCAAGAAAATCGCCGACGACGGACGCACCATGCCCGAGTTCGAGACCATGAGCCACTTCACCGCGCTCATCGGCAACACGGACATGGAACTGGTGCTGGCGGCCAACGACCTGTGCAACCGCCTGGGCATCGACACCATCAGCGCGGGCGTCACCCTGGCCTGCCACCGCGAGATCAGCGGCGAGGAGCTCACCGGCGCGCGCGTGCTTGAACTGCTGGAGGACATCGGCCTGGGGCGCGGCATCGGAGCCGAGCTGGGCCTGGGCTCGGCCAAGTACGCAGAACTCAAGGGCCGCCCCGAGCTTTCCATGAGCGTGAAGGGCCTGGAGCTGCCGGCCTACGACCCGCGCGGGGCTTACGGCATGGCCCTGGGCTACGCCACGGCCACGCGCGGCGGCTGCCACCTGCGGGCCTATCCCATCAGCCACGAAATCCTGCGCAAGCCCGTGGCCACCGACCGCTTCAGCTTCTCCGGCAAGGCGCGCATGATCAAGATCGCCGAGGACGTGAACGCCGTGGTGGACTCGCTCATCGCCTGCAAGTTCCTGTTCTTCGCCGCCACGCTGGAGGAATACGCCCGGGCCTTCAGCGCCGTGACGGGCGTTTCCGCCACGGCCCAGGACCTGCTGGCCGTGGGCGAGCGCGTGGACTACCAGGAGCGGCTGCTCAACGCCGCCTACGGCTTTTCCTCGGCCCAGGACGACCTGCCCGCGCGGTTCTTCAGCGAGCCGGGCAGCGGCGACGCCACCCTGGCCGTACCCCCGGTGCCGCGCCAGGACTTCCTGAACGCCCGCGCCGCCTACTACCGCATCCGCGGCCTCACCGAGGGGGGCCTGCCCACGCGGGAACGCGCCGAAAAGCTGGGCCTCGTCTGGGGCGAACAATGATCGACCTGCTGCGCAAATATTCCGCCAAGCTCGCGGTCTCCGGCCTCTGCGAACCCGGAGAGCCCCTGTTCGCCGCGCTGGACGACGAACTGGTCTGGAACACGGATTCCGACCCGCGCCAACCGCTCCTGCTGGGCGTGCTGGAGCGGCTGAACATCAGCGCGCTGCTGCTGGCCCGGCCCGCCGGAGCCCACCAGCAGGCCCTGGCCGAGCTGGCGCGCGAGGCCATCGCCGACGGCAGCCTCTCCATCACCCCCGGCGACTGCGAGACGCGCACCTTCCTGCACGACCTGCCCGTGGTGCGGGAGCTGACCCCCCAGGCCATCGCCACCGCGCTCTCGCACCGCAAGGGCTGCGTGATTTTCGCAGAGGGCCAGGTCCACATCGCCGCCTACGGCACCGTGAGCCCGGAACAGGCCTACGTCACCTTCAGCTCGGTGTGCTTCGCCGGGTTCGTGGCCTATTTCGCGGGTCATCTTCGCCGCCTGCGCCAGAACTCCGCAACCCCGGCCCAGAAGCAGGCCTTTTCGCGCATCGCCGCACTGCTGCCGCCCGGCCGCGCCGACGCCCCCGGCCTGCTGCCCGGCCCCTTCGCCACCGAGGAGCAGGCCCGCGCCGCCATCATCCAGGCCGGAGCCAAGACCGTCGAGTACGGCCTGGTGGATTCCTACTTCGGCAACATCTCCTACCGTTTATCCACCCTCGACCCGACCCGCGACACCATCCTCATCAGCCAGACCGGCAGCAGCCTGGACGAGTTGGCCCCGTGCATCGACCCCTGCCGCCTGGACGGGGGCAGCTGCGCCGCGCTCACGGCCTCCAGCGAATTCTCCGCGCACAAGGCCATCTACGAAGGCGAGGGCGCACCCTCCACCGGCGGCACCCAGGCCATCCTGCACGGCCACCCGCCCTTCTGCGTCATCCTCTCGCTGGACTGCCCGCTGCTGGACTGCCCGGACCTGGGCCAGTGCCACCGCGCCTGCCCGCGCACCCGCTGCGTGGAGGACTCCGCCAGCTGCCTGAACGTGCCCATAGTGCCCGGAGAAGTCGGCACCGGCCCCTTCGGCCTGTGCAACACCCTGCCGCCCGCCATCCTGTCCACCCTCGGACCGCGCCGCGCGGCCATCGTGTACGGGCACGGCCTGTTCGCCCTGGGCCAGCGCGACTTCCGCGACGCCTTCGCCACGCTCATGGAGGTGGAGGCCTTCTGCCGCCAGGAGTTCTTCCGGCGGGTGGGGGAGTTCGGCGAATAGCCCAGGGGGCGCGGAGCCCCCGCCCCCCCGGACCCGCGTTCGGCCCCGGCGAGGGGCGCATCCGTCCGCCAGAGCCAGCTTGGCCCCAACAAACATGCGCGCAGCGTTTTTCGAGCGTCAAAGCCCGCTCGGATAAGCCCTGCGCGCGGTCGGTCCGTTCTGAGGCAAGGGGAAGTGGTGGGATTCCGCTCTGGAATTCAGCCCCTGACCACCCCCTACAAAAGTTTTGAGGGGGAAGGTGGGGGGCTTGGGG
>JAEXRD010000033.1 GCA_023438245.1 Pseudomonadota bacterium | reverse complement strand
CGACATCGCCGACCAGACCAACCTGCTGGCGCTCAATGCCGCCATCGAGGCCGCCCGCGCCGGAGACGCCGGGCGCGGCTTCGCCGTGGTGGCCGACGAGGTGCGCAAGCTGGCCGAGAAGACCATGACCGCCACCCGCGAGGTGGCCGAGGCCATCGGCGGCATCCAGAAGGGCACGCGCGAGAACGTGAGGAGCGTGGACCTGGCCGTGGAGGGCATCGAGGAGGCCACCGAGCTGGCCAAGCAGTCGGGCCAGGCGCTCTCCGGCATCGTGGACCTGGTGCAGGTCTCCTCGCGCCAGGTCAGCGCCATCGCCGGGGCCTCCGGCGAGCAGAGCGCCGCCAGCGACGAAATCAACACCTCGCTGGAGGAGGTCAGCCGCGTGGCCAGCGAGACGGCGCAGGCCATGAACGAGGCCGTGGAGGCCGTGGCCGGGCTGGTGGAGCAGGCCCGCACCCTGCTGGCCCTGGTGGGCGAGTTGGAACAGGCCTAGCGCCGACGGGAAAACGGAAAGCCCCGGCTCGCCAACAGGTGGGCCGGGGCTTTTTGCGTGTCCTTACTCTCCGCCGTTCTCGACGCGCTGGATGCGCTGGCGCATGCGCCGGTAGCGCACCATGCCCAGCAGGGCGGTGAGGGCCGAGCAGGGGAGGAGCAGCCAGCCCACAACCTCAAGCGCCGGGTGGTCGAAGAACTTGATGAAGGTGGCCCCGGCGGCGAAGGTCGTCACCGCCGTGCGCTGGTAGGCCAGGAAGGTGCGCTCGTTGGCCAGCACGGACCGCACCGCGGCCAGGTGGTCGGTGATCCTGCGCCGTTCCGCGCCCGCGGTATCGTCCATGCCCGGCTCCCGTGTGCTCAGCCGTTGTCGGGCTGGCCGCTGGCGATGGCCCCGGCCACGCCCTTGTGCTCCAGCGGGCGGGCGAAATAGAAGCCCTGCACGAACTCGCAGCCCAGGGCGCGCAGCATCTTGGCCTGCTCCTGCTCCTCCACGCCCTCGGCCACCACGTCCAGCCCCAGGCTGTGGGCCAGGGCCAGGATGGCGCGCACGATCTCGCGGTTTTCCGGATCAAGCCCCAGGCGGCCCACGAAGCTGCGGTCCACCTTGAGGGTGTCCACCGGGAAGCGCTGCAGGTAGGACAGCGAGGAGTAGCCCGTGCCGAAGTCGTCGATGCTGATCTGCACGCCCAGGGCCTTGAGCCGCTTGAGCATGACCAGCGCGCTCTCGGCGTTGACCATGATGTTGGACTCGGTGATCTCCAGCTTGAGCTTGGCCGGGGGCAGGCCCGAGCGCTCCAGTATCTCCGCCACCTGTTCCACCAGGGTGTGCTGGGCGAACTGCTTGTTGGAGAGGTTCACGGCCACGAACATGTCGCGGGCCGCGGGGTCGGAGGAGCGCCACGAGGCCAGGTCGGTGCAGGCGCGCTCCAGCACCAGCCGCCCCAGGTCCAGGATGATGCCGGTCTCCTCGGCCAGGGCGATGAACGAGCCCGGCCCCATGAGGCCCTTGCGCGGGTGCTGCCAGCGCACCAGCGCCTCGAAGCCCACCAGCCGGGTGCTGTCCAGCGCCCAGATGGGCTGGTAGTGGACGATGAACTCGCCCTTGTCCAGGGCCTGGCGCATCTCTTCTTCCAGGGTCAGGCGGTCCACCGCGCTCTTGAGCATCTTGGGGGTGAAGACCTTGAACCGGCCGCGCCCGCTCTGCTTCACGTGGTGCAGCGAGATGGCCGCGCTCTGGAGAATGTCCTCGGGCCGCTCGAAGGTGTTGGGCGAGAGCACGATGCCGAAGCTGGCCGAGGTCTGCACCTCGCGCCCGGCTATCTGCATGGGCTCCATCACCGCCGCGCGCAGCCGCTTGATGATGCGGATGGCCTCGCCGGGGGTGGCCAGTTCCTCCAGCAGCAGCACGAACTCGTTGCCGCCGAAGCGGGCCACGGTGTCCAGCCCGCGCAGCGTGCCGGTGATGCGCCCGGCCACGGCCTCCAGCACCAGGTCGCCGAAGGCGTGCCCCAGGCTGTCGTTGATGATCTTGAAGCGGTCCAGGTCCATGGCCACCACGGCGTAGAAGGTGTCCTCGCGCCGCCGGAAGCGCTCCATGGCCTGGTTGATGCGGTCCAGGGCCAGGGTGCGGTTGGCCAGCCCGGTGAGCGGATCGTACAGCGACTGGTGCCGCAGCTTCTGCTCGTACTCCAGGCGCTCGGCCTCGCGGGTGGAAAGCGCCAGGGCCATGTTGTCGAAGGCCTCGGCCAGCGTGCCCAGCTCGCCCTCGCCGTGGGGCAGCCCGGTGCGGATGGCCAGGTCGCCCTGGCCCAGGCGGTTGGCGGCTTCCACCAGCTTGGAAAGCCTGCGGGTGATGATGACCCCGCCCAGGAACCAGGCCAGCCAGGCCACCAGGCCCAGCGCCACGGCCAGCAGCGCCAGGTTGCGGGCCTGCAGCTCGCGCACGCCCGCCAGGGCCTTGTCCTCGGGAATGCCCACGCGCGCCAGCAGGTAGGTCTCGTCCTGGGGGCGTGGCTTCAGGCGCTTCACCGCATACAGCCTGCGCACGCCGTCGGCCCCGGCGCCGATGGTGGTGCCCTCCTCGCCCAGGGGCAGGAACTGGCTCCACACGGCCTCCACCTCGGGCATGCCGATCCATTTTTCCGGTTCGGGAAAGCGGTGCAGCCGCGTGCCGCTGGAGTCCGAAAGGGCCATGGCCGAGCCCTCGGGCAGCCCGGCGGAGTCGAAGGCGTCGGTGAGCGCGGCGATGTCGAAGCCCGCGCCGATGACCGCCACCATGCGCCCGGACTCGTCCTTAACCGGATAGGCGAAGTGCAGCACGGCCTTCTTGGCGGTGCGGCTGATGGCGTACTCGCCCACGGCGAAGTCGCGGGTGCGCAGCACGTCCTTGAAGTACTTGCGGTCGGAGACGTCGATGGGGCCGGACAGGGGCAGGGAGGAGGCCGCCACCTTGGCGTCCATGGTGACGAGGAAGAGGCTGGTGTAGATGGGGTGCTTGCGGCTCAGGCGCGCCAGCAGGTCGCTGGTGGCCTTGAGGTCAAGGGTGCGCACGCTGGGCACCTCGGCCAGGCTGGCCAGCAGCAGCCGGGTGCTGCCCTCCACGCGCTTCAACTCCTCGCTCATGGCCTGGACCATGCGCAGCGAGGTGTCCTGGGCCTTTTCCACGGCCTGACGGCGAAGCTCCATCCCGCTCAGGAACACCAGGCTTACGGCCGGAACGGCGGCGGCAAGCACCAGCACAAGCAGATGCGCGCGAATGGACCAGGAGAAGAACGGCTTCATTGCGTCTCCGGCGGCCAGGGCACGGGGGGCGGTTTGGGCCCCGCCCGGTGAAAGTCGAATTTGGCGCATGCTACAAGATTGTGGGGGCGAGGTCCAGGCATGCGCCGCGACCGGGCCGGGGAACATGCCGGAGCAACTACGTATTTTTGCCCGGCTCCGGGCGCTTTCGGCCCGCGGGCCAGCCCCGCCGCACCCCGGCCGGGGCATCCTGTCCTTGCCTGCGCGCCCGTGGTCTGGTATGCGCGGGGGATACGAAATGGCCGACCCGGGGGCCGCGTGCGCTCCGGGGGAACATGTCACTGGAATGAGAAGAGCAACAAAAGGGGTTCTGGCATGAAACGTCTCGTCCTGCTTTTCGCCCTCGTCCTGGGCCTGGCCCTGTCCGGCAGCGCCCTGGCCGCCGAGAAAACCTTCGTCAACGGCATCGACGCCGGCGGCTTTGAGCCGTACGCCTACGTGGACAAGACCGGCAAGACCACCGGCTTCGACGTCGAGGCCGTGGAGTGGATCGGCAAGAAAATGGGCTTCAAGGTCAAGCACCAGCCCATCGAGTGGGCCTCCATCATCCCGGCCCTGCAGGCCAAGAAGATCGACTTCATCGCCTCCGGCATGAGCGCCACCGCCGAGCGCGCCAAGCTGGTGAACTTCACCATCCCCTACTACAAGGTGACCCAGGTGCTGGTGACCAAGTCCGGCGAGAAGGCGGCCCTGAACGCCATGCTCACCTCCGGCAAGAAGATCGGCGTGCAGCGCGGCACCGTCACCGCCAAGTACCTGGAGGAGCTCTCCAAGAAGCCCGGCATGAAGCTCAGCCTCATGATGTACGACTCCACCGACCTGGCCATGCAGGACCTGAACATCGGCCGCATCGAGGGCGTGGGCATGGACAACACCGTGGCCAAGGAGATGCTGAAGAAGGACAAGAACACCAAGGTGCTCGGAACCTTCGACGCTCCCGCCGAGAACTACGGCTACGCCGTGCGCAAGGAAGACGCCGAGCTCTTGAAGAAGCTCAACGACGGCCTGAAGCTGCTCATGGCCGACCCGTACTGGAAGGAACTCAAGAAGAAGTACGACGTCGACTAGCTCCTGACCTGACCAACGTTCCCATACCCGAAAGGCTCCGGAACAACGCCGGAGCCTTTCGGGCTTTTCTGAAGCCGGCCCCCACGGGCCGCAAAGGACCTGGACAAGAATGGATTTCGCCGTCGCCTTCGATGCCGCCCGCGAGGCCCTGCCCTACATCTCCGGCGGGGTGGTCTGGACGGTGGGCCTCATCGTGGGGGCCATGCTCCTGGGCCTGTTCATGGGCGTGCCGCTGGCCGTCATGCAGGTGTACGGCCCCTGGCCCGTGCGCAAGTTCGTCAGCCTGCACGTGTGGATGTTCCGGGGCATACCCATATTGGTGCAGATGTACATCTTCTATTTCGGCCTGCTCTCCTGGCTGGCCAGCGTGCCCATGTTCGAGGACATGGGCCTGGACAGCCCGTTCCTGGCCGCCGTGCTGGTGCTGGGGCTCACCAGCAGCGCCTACCAGTCGCAGATCTTCCGAGGCGCCATCCAGTCGCTGCCGCCCGGCCAGCTCAAGGCCGCGCGCGCGCTGGGCATGACCGACTCCCAGGCCATCCGCACCATCATCCTGCCCCAGGCGCTGCGCCTGTCCATTCCCGGCTGGACCAACGAGTACTCCATCCTGCTCAAGGACTCGGCCCTGGCCTTCTCCATCGGCGTGGTGGAGATCATGGCCCGCATGCGCTCCGTGGCCTCGGCCACGCACGAGCCGGTGAGCATGGCCTTTTTGGCGGGCATCATCTTTTTCGCGCTCACCTGGGTGGGCGTCAAGGCCCTCAGCTTTCTGGAAAACAAGGTCCGCATCGCGGGCTACACGCGCCAAGGAGCCGTCTAAGCCATGTCCACCACAACCCACGCGCCCATTCTGGAGGCCAAGAACCTCACCAAGACCCTGGGCGGAAACCGCGTGCTCGACGCCGTGAGCCTGGCCCTGCCCAAGGGCACGGTGAAGGTGCTCATCGGCCCCTCCGGCGCGGGCAAGAGCACGCTTTTGCAGTGCCTCAATTTCCTCATCCCGCCCGATTCCGGCTCCATCAGCCTGGAGGGCCGCCAGGTGGACGGCAGGAGCAAGCGCGAGCTGTGCGCCTATCGCCAGCAGGTGGGCATGATCTTCCAGGATTTCAACCTGTTCGACCACCTGAGCGCCATGGAGAACGTGCGCGTGGCGCTCATGAAGGTCAAGGGCATGAGCAAGCTGGACGCCACCGAGCGCGCCCTGGCGGAGCTGGCCCGCGTGGGCCTGAAGGACAAGGCCGCGCTGTACCCGGCCAACCTCTCCGGCGGCCAGAAGCAGCGCGTGGCCGTGGCCCGCGCCCTGGCCATGGACCCCAAGATCATGCTGCTGGACGAGCCCACCAGCGCGCTCGATCCCGAGCTCATCGGCGAGGTGCTCGCGGTCATCCGCGACCTGGCCCAGGGCGGCATGACCATGATCATGGCCACGCACCAGATCAGCTTCTCCGCCAGCCTGGCCGACGAGTTCCTGTTCATGGACAAGGGCCGCATCGTGGAGTCCGGCTCGCCCGCCGAGCTGCTGGGCCGGGGCTCGCAGTCGCGCACCCAGGCCTTCTGCTCCAAGATCAGCGAGCTGACCGGGGTTGCGGGCGAGGCCTGCGAGCTGGGGGACAAGTAAGGTGCTGGACGAGTATTTCGAGTTCCTCGGCGCGGAGCTGATTCCCGGCCTGAAGGAAGGGCTGTGGACCAGCCTCATGGTCATTGGCCCCGCCGCGCTCATCGGGCTTGCCATCGGCATCGTGGCGGGCGTGCTGCGCGTGTACGGTCCCAAGCCCGTGCGGATCGTGGCCGACGCCTACGTCTCGCTGTTCCGGGGCACCCCGCTCATCGTGCAGGTGTTCTTCTGGTACTTCGCGCTGCCCTACATCAAGGTCGGCGACTTCAATATCGTGCTCGATCCCATCCCGGCGGCGGTGCTGTCCTTCAGCCTGTGCAGCGGGGCCTACCATTCCGAGTACATCCGCGGCGGGCTCATGAGCATCAAGCGCGGCCAGATCCGCGCCGCCCTGGCCTTAGGGATGAGCATGCCCCAGGCGGTGATGAGCATCGTGCTGCCCCAGGCCTTCCGCCGCGCGCTGCCCGGCTGCGGCAACGAGATCATCTACCTCATCAAGTACTCGTCGCTGGCCTCCATCATCACGGTCAACGAGCTCACCGGCACGGCCAACACCATCGCCAAGAACACCTGGCGCAACATCGAGGTGTTCTGCACCGTGGGCGTGTACTACCTGGCGCTGGTCACCATCGCCACGTGGATGCTGCGGCTGTGCGAGGACGCGCTCTCCGTGCCCGGGTTCGAGCGCCACAAGAGCTGATTCCCCCCACCAAGCAGCGTCACGGCGGAGGCCTCATGTCCGCGAAACAGTCCCTGACCCCGGAAATTCTCGATATCCTGCGCCGCGAGTTCGGCGCGGACCTGCTCACGGGCGAGGCCGAGCTTGAGGCCCGCGCGGGCGACGATTCCGGCCTGCGCCACCTGCCCGGCGCGGTGCTGCTGGCGGGGAGCGAGGCGCAGGTGGCCCGGCTGGTGGCCCTGGCCAATGAGCACGGCTTCCCGGTCATCCCGCGCGGGGCGGGCACCGGCCTGGCGGGCGGCTGCCTGAGCCCGGAGGCGGGCGTGGTGCTGGACCTGACGGCCATGAACCGCATCCTCTCCATCGATACCAGGAGCCTCACGGCCACGGTTCAGCCCGGCGTCATCACGAAGGATTTGCGCGACGCGGCGAAAGCCGTGGGCCTGTTCTACCCGCCGGACCCGGCCAGCCTTTCCACCAGCACCATCGGCGGCAACGCGGCCACCAACGCTGGCGGCCCGGCCTGCGTGAAGTACGGCACCACGCGCGACTACGTGCTGGGCATCCGCGCCGTGCTGCCCACGGGCGAGGTGATCCGCGCCGGGGTAAACACGCGAAAAGGGGTGGTGGGCTACGACATGGCCCGGCTCATCGTGGGCAGCGAGGGCACCCTCGGGGTCATCACCGAGCTGACCTTGAAGCTCATCCCGCACCCCAAATCCGCCGCCTGCCTGGCCGCCGTGTTCGCGGACCTGGATGCGGCCATGCGCGCCATCATCGCGGTGATGACCCGGGGCCACCTGCCCTCGGCCATGGAATTCCTGGACGCCCGCTGCCTGAAGCTGGTGGGCGACCTGCTGCCCTTCGCCGTGCCGGGCGAGCAGAGCGCGCTGGTGCTCATCGAGGTGGACGGCGACCCGGAGCAGACCGCGCGCGAGGTGCGGGACATCGAGGGCATCTGCCGCGAATTGGGGGCTTCGAACATTCTGCCCCCGGCCACTACCGATGAGGGCCGCGAGGCCATCTGGAAGGTGCGCCGCAGTGTTTCCACGCGCATCCACGAGGCCTGCGCCGTGTACATCCCCGAGGACATCGCCGTGCCCATCGGCGAGATCGCGCGCATGGTGGCCGCCCTGCCCGAGGTGGCGGAGCGCCACTCCGTCACCATCTACGCCTTCGGCCACGCGGGCGACGGCAACATCCACCTGAACCTCACCGCGCCAGACGAGGCCCAGCGCCCCGCCGTGGAAGCCGCCGCCGAGGACTGCGTGCGCCTGGCCCTGGGCCTGGGCGGCACGCTCTCCGGCGAGCACGGCATCGGCCTGGCCAAGCGGACCCTGCTGCCGCTGGAGATCGAGCCCGCCAACGTGCGCGCCCAGCGCGGCATCAAGAAGCTCATGGACCCCAAGAACATCCTGAATCCGGGCAAGATCTTCCCGGAGGAGGCGTAACGTGGACCTTGCATCCCGGTTGTCGAAGCGGGTGGGGCAGATCAAGATTTCCGCCACCAAGGAGATGCCCATGATCGCCGCGCGCGTGGGCGGCTGCGTCAGCCTGGGCCAGGGCATCCCCAGCTTCGCCACGCCCGCCCATGTGGTGGACGCCGTTGCAAAAGCCCTGCGCGACGACCCCAGCGCGGGCAAGTATTCGCTCCAGCCGGGCATGCCCGCCCTGCGCCGCGCCGCCGCCGAACTGCTGCGCGCCGAGAAGGGCCTCAATGCCGACGCCGAGCGCGAGGTGGCCATCACCGTGGGCGGCATGGAGGGCCTCTTGTGCGCCATGCTCACGCTCATCGGCCCCGGCGACGAGGTCATCGTGCCCGAGCCGTACTATCCCTCGCACGTGGAGCAGATCCTCATGGCCGAGGGCACGCCGGTGTTCGCGCCGCTCTCCCGCGCCGACTGGAGCCTGGACGCCGGGGCCATCGAGGCGGCCATCACCCCGCGCACCAAGGCCATCATCATCTCCAGCCCGCACAACCCCACGGGCGCGGTGTTCGCCAAGTCCGAACTGCTCAAGGTGGCGGAGCTGGCCCTCAAGCACGATATTTTCGTCATCTGCGACGACACCTACGACATCCTGACCTACGATGGTGAAGAGGCCTTCAGCCTGTGCAGCCTGCCGGAACTGCGCCACCTCTTGATCGGCGTGTTCAGCTTTTCCAAGCGCTTCGCGCTCACGGGCTGGCGCGTGGGCTTCGTCTGGGCCGAGGAGGAGCTCTTGGGCCACATGCTCAAGATCCACGACGCCGCCGCCATCTGCGCGCCCACCCCGGCGCAGATCGCCGCGCTGGCCTCCCTTGAGGGGCCGCAGGAGGTGTACGCGGACATGAAGGCCAAGCTCCAGGCCCGGCGCGACCTCATCTGCGCGGGGCTGGAGGACACGAACGGCGGCTTCACCCACATCCGCCCGGCCGGGGCCTTCTACCTCATGGCCAGGGCCGGCTTTGCGGTGAAGGACTCGCGCGAGCTGGCCATCCGGCTCATCGAGGAGGCCAAGGTCATCACCATTCCCGGCGGCGCCTTCGGCCCCGGCGGCGAGGGCCACGTGCGCCTGTCCTTCGGCGGCGACGAGGCGGAAATCGGCGAGGCGCTGCGCCGCATGAAGGCCTGGATTTCCGGATAGATCAGGGGGATCCCCGGCGCTGGACGCCGGGGGACCACCTCGTGTATAGGGTCAACACTCGGCGCGCCGGTTCCCCCGCCCGCGCCCCCCACAAGGAGGATATGCAATGCGCAAGCTGATTACCGGCGTTCTCGCCGCAGCCCTGGCCCTCGGGCTTGCCGTGGCCCAGCCCGCCGAGGCCAAGGTGTACAAGATGAAGCCCGAGGAGCGCGAGGCCGCCCTGAAGGAGAAGAAGGCCCGCAAGGCCCGCGCCAAGAAGTCCAAGAAGGCCGCCGAGGAGGCCCCCGGTGGCTGGGTGGAGGTGAAGCCCGGCTCCAAGAAGGCCGCCGCGGCCAAGGCCGAAAAGGGCGAAAAGGCCGAAAAGAAGTCGCGCAAGAAGGTGGACGAGGTGGCCAAGGCCGCCGAGGAAAAGGGCAAGAAGAGCAAGCGCTCCAAGAAGGCCAAGGTCGAGCGCGTCGCCGAGGAAAAGGCCGCCAAGGTCACCAAGGCCTCCAAGAAGAAGTCCCGCGACCGCAACGTGTCCGCCCGCGAGGCCTTCCGGGGCGACCGCAGCGGCGCGCATGTCTCCGGCTCCAGCGCCGAGGTGAGCCGCCCCGGCGGACCGAATTTGGATTCCTATTCCGTGAGCCGCCCCGGCTACGAGAAGGGCGCGGCCCCGGCCGCCGCCCCGGCTCCCGGCACGGCCGCCCCGGTGGTGCCCGAGGTGCGCCACGAGGTGCAGCCCGGCCCGGTGGACAGCTCCAAGCCCCTGGGCACCGAGATGCCCAAGGGCGGCGAGGGCCGTTTCTAAAAGGCGCCTTTTGCCCCCTGGGCATCGTCAGGAGGCGGCTTGGGTCCAGGGCTGTACCAGCGCGTACTATCCCCGGCCCCAAGCCGCCTCCTTCCTTGCCAGGGAACAAAACTCGCTCTTTTAGAAACAGCCCCGAAAACCAATCGCCAAGCAGAAGAAAGGCCGCTCCCCGGTAGCAGGGGGCGGCCTTTTGCGTTGGCGCAGGGCGCAAAAAAAGGCCCGGAGTCGCCCCCGGGCCTTTGCGCGTCGTGCTGTGAACGGACCTACTGCACCAGAACCCAGGAGCCGTCGGCGTTGCGGTAGGCCTTGGCCTTGATGTCCTTCTCCTGGCCGTCCACGTTGGCCTTGATGTAGACATCGCGGTAGATCTTGTTGTCCTGCATGTAGGCGTGGGTGGGGGTGGCCTCGTACTGCACGCCGGAGTCGGGGTTCTTCCAGGTCATGGGCTTGCCGGAAGGCTGGCTCTCCAGCGTCTTGTTGATCTGCTCCTTGTCGTACTTGTCCATCTCGTTGCCCACCATGTAGCCCAGCAGCAGGCCTATGCCCGCGCCGATGGCCGCGCCGGAGACCTTGTTCTTGGCGGTGAGCGCGCCGATGGTCGCGCCGGTCATGGCACCCACGCCCGCGCCGGTCTGGGCCTTGTTCGCGCAGCCGTACACGCCGCTGACGAGCACGGCGGCCAGGGTAAGAGAGGCGATGATGCGTTTCATTGTCGTTCTCCTTGTGCGGCCTCTCGCCGCGTGTGGTCGTTTCCCTGACGGAAAGATACGCCTTCCGTTCCCGCCGTCAAGACGCGGCGGCTTCTTTGCGGGTTTCAGCAAACTCCGGGCCAAAGGCGCGAACAAGCATCGGCGCGGGCTGGCGGGTGGGCAGGCCGGGGCGGGGCCTGCGCCGGGCGCAAGATTTGCGCAGTGCGGGCTGGCCGTTGCGCACGGGACGCCGCTGGCCCGGAGCGTGCAGGCTCAGGCTCCGGCGGTCTCCTCGGCCGGGGGCAGCTCGCGCACGAAGAGGCGGTTTTTGCCTGCCCGCTTGGCCCGGTACATGGCCTCGTCCGAGGCGGCCAGGGCGCGCTCCAGGTCCGGCTGGCCCTCGGGGCAGAGCACCACGCCCACGCTGCAGCCGATGCCGTGGCCGATGCCCGCGATGCGGGAAATGACGCGTTCCGCGACGCCCTTGGCCGTGGCCAGGGCATGTGCGCCCTCTGCGGCCAGGCAGATGACGAACTCGTCACCGCCCATGCGGCCCACGGCATCGCCCTGGCGCACCTCGCCGGAGAGGATTCCGGCGGTCTGCACCAGGATCTCGTCGCCGCGTTCGTGGCCGTACTCGTCGTTGACCTGCTTGAAGCCGTCCAGGTCGAGGAACAGCACGGCCAGCCTGAGCCCCTTTCTTTCGCGGCATTGCTCGGCGATGCGCTCGGCCTGGCTGAGGAATTTGGCACGGCCCGCCAGCCGGGTCAGAAAGTCGAGCTGGGCCAGCTCGCCGCGCTGCCTGGCCTCGCGCAGGGAGCTGCCCACGGCCCGGAATTCGCTGACCATGGTGGGCTGGATGCAGGGTTCGTCGCCGCAGGCCAGGGCCGCGCTGGCCGAGGACACCAGGTCCACCTCCAGCGCCAGCCTGCGCGAAAGCCACCAGGCTCCGGTCATGCCCGCCAGCACGCACAGGGCCATGCCCCCGCCCAGCAGCAGCAGGTTCCGGCGCACCGGGGCGCGCAGGGTGTTCACGGGCACGTGCACGCCCACCATCCAGCCCCAGTCGCCCACCGGGGCCATGCCGACGCGGACCGGCGCGCCCTCCTGGTTCACCGCGTCCAGGATGCCCGGTTCCCTGGTGCGAACGCGCTCCAGCAGGGTTTCGACCACCCTCGTGCCCACGAAGGTCCGCGCATCGCGGCTGCGGGCCAGGATGTACCCGCCGGAGTCCACCAGGGTGACGGTCCAGCCCTCGGGCAGCTGCTGGTCGCGCAGGATGATGCCGTAGTGCTCGATCTGGGTGATCATGCGCATGGCGTACACCGGGGTGCGGCGCACGCGCAGGGGCACGCCCAGGGCCACCACGTCCTTGCCGGAGACCGTGCCCTTGAACAGGCCCGAGACCACGGGCCTGCCCTGCTGGAAGATTTCCTGCGCGGCGGAGGGGCTGCCGGTGGGCGGCAGGGAGCTGTTGTAAGGCCGCAGGGTGCTGAAGAGCTGCGCGCCGTGGCGGTCGATGAGCGTGAGGGCCAGCACGTCCGGCAGGGCTGGCTCCAGGTTCTTGGCGTGGACGTAGAGGCCGGGGATGTCCATGTCCAGGGCGGCCTGGCTGTGGGTGACGGCCTCCAGCATGGCCATCTGGGAGTCCAGGCTGCGGTCCACGGCGCTGGCGGCGGAGAGCGCGTGCTGCATGAGCTCGGCGTTGATCTCGCGCTCGCGGCCATGGGTGACCTCCAGCACCGAGGCCACGGCGAAGACCATGACCGGGAGAGCGGCCACGAGAGCCAGCAGGAAAAGCCAGGTGCGGAACCGGAACCGTCCGGCCCGGGGATCTGTCATGGTGCTCCGTCTGGGGGGTGTTTTCCGCAGGCTACACCATTCCGCTCGGGAAATCCATGCCCGGCGCTTCTATTCCGCCTGCCCGGAGCCTCCGGCTGCGGAACCGGCCAGGGCGGCGGCCAGCGCGGCGGCCTCGCGGGCCAGCTCGCGCAGGGCGTGGTAGAAGGAATAGAAGTGCATGACCTCGTCCAGGTCGTAGACGGCGATGATGCGCTGCTGGCGCAGCTCCAGGAGCTTGGCCCCGCTGGCCTGGAGCGCTCGGTCCAGGCGGGCTGCGGCGCCGTCTACGCCGCCGGAGCCGGATTCCAGCCCGTCGGCCAGGGCCAGCAGCGTCAGCCGCGCGCTCTCGCCCAACTCGGCCAGCTCCTCGGGCAGGTGGCGGTGGAAGCCCTCGGCGGGCGCGTTCTCGATGGCGTGGTCCATGGCCAGCAGGTGCTCGGCCAGGCGGTCCTGGGCCGCGAGCAGGTCGCGCAGGCGCTCGCGCTCGTCGCCCCCGCCCGGCTCGTGGCGGGCGGCGTCCGAAAGCTGGCGGTTGCGCAGCGACAGGCGCAGCAGGGCGTCCTTGGCGTGGAACACCCGCTGGCGGTCGTAGGCCCCGCGCAGGCGGCTGTCCATGAGGGCGGAGAGCAGCGCGGCCAGATGGCGCAGGCCCTCGGCCAGGCCCCGGCGCAGCACCACGCGGGCGCGGGAGGGCCAGGCGAAGAGCACGCCCAGGGCCACCACGATGCCCAGGCCCACTTCCAGAAAGCGCGACAGGCCGATGGTGAAGGCGTTGCTGCCGGGCAGGTGCAGGCTGACCACCAGGGCTGCCGTGAGGGCCGCCAGGCGCAGGCTCTCCTTCTGGGCCGAGAGCCTGCCGCAGAGCAGCACGGCCAGGAACATGGCCCCGCTGGTGGACCACAGGCCCGGCCCGAACAGGCTGGCGATGCCCGCGCCCAGGAAGGCCCCGGCCGCGGTGCCCAGCAGCCGGGCGCGGCTGGCGGCCAGGCTGCTGCCGATGTTGGCCTGCATGACCAGGATGGAGCTGAACACGGCCCAGTAGCCCTGCTCCAGGCCCAGCGCGTAGGTCAGCACGTAGGTCAGCGTGGCGGCCACGGCGGTGCGCAGCGCGTGCAGCGCCGGGCCCGGGGCCAGCACAAAGGCCCGTATCGCTTCGGCATCAGGAATCCGCATCCGTGCTTCGCCCCGTTTCCCGCCCCGTGCCGGTGCCCGAAGGGGCGCGTTCCCCTGGCCGGGGGCGGGAAGGAAATGTGTCCACTGCAAAAATGAATGCCAAGGAAATGCAGCCGTTGGCCGCCAAGGCCCGCCCCATGGTCCTGGAGGCACACGGGAGGGGGCGCTGGGCGTGCACTGTAAAATATACGCACCCCCGCTGCGGCGTCAAAGGCATTCTGTGCGCCCCGGCGGCTGGTTCCGGGGGGCTGCCCTCACGTCCGGGGGGGCGGCTCGGGCCCTTCCGCCACCACCGGCAGCAGCACCCGGCCCTGCCGCCCCGGCCCGCAGTGGATGGTGATGGTCGCTGGCCGGGTGGCGCTGGAGGTCGCCTCGTGCGCTCCGGTCTGCAGGTTGCGCGAGAGCGCCGGGAACCAGCTGGCGCACACGAGGACCCGGATGCGGTGGCCCGCCAGGAAGGTGTTGGCCGTGAGCAGCGTGTCGATGACAACGGTGTGGACCCGGCCCGGTTCCAGGGGCTGCGGCCCGTTGCCGCGCATTGAAAGCCGCTGCACCTCGGCCCGGGCGTTCATGAGCGGGTAGGCCGCGCCGTCCGGGGCCACGTCCTGGATCTTCACGTAGATGTCGGCGTCCGGGGCGTCCAGGCTGAGAAAAAGCTCGGCCCGGATGTTCCCCGCCACGCTCAGGTCGTATGGCAGCGGCTCGGATTGCCAGGCCGCCAGCTTGTCCCCGGCCAGGTCCAGCAGGTCGCGCAGATCGTGCGCGCCCATGGCCCGGTCCGGCGGCTCGCGCAGCGGGTCCAGCGGGTCGTTCACGAACGAGGAGCAGCCGTGGGCGCCGGGCGGGGAGGGCAGCAGCGCGCCCACAGGGATTCCGGGGGGCGGCGCGTGCAGGTGCAGCGCCAGCTCCGTGGCGGGCGGCGGCCAGGAGGGGGCGTCTGCCCAGCGGTTGGCCCCCATGACGAAATAGCGCACCGGCGCGGCCTGGGCGTTCTGCAGCCCGCGCACGTGCCGGTCCATGAAATCCAGCACCAGCCCGTCGTAGTCGATGTAGGCCTGCGGCCCCAGCTCGCGCGTGCCGTGGGGCTCGCGCCCGTCCACGGCGGCGATGCCGTGGGCCCAGGGGCCAAGCACCAGCCGCGAGCGGGCGTCGCCGCTTTCTTTCCGGGCGGCGCACAGGCCCAGGTGGTTGGCGATGGCCCCCTTGGGGCCGTAGGCGTCGTCCAGCCAGCCGTCCAGGTGGAGCACCGCGCAGTCGATGTCCGCGTACCTGCCCGTCATGTCGGCGAAACTCCACCAGGGCGAGTCGGGCGGGGTGGTGAGCCAGCGCCGGACGTAGGGCGTGGCTTCCAGGTCCGGCAGGTCCGCCAGCGGCAGGAAACCCTCGCGGGCCTCCTCGGGCCGGGCCTGCCAGTCCGCCCAGGCCTCGGGCTCGGTGGCGGGGCCGGGAAGCCCCGCCAGACCTCTTCGGGCGCGCTCGTCCGGGGCCATGGAGACCACCCCCCAGCGCAGCCAGTCCGCGTCGAACACCCCGCCGTAGTACATGCAGTCCACGAGCCGCGCGTAGCTCATGGCCGGGGCCATGGCCTTGAGGTGCGGCGGGCGCTCAAGCGCCGCCAGCCACTGCGCGCAGCCGGGGTAGGACAGGCCGAAGGTGCCCACCCGGCCGTCGCACCAGTCCTGCGCGGCCACCCATTCGATGGTGTCGAATCCGTCGCGGCCCTCGGCCACGTGCGGCTCGAACACCCCTTCCGAGGCGTAGCGCCCGCGCACGTCCTGGAGCAGCACGGCGTAGCCCTGCCGGGCGGCGCGCTCGGCAAAGCGCACCTCGCCCTCGTCGCGGCCCTTGCCGTAGGGCGTGCGGCAGACCAGCCCCGGGCGGGGGCCGGGATGGTCGGCAGGGTCGGGCAGCCAGAGGTCAGCGCGGAGCAGCACGCCGTCCCGCATGGGAACGGGGAGGTCGCGCCGCGCCGGGGCCATTACTTCTTCGGCTCCTCAGCCGGGCCCGCGGCCACGTCCTCATCCTTGCTGGGGCTCAGGGGCACCCAGCCGGTGAGGGCCTCCTCGGCGGCGACCTCAGGCGGCAGCCCGCGGGTGCGGATGATGGACAGCCACACCGACCCGCCGATGATCAGCGCGGTGGCGATGAGCGCCCAGTCCGTGGGGATGACGGGTCCGAACCAGGCGTTGACGACCATCTTGGAGCCGATGAGCACCAGCACGATGGACAGGCCGTACTTGAGGTAGTGGAAGCGGTGGATGATGCCCGCCAGGGCGAAGAACAGCGCCCGCAGGCCCAGGATGGCGAACACGTTGGAGGTGTAGACCAGGAAGGGGTCCTTGGTGATGGCGAAGATGGCCGGGATGGAGTCCAGGGCGAAGACCACGTCGGAGAACTCCACCATGACCAGCACGATGAGCAGGGGGGTGATGAGCTTCTTGCCGTGCTGGCGCACCACGAAGCGCTCGCCCACGTAGCCCTCGGTGACCGGGAAGTGGCGGCGCATGAACTTGGTCACGCGGTTGCCGGAGAGGTCGGGCTTGTCGTCGGCGGCCATGAGCATCTTGATGCCCGTGAGGATGAGGAAGGCCCCGAACACGTAAATGACCCAGTGGAAGGCGCTGATGATGGCCGCGCCCGCCAGGATGAGCGCCGCGCGCATGACCAGCGCGCCCAGGATGCCCCAGAACAGCACGGTGTGCTGCGCCTTCTTGGGCACCTGGAAATGGGTGAAGATGAGCACGAACACGAAGATGTTGTCCACGCTCAGGCTTTTCTCGATGAGATAGCCGGTGAGGAACTCCATGCCGGCCTGGTGGCCCTCGTAGTGGAAGATCACCCCGGAGAAGCCCATGGCCAGGATGAAGTAGCCCAGGCTGAGCCACAGGGATTCCTTGACCCCGACCTCGCGGTGGTTCTTGTGCAGCACGCCAAGGTCGAAGGCCAGCAGAACTAGGACGAGCAGGTTGAACGCCGCCCAATGCCATATCGTCGTCATTTCGTCTCCTTGGGACGCCCGGGAAGTGATGGGGGCCAGGGGCGTCGTGTCCTCAATATGACGGCTGGCCCGGCGACGCAAGGGCGTTGACTTGGACCGGGCCCGGGCGTAGCCCTCGTGCCCATGCCCCTCGCCGCATCACTTCGCGTCGCCCGAGGCCTTGCCGGAGCCCTCGCCGCCCTGCGCCACGCCCATTCCTGGCGCTGGCTGTGCCTCGGCGTGGCCGTTGGCCTGGGGGCCGGTCTGGCCGCCTGCGCCTACTTCGTGGCCGTGGAGTGGCTGCAGACCTTCCTGCTGCACGGCGTGGCGGGGTTTGAGCTGCCCAGCCCGGCGGGCGAGCACCTGTTCCACCTGAAGGCGGGCGAGTACCGCCCCTGGCTGGTCCCGGTGTTCACCTCCCTGGCCGGGCTGGTCACCGGGTTCTTCATCCAGCGCTACGTGCCCGAGACCGTCGGCGGCGGCACCGACGGCACCGACGCCACCACGAAGGCCTTCCACCAGGCCGGGGGCCATGTGCCGCCCAGGGTGCCCATCATCCGGGGGCTGTCCTCCATCCTGACCATCGCCAGCGGCGGCAGCGCCGGGCGCGAGGGGCCCATCGCCCAGATCGCGGGCGGCTTCGGCTCGTGGCTGGCCACCAGGCTCAAACTCTCGGCCAGGGAGCGGCGCATCCTGCTGCTGGCAGGCGCGGCCGGGGGCATCGGGGCCATCTTCCGCGCCCCGCTGGGCGGCGCGCTCACCGCCGTGGAGGTGGTGTACCGCGAGGACTTCGAGGCCGAGGCCATCCTGCCCTCGGTCATGAGCTCGGTGACGGCCTACAGCGTGTTCACCTTCTTCTTCGGCACCGAGCACATTCTGGCGGCCCCGGCCTTCGAGTTTCGCGACCCGCGCGAGCTGGTCTTCTACGCCCTGCTGGCCGTGGCCTGCGCCGGGGCGGCCTGGCTGTTCATCGGCACATTCCGGGCCTGCAAGACGCACCTTTTCGCCCCCGTGCGCGAGTGCCTGGGCATCATGTGGACCCTGGGCCTGGGCGGCCTGCTGGCCGGGACCGTGGGCGCGCTGTTCCCGCAGGCGCTGGCGGGCGGCTACGGCTGGCTGGAACTGGCCATCCTGGGCCAGGTGCCCGCGCTGATGCTGTTCGCCATCGTGCTGGGCAAGACCCTGGCCACCTCGCTGACCATCGGCTCGGGCATGAGCGGCGGCATGTTCGCCCCGGCCCTGCTGGTGGGCGGCATGAGCGGCGGCATCGTGGGCCAGCTGGCGCACCAGTACTGGCCGGACATCGCCGCCGAGCCGGGCAGCTATGTGCTGGTGGGCATGGCGGCCTTCTTCTCCGGCATCGCCAAGGCCCCCATCGGCCCGCTCATCATGGTCTGCGAGCTTTCGCGCGGGTACGGCCTGCTGGCCCCGCTCATGCTGGCCACGGCCCTGTGCATCCCGCTGTGCCGCAAGGTGGCGCTGTACGACAACCAGGTGGAGAGCAAGTTCGACTCCCCGGCCCACGCCGCCGACGCCACGGTGAACCTGCTGGAGGAGCAGGCCGCGGGCGAGCACCTCTCCGGCGAGCGCCCGCAGGTGCTGGAGGCCGGGTCCACCCTGGCCGTTGTAGCCGATCTCATGCGTTCAAGCGCGGGCCGCAGCTTTCCGGTGCGCGGCGAGGGCGGCAGGCTCGTGGGCGTGCTGGACATCCACCAGGCGCGCGCCCATGTGTTCGAGGAGGCGCTCTTCGACCTGGTGGTGGCCCACGACCTCATGGGGCCGCTGGTGGTAGCGACGGCGGAGGAGGACCTGTACTCGGCCCTGCTCAAGTTCGTGGAGAGCGGCTACGCCCAGCTGCCGGTGCTGGCCTGGGACGACCCCGGCGCGCCGCTTCTGGGCATGCTGGACCGCGCGGCGGTGTTCGCCGCCTACGCCGAGGGGGTGCGCCGCGTGCGCCAGGCCCAGGAGCACTTGGCCCCGTAGGCGCCCATGGCCGGGCCTACCACCAGTATTCGGGGTAGCGCCTGCCGGGGGTCAGCGCATTGGCCACCAGCGCCACGGCCAGCAGGATCAGCGCTCCGGCGAGCGCCGGACAGAGCACGAACAGGTAGCCCTGGGCCTCCACCCTGGCCCCGCCGGTGACGGCGATGAAGGCCGTGGCCCCGCCGGGCGGGTGCAGGGTCTTGGTCATGTGCATCACGGCGATGGCCGTGGCAACCGCCAGCGCCCCGGCCAGCCAGGCCATGTCCGGCAGGGCCAGGCGGACGGTGACCCCGATGACGGCGGAGAGCACGTGGCCGCCCAGCAGGTTGCGCGGCTGGGCCAGCGGGCTCTTGGGCGCGGCGTAGAGCAGCACCGAGGAGGCCGCGAAGGAGCCGATGAGCAGCACGCGGGCGGCGGGATCGGCCACGTAGGCGTGCAGCCAGCCCACCAGGGCCATGCCCGCCAGCGAGCCCAGGAACGAGGAGGCGATCTCGGTCTTGCGCACGCGCGGCGGGCTTGCGCCTGCCCCGCGCATCTTTTCGAAAAAGCGCATGATGGTCCTTGCGGAAGGTTAGATGCCGCAGGCCGGGGGCAGCTCCACCCGGCAGGCGCGCACCATGTCGTCGCGGGTGACGATGCCGACGAGCCGGTCGTTCTCCACCACGGGCAGGCGGTTGATGCGCGCGCCTTCCATGAGCCGCGCGGCCTCGCCCACGGGGGTGTCCGGGCCGACGGACAGGGCCGGGGCGGTCATGAGCTCGGCCGCCGTGAGGCCGGACAGGTCGGCCAGCGTGCACAGCGAGCCGGAGATGAGCCCGGCCACCAGGGCCATGGGCGTGGCATCCTTGGCCAGGCCCAGGCGCGGCAGGAAGTCCTTGATGGACACCACGCCCAGCAGCTCGCCGTCCCGGACCACGGGCGCGCCGGAGATGCCGCGCTCCGCCAGCAGGCGGGCCAGCTCCGGGGCGGGCAGCCCCGGCCCCACGGCGTTGGCGGGGCTGGTCATGACCCGGCGCACGGGCAGCCCGGCGCGCACGCCGCTGGCGTGGTCCCAGGCCAGCCGGTACAGCTCCAGGGCGTCGGACGGGGTGATGTCCAGGTAGCCGTCGGCCTTGCCCATGGCCGCCAGGATGGCCTCCAGGTCGAAGCCCGGGGGCGCGCTCTTCGGGGCCATGCTATTTCTCGTCGTCCAGCAGGCGGGTGGCCACGGCCACGTCGTAGAGCGAGGTGGGGTCGCTCTGCTTGCCCATGGCCTTGAACATCTGCGCGGCCTGCTCGATGACCTCGTAGGCCAGCCAGTTGTGCTTGTCCCACACAGTGGCGTCGTCGCGGTGCCACATGCGGAACTCCACGCGCCCGCCGAAGCGCCGCACGTACATGCGCGCCTCGGTGTGCTGGGGATTGGGGTAGTAGTAGATGCCGAGCTGATCCTTCATCGCGTCCTCCAGAGGGGATCGGGCTGCACGCGCAGCCCGGTGCGGACGTCCGTGCGCAGGGCCACCCCCACGGCGGAGAACAGGGCCGCGGCCCCGCGTCCGAGGAAAAAATCGTGGTACTCCGGGCCGATGCCGACGCGCTCGGCGAACAGGCGGCGGAAGGCCGCATCGGTCTCGGCGATGGCCAGCAGCTCGCGCCCCGCCTCGCCGGAACCCGTGTCACCGGCGCGCAGCGCCGCACCCAGCTCGGCGATTTTGCCGACGGGCACCAGCGCCTCGTGCTCGGCCATGACGGCCAGGGCGGGGTGGCCCTGGCCCAGCAGCCCGGCTCGGGTCAGCCGTCCCTGCGCATACATGGCCACAAGCCCGCGCGTGTCCTCGCAGAACAGGGCCCGGCATTCGGCGGGGCGGCGCTCATGGATGCTGCAGGCGCGGGCGCGGCCGTCAAAGAGCACGCAGGCCCAGCCGCCCAGCCCGGCGGAGCGTCCGTCGCCCAGGCCCTTGATCTTGATGATCTCCCGCTCAAGCGGCAGCACCCGGCCCTGGGGCTGGTCGAAGACCGCCTCCCCGGCGCGGAAGGTGCAGAGCCGGGAAAGGGGCAGGGTGCCGGGCACCAGCCCGGCGTCCTGGTCGTGCAGGGCCGGGCCGCCCTTCAGGCAGCACTGGCCGCAGCGGCGGCAGGTGGGGGCGGAAGCGTGCGAGTCCAATTTATCGGTTGCCTGGGTCGTCGATTGTCGGGTAAACGCAGGGGGAGCCTTCGGGAAAGGCTGCTTACCCCGGAGGGGGCCGGAAAGCAACCGCCTCGGGCGGGGGTGCGCGGCCCCGTGGGGAGTGATATCGGTGGACCGCTGGGCCACCGAGTCCTGCGTTTTCCCGGATTTGTGTTGACAAAGAGCGTGGATTTTCCGTAACAGATGAGGAATCCTGCATCGGTTTCAGGGGGGCTTGTGAAAGAGTTCCCGAAGACCGGCGGGATGTCTTCCAATTCTGGAGGAAAGACGTCCGGACTCTCGCCCGCGCGCCGGCGGGCCTTTTTGCCGGATGGTTTGGAGTGTGGAAACTTCTTAATCAAACAACGGAGGTTAAGGGAATGGCGAAACACAAAACCCCCTTGTTGGACCAGCTGGAAAGCGGCCCGTGGCCCAGCTTCGTGTCCGACATCAAGCAGGAAATCGAGCACCGGTATGCTAACCCCAAGGGCGTCGACTTCCAGGTGCCCGCGGAGTGCCCGGATGACCTGCTTGGCGTCCTCGAGCTGTCCTATGTCGATGGTGAGACCCACTGGAAGCACGGCGGCATCGTCGGCGTGTTCGGTTACGGCGGCGGCGTCATCGGCCGTTACTGCGACCAGCCCGAGAAGTTCCCCGGCGTGGCCCACTTCCACACCGTGCGCGTTGCCCAGCCCTCCGGCATGTTCTACACCACCGAGTTCCTGCGCCAGCTGTGCGACCTGTGGGAACTGCGCGGTTCCGGCCTGACCAACATGCACGGCGCCACCGGCGACATCGTGCTCCTGGGCACCAGCACCCCGCAGCTTGAGGAAATCTTCTTCGAGCTGACCCACAAGATGAACAACGACCTGGGCGGCTCCGGCTCCAACCTGCGCACCCCGGCCTGCTGCCTCGGCGAGAGCCGCTGCGAATACGCCTGCTACGACGCCCAGGAGCTGTGCTACCAGCTGACCCAGGAGTACCAGGACGAACTGCACCGCCCCGCCTTCCCCTACAAGTTCAAGTTCAAGTTCGACGGCTGCTCCCTGGGCTGCGTGGCCTCCATCGCCCGTTCCGACATGAGCTTCATCGGCACCTGGCGCGACGAGATCCGCGTTGACCAGAAGGTCGTGGCCGCCTACGTCGGTGGCGAAATCGCCCCCAACGCCGGCGCTCACGCCGGTCGCGACTGGGGCAAGTTCGACATCCAGAAGGAAGTCGTGGAGCTGTGCCCCAGCCAGTGCATCCGCTACGAGGGCGGCAAGCTGGAGATCAACAACAAAGAGTGCGTGCGCTGCATGCACTGCATCTGCGTCATGCCCCGCGCCCTGAAGATCGGCAACGACCGCGGCCTGTCCATCCTGGTCGGCGCCAAGGCCCCGATCCTCGACGGCCCGCAGATGGGCTCCCTGGCCGTGCCCTTCATCTCCGCCGAGCCCCCGTACGACGAGATCAAAGAGTTCGTCGAGTCCGTGTGGGATTGGTGGATGGAAGAAGGCAAGAACCGCGAGCGCATCGGTGAGACCCTGAAGCGTCTGGGCTTCGCCAAGCTGCTGGAAGTGACCGGCACCAAGGCCGATCCCCGTCACGTCCAGGAGCCCCGCCACAATCCCTACATCTTCTGGAAGGAAGACGAAGTGGAAGGCGGCTGGCAGCGTAACATCGCGGACTACCGCGCTAAGCACCAGAAATAAGCTAGGACAGGAGGAAGCACCATGGCTTTCATTTCTTCCGGATACAATCCTGAAAAACCGATGCAGGACCGCATCACTGACATCGGTCCCCAGCACTTCACCAAGTTCCTCCCCCCGGTTCTGGCGAAGAACAAGGGCAAGTGGGACTACCATGAGATCATCGAGCCCGGCGTTCTCATGCACGTCGGCCTCTCCGGCGACAAGGTGTTCACCGTCCGTTGCGGCGGCGCCCGCCTCATGACCGTCACTCACATCCGCGAGATCTGCGACATCGCCGACAAGTTCTGCGGTGGCCACGTCCGCTTCACCACCCGCAACAACATCGAGTTCATGGTCGGCACCGTTGAGGAGGCCAAGGCCCTCAAAGCCGAGCTGAACGGCCGCAAGTTCGCTGGCGGTTCCAACAAGTTCCCCGTCGGCGGCACCGGCGCGGGCGTGACCAACATCGTGCACACCCAGGGTTGGGTGCACTGCCACACCCCGGCCACGGACGCCTCCGGCACCGTGAAAGCCACCATGGACGCCGTGTTCGAGGAGTTCGGCCAGATGCGTCTGCCGGCCCCCGTGCGCATCTCCATGGCTTGCTGCCTGAACATGTGCGGCGCGGTGCACTGCTCCGACATCGCCATCCTGGGCATCCACCGCAAGCCCCCCATCCTGGACCACGAGACCCTCGACAACGTGTGCGAGATTCCGCTGGCCGTGGCTGCTTGCCCCACCGGCGCCATCCGTCCCACCAAGATCGAGTTCCAGGGCAAGCAGGTGAACACCGTTGCCGTTAAGAACGAGCGCTGCATGTTCTGCGGCAACTGCTACACCATGTGCCCCGCCATGCCCCTGGCCGACAAGACCGGTGACGGCATCGCCATCATGGTCGGCGGCAAGATCAGCAACCGCATCACCAAGCCTTCGTTCTCCAAGGTCGTGGTGCCCTTCATCCCCAACGAGCCCCCTCGTTGGCCGAGCATGACCAAGGTCATCAAGAAGATCCTGGAAGCCTACGCCAAGGACGCCCGCAAGTACGAGCGCCTGGGCGACTGGGCCAACCGCATCGGTTGGGAGCGCTTCTTTGAGAAGTGCGAGCTGGAGTTCTCCGCTCACCTGATCGACGACTTCCGCGATCCGGCGTACTACACCTGGCGCCAGACCACCCAGTTCAAGTTCTAAGAACAGCCACAATAACGGGGCGCGGGGATCCTCCCCGCGCCCCGAAATACAAAAAGGGGCAACACCATGGCGCTCGTTTACGAAGAAGCCAAGGCTAAGATCCTGGAGTTCACCGCCTCCAAGTCCAAGAACAAGACCAAATTCTACTTCAGCGACTTCACCGACCTCTTCCCGGATGAGAAGGGCCGCGACGTGAAGAAGATCCTGACCGGCATGGTCAACGAAGAGATCCTGGTGTTCTGGTCCTCCGGCAGCACCACCATGTACGGCATCGCCGGCGCCGGCAAGCATGCCGAGGGCGAGGACTAGGCTCCTCTCCACCCCAACTACGTCTATGAGGGGCCTTGCCCAGGTGCTGGGCAAGGCTTTTCTCATTGCACGGCCAGGCAATCGTAAGGTATGCGCCCTCCCATGACTTCGCTGCCACGCATCATCCTGGCCGGGCTTTCCGGCGGCTCCGGCAAGACCTTCGTGTCCACCGGCCTGTGCCGGGCGCTGGCCCGGCGTTCTCTCTCGGTCCAGCCCTTCAAGAAGGGGCCGGACTACATCGACGCCTCCTGGCTCTCCCTGGCCGCACGCGCCACCGCCCGAAACCTCGATCCCTTCCTCATGCCGCCCGCCACCCTGGCCGCCCTGTTCCAGGAAAAGGCCGCCGGTGCGGACGTGAGCATCATCGAGGGCAACCGGGGCCTGTTCGACGGCAAGGACCGCGAGGGCACCTGCTCCACCGCCGAGCTCTCGCGCCAGCTTGCCGCGCCCGTCATCCTGGTGCTCGACGCCACCAAGATGACCCGCACCGCCGCCGCAGTCGTGGCTGGCTGCAAGAATTTCGAGCCCGGCCTGAACCTGGCCGGGGTCATCCTGAACCAGACCGCCGGGGAGCGCCACCGCGCCATCCTCAGGCAGTGCATCGAGGAACTGGCCGGGGTGCCGGTGCTGGGCACGCTGCCCAAATGCTCGGAAAACCCCATCCCCGAGCGCCACATGGGCCTGGTGTCCGACCAGGAGCACGCCGGGCGCGAGGCGGCGCTGGACGCCATCGCCGACACGGTGGAGCGCTGGGTGGACGTGGACCGCGTGCTGGACATCGCGCGCGGCGCGCCCCGGCCCGAGCCCGCCGGGGCCATCCCCTGGCCCGGGGCCGTGCCCGGCGCGGAGGGCACGGTCATCGGCTACGTGCACGACGCCGCGCTGTGGTTCTACTATCCGGAGAATCTCGAAGCCCTGGAGCGCGCCGGGGCCACCCTGGTGAAGCTTTCTCTGTTGGACCCCGCGCCCTGGCCGGAGATTCACGGCCTGTACCTGGGCGGGGGCTTCCCCGAGACCCAGGCCCGGGCGCTGGAGGACAACGCGGCCATCCGCGCCCACGTGCGCGCGCTGTCGCAGTCCGGCCTGCCCATCTACGCCGAGTGCGGCGGGTTCATGTACCTGTGCCGCGCCCTGGAGCTGGCCGAGGGCCCGCGCGAGCTGGCCGGGGTGTTCCCGCTCTCCACGCGCCTGTGCGCCCGGCCCCAGGGCCTGGGCTACGTGGAGGCGCTGGTGGAGGCCGAGAATCCCTTCCACCCGCTGGGCGGGCGCGTTACGGGGCACGAGTTCCACTATTCCGCCTGCGCGGAGCCCAGCCCCGGCGAGACCGTGCCGCCCACGGCGCTCAAGATGCTGCGCGGGCGCGGCATGCTCTGCGGGCGCGACGGGCTCGTCTCGGGGAACACCTTCGCCGCCTACACCCACATCCACGCCCTGGGCGTGCCGCACTGGGCCGGGGCCTTCGTGCGCGCGGCCATGCGCCGCCGCGACGGCCGCTAGTCCCGCGGCTGGCCCTTTGCTGGCTGGTCTGGCGCGGGCTGATCCGCAGCGGGCTGATCCGAAGCGATCTGTACCGGGAAGGCCTCGATATCCCGGTCAAAGCCCTTCACGCTGAGGCGCTGCGCCTCCTGAAGCGGGAAATGGTCGCGCACCAGGGCGGCCGTGCGCGCGCTGACTAGTATGCCGCCCTTGGCGGCCTGCGTTTCCAGGCGCTGGGCCAGGTTCACGTTGCGGCCGAGCACGGTGAACTCCCGCCTGCTGGCCGAGCCCATGTCGCCCACGATGCTGTGCCCGGTGTTCACGCCGATGCGGATGGCAATGGCCTGGCGTCCCTGCCCGGTCCAGCGGTCGTTGAGGCGCCGCACCGCCGCCTGCATGTCCACGGCGCAGGCCACCCCGGCGATGGCCGAGCGCCGCGCGTTCTCCGCGCTCTCCAGCCCTTCGCCCTCCGGATACCCGAAAAAGGCCATGAGCCCGTCGCCCATGAACTTGTCCACGGCCCCGCCGTGCCGGAACACGCAGGCGGTCATCTCCTCGAAGTACTCGCCGAGGAACTGCTGCACCTCCTCCGGGTCCATGCGGTCGCTCATGGCCGTGAACCCGGCGATGTCCGAGAACAGGAGGGTCAGGTCCACCCCGCGCCCGTGCATGATGTCCGTTCCGGAGCCCATGATCTGCCGCGCGATGGCCGGGGAGAAGTAGACCTCCAGCATCCTGCGCTGGCGGGCCGCCTCTCCCGCCGTGACGGCGAGGCCGTGGGCCAGCAGCGCGCCGACGAACACGCCCAGGGCCAGGGTCGGCAGGGTCAGGTTGAGCGCCAGGCCGCCGGCCGCGTAGAGCGCGGTGGCCAGCGCCGGATAGGCCAGGACAAGGGCCGTGCCCGCGGCCATGAAGCCGCGCAGGGGCAGCCGGAGGAACAGCAGCGCCGCCAGCCCCATCCCCAGGCAGGCCGCCAGCGCGGAGCACCAGCCCGGGGCCTGGCGCAGGAAGCTGCGCTCGAGCAGGCTGCTCATGAGCCCGGCGTGCAGGGTCACCAGGGGCTCGGCCGCGGCCAGCGGCGTGGCCTTGATGTCCGTGGAGCCGGAGGTCGTGAGCCCCACCAGGGCGATCTTGCCCCGCAGGCCCTGCTTGAGGAAGGCCAGCCGGGCCGGGTCGGCGGCGGATTCGGCCAGCTCGGCATAGGAAATGTGCCAGAAGCCCCGGCCCCAGGGCGCGGGCAGGTTGACCAGGGCGAGCCCCGAGGAATCGGCGGGGGCCCGGATGGTTGCGCCGTCCGGAAGTTGCAGCGTCATGCCGTCCGGGCCGGGAACGATGGCGGCGTTCAGGTGCCGGGCCACGGCCCGGGCCGAAAGGGCGGGCAGCAGCCTGCCGTGCACGCCCACGAACCAGGGCATGCGCCGGTGCACGCCGTCCTCGTCCGGCGTGGCGGCGATGTGCCCGATTCCGGCGGCGGCGGCGGAGAATCGCGCCGAGGGCAGGAAGGTCTTCTCGGCCTGCGGGAGCGCGCCGGGCCGCAGCCCGCCGGGGTCGAGCAGCGAGGGCAGGAGCGGGAGGTCGTCGGAATCCGGGGTGAGGCGCACGACCTCCGGCTCGCGCACGAGGCCGACGCCCGCCGGAAGGATCACGTTGCCGTTGCGCGCG
The DNA here is from genome assembly GCA_023438245.1 of Pseudomonadota bacterium. GTDB lineage: Bacteria > Desulfobacterota > Desulfovibrionia > Desulfovibrionales > Desulfovibrionaceae > Humidesulfovibrio. Next base: position 2,057 of record JAEXRD010000033.1, on the reverse strand, counting down.
ATGGCGCGCTCCAGCTCGGCGTCGCTCTCCAGGCCGCCGGGATCGCTGGTGAGGCCCCGGAAGACCACGTCGTAGGCCACCACGGAAACGCCGCAGTCCGTCAGGATGTCCAGCATGCGGGCATGGACCAGCCGCCCCAGGGGCCATTTGCCGAAGTGCCGCACGCTGGCGTCGTCGATGTCCACGAGCACAACGTCTGGGCTGGGCTGGGGGCGGGGGGAGGCGCGGTAGCGCAGGTCGGACAGCGAAAGCTCCAGGCGCTCGAACGCGCCCGGGAAGGCCAGCGGCAGCGCGCCGAACACGGCCAGCGCGATGCCCGCCACGCACAGGCCCCGCAGGCGCGGAGCCGAGGGGAGCCAAGCGGGAGCGGGCATGGCGGCGTCCTAGTTCTTGTCGGCGGGAACGGGGAACCCGGTTTCCCTTCCGGCCGCGCCGGTCATGTTGACCGGCGGTTCCGAGCCCTTCTGGCGCATGCCCCGCGCGGACCCCGCGCCCAGCCGAAGCACGGCCTCGACGCACTCGGAGACCACGCCCTGCGTCAGCGCCGGACGGGGCTTTCCGGCCCTGGCCTTGGCCAGCAGCTCGGCCACGTTCGAGGCCGAGGCCGAAGGGCCGATGCCGCCGGTGCAGGCCAGGACGTGGAGCCTGCCTCCAGGTTCAACGGGGAGCAAGGCCTGGCGCAGGGGCTTGCCGGGCACCAGCCGCCAGGAGGCGCCGCCGCCGGGGAGCACTCCGGCGAGCCTGCCGTCCGGCTGTGCGAAGGCCAGCAGAACCTCGGCGGGCACCAGGCCGGACACCGTCACGGCGTTCTGCTCCAGCCGCACTTCCAGGCCCGGCAGGGGCAGGGAGCGCGGCGAGGCCGGGCGCAAGGGCTCCGGCTGGGGGCGCAGGCGAATCTCCACCAGCGCGGTGGCGGCGATGTCCGCAAAGCCCAGGGGCGGGCTGTGGTGCAGGGCCACCACGCGCTCGTGCCCGGGCTCGGCCAGGGCTGCCGGGCCGCCGAACTCCGCGTACCGGGTCGCGGCGAGCGCGCGGGCGGCCTTCAGCGCGTTGCGCTCGGCCTCCTCGGCGGACTGGCCGCGCCCCGTGGCCTTGACCAGGGCGTGCCGGACGTATGTGGGGGAGGAGGGGGCGATGGCGTCCACCCCGCGCTCGCTGTCCGCTTCCTGCCAGGCGGCGTCCTGCTGGGCCGAGGCCGGAGCGGCGCAAAAAAGGGCGGCTGCGAGTGCGATGGCCTTGAGCAGGGTGGAGCGGCGCATGGCGACCTCCTGGCTGGGCTGTGTCCTCTGGGATACCCCAACCTAGCGCATCCCGGGCGGACTGGCAATGGACGCGGGCGTTGCCCTGGCCGTGCGGGTCTGGTACATCCGTCGCGGCACAGGCCACCACACGTCGTCATACCATCAGAAGGAGACCCCCATGCAGCGCATGATCCGCATTTTTGTCCTGGCCCTGCTCGCGCTCTCGCTCACCGTGCCCGCCCTGGCGGCGGACATCCAGCCCCAGCCGGGCAAGGTGCTGGTGAAGCTGGAGACCAGCAAGGGCGACATCGTGCTGGAGCTGAACAAGGAAAAGGCCCCGGTCACCGTGGCCAACTTCGTCAAGTATGTGAAGAGCGGCCACTACGACGGCACCATCTTCCACCGCGTCATCAACGGCTTCATGATCCAGGGCGGCGGCTTCGACATGACCATGCGCGAGAAGCCCACGGGCGCGCCCATCAAGAACGAGGCCGACAACGGCCTGAAGAACGGCCTGTACACCATCGCCATGGCCCGCACCAGCGACCCGCAGTCCGCCTCGGCCCAGTTCTTCATCAACGTGAAGGACAACCGCGCGCTGGACTTCCGCTCCAAGACCGCCGAGGGCTGGGGCTACGCGGTGTTCGGCGTGGTGGTGGACGGCAAGCGCGTGGTGGACGACATCAAGGGCGTGTCCACCACCCGCAAGGGCATGTACGACGACGTGCCCGTGCAGCCCGTGGTGATCAAGAAGGCCAGCGTGATTTCGGAATAGCGCGCGCGCTTGCGCGGAGAAGGAAGGCGGCTCCCGGCGGG
>JAEXRD010000026.1 GCA_023438245.1 Pseudomonadota bacterium | reverse complement strand
CCTTTGCCCTACACTCCGGCCATGCCGTCGCCCATCACCGAATACATCGCCGCGCTGCTGGCCAGCGAGCGCCTGGGCAGGCAGGTGTGCCACCACCGCCTGATCCCCGGCCGCGAGGCCGAGTATGCCGAGCCGCGCAGGCCCTGGCCCAGGGCCGTGCAGGAGGCGCTGGCCGGGCGCGGGGTGGAGCGCCTGTACAGCCACCAGGCGCTGGCGGCGGACATGGTGCGCGCCGGGCGGCACGTGGTGGTGGCCACGCCCACGGCCAGCGGCAAGACTTTTTCGTTCCAGCTGCCGATCATCGAGAGCGTGCTGGCCAATCCCGACAGCCGGGCCATCGCGGTGTATCCGCTCAAGGCCCTGGCCCAGGACCAGCTGCGGGGGTTTGAGGAGCTGGCGGGCGCGCTGCCCGAGCGCCTGTCCGCGCAGTTGCGGCCCACGGCGGCCATCTACGACGGCGACACCACGCCCAGCAAGCGGGCCAAGATCCGCAAGAAGCCGCCCAATCTCATCCTGACCAACCCGGAGATGCTGCACCTGTCCATGCTGCCCCACCACGGCACCTGGGCGCAGGTGTTCGCAACGCTCACCCACGTGGTGCTCGACGAGGTGCACACCTATCGCGGGGTCCTGGGCGCGCACATGGCGCAGGTGCTGCGCCGCCTGCTGCGCGTGTGCGCCTACTACGGCAGTTCGCCCTCCTTCGTGTTCTGCTCCGCCACCGTGGGCAACCCGGCCCAGCTATGCGAGCTGCTCACCGGCCTGAAGCCCGAGGCGGTGACGGAGAGCGGCGCGCCCGCCGGGGGCAGGCACATGGTGTTCCTGAATCCGGAGGACAGCCCGGCCACGGCGGCCATCCAGCTTTTGCAGGCGGCGCTCTCCCGCGGCCTGCGCACCATCGTCTACGCCCAAAGCCGCCGCATGACCGAGCTCATCGCCCTGTGGGCCAGCGAGAAAAGCGGCCAGTACAAGGACAAGATCAGCGCCTACCGGGCGGGATTTTTGCCCGAGGAACGCCGCGAGATCGAGGGCCGCATGGCCTCCGGCGAGCTGCTCGCCGTCATCAGCACCAGCGCGCTGGAGCTGGGCATCGACATCGGCGGGCTGGACCTGTGCATCCTGGTGGGCTACCCCGGCAGCGTGATGGCCACCCTGCAGCGCGGCGGGCGCGTGGGCCGCGCCCAGCAGGAAAGCGCCGTCGTCCTCGTGGCCCAGGAGGACGCCCTGGACCAGTACTTCATGCGCCACCCGGAGGACTTCTTCGCCCGGCCCGCGGAGCGCGCGGTGCTGAACCCCGAGAACCCGGTGATCCTGCCCCGGCACCTCATCTGCGCAGCGGCCGAGCTGCCCCTTGACGTGAGAGGGGCCGGGGAACCGTACCTGGCCACGCCCGGCGTCCAGGCGGCGCTGGCCGGGCTCATCCAGGGCGGCAAGCTCTACCATTCGGCGGACGGCCAGGACATCGTGTCCCCGCGCAAGCGACCCCACCGCGAGGTGGACCTGCGCGGCGCGGGCAGCCAGATCGCCATTGAGGACGCGGACACCGGCACGATCATCGGCGCGGTGGACAGCCTGCGCGCCCGGCGCGAGACCCACCCCGGCGCGGTGTACCTGCACCGGGGCCGCACCTGGCTCATCGAGAGCCTGGACATCCCCGGCGCCACGGCCAAGGCCCGCACCGCCCGCGTGGGCTACTCCACCCGCGTGCGCAGCTCCAAGGACACGGAAATCCTGGAAATCTACGACCGCCGCGAGGTCATGGGCACGCGCACGGCCTTCGGCCGTCTCAAGGTGACGGAGCAGATTACTGGATACGAGAAGCGCTCCACCAAGGGCGGCAACCTGCTGGGCATGGTGCCGCTGGACATGCCCCCCAGCGTGTTCGAGACCGAGGGCATCTGGTTCGACGTGCCCGACGAGGCCCGGCGCAAGGCCGAGGGGGAGTACCTGCACTTCATGGGCGGCATCCACGCCCTGGAACACGCGGCCATCGGCATTCTTCCGCTCATGGTCATGACCGACCGCAACGACCTGGGGGGAATCAGCACGCCCCTGCACCCGCAGACCGGCGGGGCGGCGGTGTTCATCTACGACGGCATGCCCGGCGGCGCGGGGCTGACGCGCGAGGCCTTCGGCAAGGCCGAGGAGCTGCTGACGCGCACGCTCGACGTGGTGCGCACCTGCCCCTGCGAGCTGGGCTGCCCCTCCTGCGTGCACTCGCCCAAGTGCGGCAGCGGCAACCGGCCCATCGACAAGGCCGCCGCGGCCTTCCTGCTGAACGAACTGACCTGCGGCGCGCCCGGACCGGACCGCGCGCCCGAAATATCCGCCCCCAAGGAGGCCCCTGTGCAGGAACAGGCTTCATTACCCGGCGCGCCCGCCGTCGTCGTTCCCAAGCGCTTCGCCGTGCTGGACGTGGAGACCCGCCGCAGCGCCGCCGAGGTGGGCGGCTGGACGCGGCCCGACCTCATGGGCGTGTCCATCGCCGTGCTCTACGATTCCGGGTCCGACGCCTTCACCGACTACCAGGAGCACGAGATCGGGGACATGGCCGCGCGCCTCCGGGACTTTGACCTGGTGGTGGGGTTCAATATCCTGCGGTTTGACTACCCCGTGCTGGCCGGGATACACCCCTTCCGCTACGCCGCCCTGCCCACCCTGGACATGCTCCAGGCCGTGCACGAACGCCTGGGCTACCGCCTGAAGCTGGACAACCTGGCCCAGGCCACCCTGGACGTGGGCAAGAGCGCCGACGGCCTGCAGGCCCTGCAATGGTGGAAGGAAGGGCGGCTGGACGAGATCGCCAAGTACTGCCGCCAGGACGTGGCGGTCACGCGCGACCTGTACCTCTTCGGCCGCCGGAACGGCTACGTGCTGTTCCAGAACAAGGCCGGGCAGAAGGCCCGGCTGCCGGTGGCCTGGTAGAGGGGAAAGAAGCAAGAGAATCTCCGGGGCGGAATCGGCCGTGGCCAAGACCGCCCCACAAGGACGGACATGCAAGGAAGACTGCTCAAGGCCGACGGCCTGCTCATGCTCACCGCGCTCATCTGGGGCGCGGCTTTTGTGGCCCAGCGCATGGGCATGGACCACGTGGGCCCGTTCACGTTCAACGCCGTGCGCTTCGCCCTGGGCTCCCTGGCCCTGCAACCGCTCATCTGGCGCATGCAGGCCACCCGCGCCCGCGAAGGCGGCGGCCCCGGCATGGACGCCCGGCGCATGCTGCGCTGCGGCCTGCTGGCGGGCTCGGTGCTGTTCGCTGGCGCGGCCCTGCAGCAGGTGGGCATGGTCTACACCACCGCGGGCAAGGCCGGGTTCATCACCGGGCTGTACGTGGTCATGGTGCCGCTGTTCGGTCTGTTTCTGGGCCACCGGGCGGGCCTGGGCACCTGGGCGGGCGTCGTCGCCGCCGCGGTGGGCCTGTACCTGCTCTCGGTCAACGAGGACTTCACCATAGCCTTCGGCGATGTGCTGGAGCTCATCGGCGCGGTGTTCTGGGCGGGCCACGTGCTGCTCATCGGGCGGCTCTCGCCGGGCATGGACTCCACCGACGCCGTGAAGCTGGCCGCCATCCAGTTCTCCATGTGCGCCTTCCTGAGCATGCTGGCCGCCGGGGCCACGGAGACCATCACCCTGCCGGGCATCGCCGCGGCGGGCATCCCCATCCTGTACGGCGGCCTCATGAGCGTGGGCGTGGCCTACACCCTGCAGGTGGTGGCCCAGCGCGACGCCGACCCGGCGCACGCGGCCATCATCCTGAGCCTGGAGGCCGTGTTCGCCGCCGTGGCCGGGTACTTCGTGCTGGGCGAGGTGCTCACCCTGCGCGCCATGGTGGGCTGCGGGCTGATGCTCGGCGGCATGCTCGTCTCCCAGCTCAAACCCTAGCACCTTGCACCGGCGAGCCCCCGGGCATACAAGGCGGCCATGACGCAGAGCGACCAATCCGTTTCCGTGGAGGGCATCCGCCAGGAGGCCGCCGCCCTGGGCTTCGAGCTCACCCGCGCCCAGGCCAAGAGCCTGTGCCAGTACCTGCTGCTGCTGCAGAAGTGGAACAAGGCCATGAACCTGGTGGGCCGCGCGGGCTGGCCGGAGATCTTCCGCGACCTGGCGGCGGACAGCCTGCACCTGGCGGACTTCCTGGCCGGGCTGGGCCTGCCGGAGCACCCGCTGAGCCTGGACCTGGGCGCTGGCGCGGGCCTGCCGGGCATCCCGCTGCGCATGCTCTGGGAGGCCGGGGACTACGTGCTGGTGGAGCTGCGCGAGAAGCGGGCCATCTTTCTGCGCCAGGCCGTGGCCGAGCTGAAGCTGCCGGGCGTGCGCGTGGTGCATGGCCGGGCCGAGGCGCTGGCCCCGGAGCTCCGGCGCCTGAAGCTGCCCGAAAAGGCCGACCTGGTGCTGAGCCGGGCCTTCATGCCCTGGCCCAAGCTGCTGCCCCTGGCCGCAGACCTGCTGAACCCCGGCGGGCGGCTGGTCATCCTGGCGGGTGAGGCCCCGCCGGACGAATTGCCCGGCTTCGAGCTGCTCTCCTCGCGGGCCTATCCCAGTGGCGCGAAGTCCCGCTATTTCTGGGGCTTGACCCCGGCCATGGCCTGAAGCATCCCGCCCTTGAAGATGAGCTTGGTGGCCAGGCCGTCGGCCTCGTCCGCCAGGTCCATGAGCTTCTCCAGGCATTCCAGGATCATCTGCCTGCGCTCCTCGTCGCCGTGTTCAAAGTCGAACTCCAGGTCGCCGGAGCTGAAGTATTCCGCGAGCTTGTCCAGGTAGGCGAGGTCGAGCATAGGGTCTCCTGTCTGCATCCCGAGGCTTTCCGCTTCTCGGGCCTGTTTCCAAAAGATGGATTTTGTTTCCTGGCCAGAAGGGAGGCGGCTGGGGGCCAGGGAGAGTACGCATACGGTACAGCCCTGGGCCACAGCCGCCTCCTGACGCGGCCCAGGGGGCAAAAGACGCTTTTCGAAACAGGCCCCTAGTCGTGATGGTAGGGCAAATTCTTGTTGATGCTCGCCGCGCGGTAGAGCTGCTCCAAGAGCACCACGCGGGCCAGCTCGTGCGGCAGGGTGATGCGCCCCAGCGAGAACAGCGCGCCCTGCGCCTTGGCCCGCTGGCGCACCTCTTCCGACAGCCCGAAGGCCCCGCCCACGATGAAGCAGGGCGTGCGCGCGCCGTCCTCCCAGGCCTTGATCCGCTGCGCCAGCTCGCGGCTGGTCCAGGTCTCGCCGCGCTCGTCCAGGGCCACGGGCACCCAGCCGGGGGCCAGCTTGGCCAGGATGTCCTTGCCCTCGCGCCGGGGCTTCTCCTCCGGCGGGCAGGAGGCGGGCGCGTCCTTCACGATGACGATCTCCGCCCGGGCCAGCCGCGCGAGCTTCTCCGCGTACAGGTCCGAGGCGTCGCGCAGCGCCGCCTCGCGGCACTTGCCCACCAGCAGGCACGCCAGCCCCGCCGCCACGGCTAGATGCGCCCCAGCCGGGCCGTGAGCCGCCCGTTCTCGAAGTCCAGGCGCACAAAGCCGCCTTCGGCCAGCAGGCCGGGGTTGAGCACATGGGTCTTGCCCAGGCGCTCCTCGCCCGCGGCCTCGTGGATGTGGCCGCACACGCACACGTCGGGCTGGGCCGAAAGAATGAACTCGCGCACCGCCGCGCTGCCCACGTTCACACCGCTGGGCAGGCGGTCCAGCACCGTCCCCCTGGGCGGGGTATGGATCACCGCCAGCAGGGCGTCGCCGGGCGCTGCCCCGGGCAGGGCCAGGGCCTTGGCGCGCGTCTCGGCCAGCCAGGCGGCCAGCTCGTCATCCTCGACCTCGCTGGGCGTGCCGAAAGGGGTGGGATTGCTGTAGCCCACGCCCATGAGCGCCAGGCCCGGAGCCAGCCAGCGGGCCTGCCGGTGCATGTTCACGCCCAGGGCCGAAAGATGCGCGTCCACCTGCGGCATATCCATGTTGCCCACCTGGGCCAGCACGTTCGGATGCACGGCCCGGGCCGCGGCCAGCACGCGCCCGGCCTGCTCCGGCCCGCCCCGGTTGGTCATGTCGCCGGTGATGAGGATGCCCTCGGCCTGCCCCGCTCCGGGCAGGGCGGCCAGCAGGTCCGTGCTCTCGTGAATGTCGCCCACGGCGATCCAGTACATGGCGCGCTCCTGGCTTGTCCTTGTTTTCCGGGCGCATGGCCCGCCCCAATTCCGTCCAAAAAGTGGGGATTTTTTCCTCTTCCCAAGGTCTGTGCCTTAGCATACACAGGGGCTCGGCGCAAAGGGCCGCATGCGCCGCGATTTCAGCCGCCCTGGGGGGGGAATTCATGACCGACGCCAGCATGGAAAAGGACCGCATCCGCAAAGCCATCGTCGAGCAGCGCAAGGCCCTGTCTCCCGACGTGGTGAAAGAGGCCAGCCTGGCCGTGTGCGAGCGCATCCGCGCCCTGTCCGAATGGAAGAACGCCTGGGCCGTGCTGCTCTACTGGCCCATCAAGAACGAGATCGACACCCGCCCGCTGCTCACCGAACTGTGGGAGCGCGGCAGCGTGGCCCTGCTGCCCCGGTGCCGCCCGGAGCAGCCCGGCTTCATGGATCTGTGCTCCTGCACCTGCGAGGACGACCTGGTGCAGGGCTCGTTCAACATCATGGAGCCCGCGGGCTGCTGCGCCACCAGCGAGGAGACCGGCGAGGCCTTCGTGCCCGACCTGGTGCTGGTGCCCGCCGTGGCCTTCGACGCCCACGGCTACCGCCTGGGCTTCGGCGGCGGCTACTACGACCGCCTGCTGGCCCGGCCCGAGATGGACGACACCGTGACCCTGGGCCTGTGCTACGACTTCCAGCGCATTCCGTCCTTCCCCATGAACGCCTGGGACGTGCCCGTGCAGGGCATCTGCACCGAGCGCGAGCTCAAATGGTTCCGCTAGGGCTCGTCCGCTTCCGCTTCCCCGGCCTGCCCGGGGCCGTCCTGCCCGGGGCCGTCCTGCCCGGGGTCTCCTGCGCCTTCACCACGCGCCGCGGCGGAGAGAGCTCCGGCCCCTACCACGGGGCCAACCTGTCCTTCGACGTGGGCGACGCGCCCGCCGCCGTGGCCGCCAACCGCCGCGCCCTGGCCCGCGCCCTCTCCCTCTCCGCCTTCTGCGAGCTCAAGCAGGTGCACGGCGACTCCCTGCATCTGGACCCCACGCCCGCCGACCTCATGGCCTTCTGCTCAGGCCCGGCCACAACCGAGGGCGACGCCCTGGCCACGGCCACGCCCGGCGTGGCCCTGTGCATCAAGACCGCCGACTGCCAGCCCATCCTCATCGCCCACCGCGAGGGCCGCTTCGTGGCCGCGCTGCACGCGGGCTGGCGCGGCAACGTCATCGGCCTGCCCCAGTCGGCCATCGCCCGGCTGTGCGACCGCTACCACGCCCGCCCCAGCGATCTGCTGGCCGTGCGCGGCCCCAGCCTGGGCCCGCAGGCCGCCCAGTTCACCAATTTCGACAACGAATTCGGCCCGGACTTCCGGCCCTTCTTCGACCCCGCCAGCCAGACCGTGGACCTCTGGACCCTCACGCGGTTCCAACTCCTCTCCGCCGGGCTGCCCGCCAGCCAGATCTTCGGCCTGGACCTGTGCACGCTCTCCAACCCCACGGACTTCTTCTCCTACCGGGCCGCCAGCGTCACCGGGCGGCAGATGTCGCTGATCTGGCTGGGCT
>JAEXRD010000009.1 GCA_023438245.1 Pseudomonadota bacterium | reverse complement strand
CTGGTGCACCTGGCCGAGCGCCTGCCGGACATCCTGCGCCAGATGGGCGACCAGGGCCTGAATCCCGCGCGGCTGCTTCCCGTGCAGGGCTCGGCGGCAAAGCCCGCGCGCCTGGTGCTCGTCGAGGGCGTGCGCGGCGGACGCGGGGCGCTCACGCTCCTGCCCGCGCTCACGCTCTACGGTCCCGGCGGGGAACTCAGCCCGGAGGCCGCGGCCTTCTGCCCCTTCCTGGCCGTGAATCCGCGCCGGGGCGTGCCGGGCGCGAACCCCTGAAACCCTTGCCAAGCGTGGCGATGGGGCGTACTGTTTTCGCGCCCGCCCGAGCCGCACTCCCCCAGACGAGAGCCAGGCGGCGCGGGCCAGGCCAAACACACCAACACAGAGGACCCACTGACATGAAGAAGCTTCTCTCCTTCCTGCTTCTCGCCGCCCTGGCCGCCACCCTGGCCGGTTGCAACAACACCCCCAAGATCGCCGTGGTCGACGGGGCCAAGGTGTTCCGCGAGTCCAAGCCCGGCCAGGACGCCATGGCCTACCTGCGCGACAAGAACAATGAGCTGCAGGCCACCGCCAAGGCCGCCCAGGAGAAGGTGCAGGCCAAGCAGACCCAGGAGAACGCCGCCGCCTTCCAGGAGGCCGTCACCAAGTACCAGTCCACCATGGGCGCCGAGCAGCAGCGCGTGGTCGGCCTGCTCCAGGAGCAGTTCAACAAGATCCTGGAGAAGTACCGCAAGGACAACAAGGTCGACGTCATCATCGCCAAGGACGTGGCCCTGTCCTACGAAGAGGCCAACGACATCACCAACAAGGTCATCGAGGAGATCAACAAGGTCAGCCTGGACCTGAAGGCCAAGCCCGCCGTGGCCGCCACTCCCGATGCCCCGGCCGCCGCTCCGGCTGGCGACGCCCCCAAGGCCGACGCCAAGCCCGCCGAGGCCCCGAAGGCCGAGGCCGCCAAGCCCGCCGAGGCCAAGAAGCCTTAAGGCGAGCCCCGCATTCGCCCACTCGGGGGGCCTGGCCGGACACCAGTTCGACCAGGCCCCTCTCTTTTGCCTGCAGCCCCGGACATCCCGCAGCCTTTCCCCCTCGGAGCGCTTGCTATCGCTGGGTTTTTCGCGCTATGCTGGCCATGCTCATACGAGAAACCCAGACATTCGGAGCCCTGCGATGAAGATGAAGATATCCTGCCTGACCGCCCAGGACGCCGCCGCGCACAGCATGTTCCGGCCCTTCGCGCTCAAGATGGAGGAGAGGCGCATCCCCTCCATCGTGGTGAACATCTTCAAGTGCTACTACACCCAGATCATGCAGGGCGCCCAGGGCAAGACCGGCGAGGACGAGATCGAGCCCATCCCCGACGGCGACGCCTGCGTGCGCCCCTACGAGGACCTCGAAGCCTACATCGAAGCCGGGCGCGCCGCCCTCAAGAACACCGTGGTCATCAAGCTCAACGGCGGCCTGGGCACCAGCATGGGCCTGGAACGCGCCAAGAGCCTCATCCCCGTCAAGGACGGCCACAGCTTCCTCGACCTCATCGTGCGCCAGGCCAAGCTCTTGCGCCGCAAGTACAAGTCCCCACTGCCCCTGGTGTTCATGAACAGCTTCAAGACCCACCGCGACACCATGCTGGCCGTGGAGGGCCTGGACAACGGCGATACCGGCATCCCGCTGTCCTTCGTGCAGCACCAGTACCCCAAGATCCTCGAAAACGACCTCTCGCCCGCCGAATGGCCCCAGAACCCCGAGCTGGAATGGAACCCGCCCGGCCACGGCGACGTGTACACCGCCATGGTCACCAGCGGCCTGCTCTCCAAGCTGCTCAAGCGCGGCTACCGCTACGCCTTCCTGTCCAACTCCGACAACCTCGGCGCCGTCATGGACTCGCGCCTGCTGGGCTACGTGGCCACCGAAAAGCTGCCCTTCATGATGGAAGTGGCCCGCCGCACCCACCTGGACCGCAAGGGCGGACACCTGGCCAAGCTCAAGGCCTCCACGCGCCTGATGCTGCGCGAACTGGCCCAGTGCCCCGAAAACGAGCTGGAACAGTTCGGCGACATCGACCGCTACCGCTACTTCAACACCAACTCCCTCTGGATCGACCTGGAAGTCATGGAAAAGGTCTTCGTGGACAACCTCATGATGCCGCTGGACCTCATCCTCAACCCCAAGACCCTGGACCCGCGCGACCCCGAATCGCCCCCCGTGCTCCAGGTCGAAACCGCCATGGGCTCCGCCATCTCGGCCTTCGAAAACGCCCGCGCCGTGCTCGTGCCGCGCACCCGCTTCGCCCCCGTGAAGACCACCCAGGACCTGCTGCTGGTCATGAGCGACTGCTACCTGCGCACCAAGCTCGAAACCATCGAGCAAAGCCCGCAGCGCACCACACCCATGCCCGCCATCCTGCTCGACCAGCGCTTCTACAAAAAGATCGACATGTTCCAGCAACGCTTCCCCAAGGGCGCACCCTCGCTGCTGCACTGCGAACGGCTCGAAGTGCACGGCGACGTGCGCTTCGGACGCGGTGTGCGCTGCGTCGGCAACGTGCGCATCCATAACCGCACCCGCAAACAGGCCCGCATCGGCGACAACACCACGCTCACCGGCGACGTGACCTTCGAGTAGCGCCAGGAGCTCCGCCCCTGGACCCCGCCCGGGAGAGCGTCGGGGGCCTCGCGCCCCCGAACCCCCGCGCCGGGGGGTGACGACCCCCCGGACCCGCGATTGGCCCCGTGCGAGGGCTTGGGC
>JAEXRD010000087.1 GCA_023438245.1 Pseudomonadota bacterium | reverse complement strand
GAATTAAAGCATGTCATGCTCAACCGCGCCCAAGAAGGTGAAATTCCTCAGAGAAACGAAAGCAAATTGGTTACCCGATCACGGGATCAATTTTTGATCTCTTGGAACAACACGCTGCTGCGAGATGAAGCTGGCAATATTTCAGCCATAGCAAGTTTTGGGCAAGACATTACCGAAGAGTATTTCACGGGTAAAGTTCAAGAGATTTTATACAAAATAGCGGAATCAACCATCACCTCCACCAATCTGGATGAATTGTTCAAATCGATTCATTCGATTTTGCTGGAATTAATGCCTGCCGAAAACTTCTTCATCGCCTTACATGATCCTGTCACTGATTTGATCGCATTCCCTTATTTTGTGGACCAGTTTGATGAACGCCCCGCGCCACGAAAACCAGGTCGAGGTTTAACCGAACACGTGCTAAAAACATGCAAGTCCCTTTTAGTCGACCCGGAAACTTTCTCAAAACTGGAAGGAGAAGGGTTGGTTGAAAAGATCGGGTCCGATTCAGTGGACTGGATCGGAATTCCTCTGCTGATCGATAGTCGGGCAATTGGTGTAATGGTAGTACAAACTTATTCGGAAGGCGTCAGATTCTCAAAACGAGATGAGCAATTGTTGACTTTTGTCTCCGCGCAAGTGGCAATTGCCATTGAGCGAAAAAGGGCTGAACAAGCCCTCAGCACCAGCACCAAACGCAATGACCTGCTCATTCAAGCGTCCACCGATTGCATTTTCCTGGAATCCTTATCGGGGCAGATCCTGGATTGCAACAAGATCGCTGAAGAAATCTATGGCTATACACGCGAAGAAATGCTTTCCATGAATGTTGCCGACCTGGTACAGGCTGACTTTTTGGATGACAAGCAAGATTATATTAAGTGGCAAATTGAACAGGGCGGACGTTTCAGCGATATTCCCAATTTACGCAAAAACGGCAGTATCTTTCCAGTTGAAATAAGTACAAAGATCACTGACATTGAAGGTACCAAATTTGCGGTAGCTTATGTACGTGATATTACTGAGCGTAAAAAAATTGAAAAAAGCATCCGAGAAAGTGAAGCAAAGTTTAAAGCTTTGGCACAAACAGCTGCAGCAGGCATTTTTATCAATATCGAGGAGAAATTTTTGTACGTCAATCCAATGTGGTGTGAGATCATCGGTTATTCAGAGGAAGAACTTCTAAATACCAGCGTCTGGTCGATTCTCAATCATGGTGAGGGAGAACGCATCAAACAAAAATATGCTGAACTGACTTCTTCAGGATCAGAGATGATAAGGTTCGAGACCTCGTGTTCTTCTAAGGATGGAGATACAAAATGGTTGGATATCACGGCAGGATTTATTGATTACCAAGGAAGCAAAGCCACCATCGGTACGGTTATTGATATTACTTTTCGAAAACGCCGTGAACATGATCTTGAAGTGATGGCCAAGCTCAGTGACGCCTTGCGTAACGACCTCACACGTGATCAAGTACGCACCACCATATTAAACGAACTGATGGACCTGCTTTCAATCGACGGCGCGGTCATTTCCACTGTTGAAAAAGAAGATGAATTGCCCAATTTGGTAAAAGCAATTGGTTGTTGGGCTGAAATTGACAACCAAAAGTTGAAAAGTAATGAAGGGTTAAGTGGATACATCATCAGCACCAGCAAACCTTATGTCAATTTTGAAGCTGCGCATGATCCCTATTTTGCCTATCCCGAAATGCTCAGCAATTTGACGACGGTCGCAGGGGTACCTCTTTTGGCCAAAGGCGAGACCATTGGCTCAATCCTCATCGGATCTAGCCGAATCATCATGGATAACGAACTCAGACTGTTGAAAACCATCGGTGATCTGGCTGCAAGCGCCATACACCGTTCAGACTTGTATGAGCAGACCAGCGTGCAAGCCAGCGAGCTTAAACAAGCCTATGATGCCACGCTTGAGGGGTGGGCTCATGCTCTTGAATTACGTGACAAAGAGACCCAAGGCCATTCACTGCGTATCACCCGGATGACCCTGGAGCTTGCCAAACGTATGGGATATCCTCAGGACAAACTGGAAGATATTCGTCGCGGCGCCCTGCTGCATGATATTGGAAAAATGGGCGTGCCAGATACGATCTTGTTAAAACCCGGACGTCTGACAGAAGATGAATGGACCATCATGCAGAAACATCCCACATATGCATATGAAATGTTGTCTGAGTTACCCTACTTTAAGGAAGCTTTGGATATTCCATATTGCCATCATGAATGGTGGGATGGCAGCGGATATCCACAGGGATTAAAAGGGGAGCAGATCCCTCTGGCAGCAAGGATCTTTGCCATTGTGGATTCCTGGGACGCGTTGGTCTCCGATCGGCCGTACCGCAAAGCCTGGGGAAAAAAGGAAGCCCTTAAACATCTCGTTGACCAGGCTGGATCACATTTTGACGCGGAAGTGGTCAAACGCTTTGTTGAACTGATACAAGAGGATGGAGTTTAAAAATCTCCGCCCTCATCAGGCCTAACAAAAAGCCCTCAATGAGGGCTTTTCTGTTTTGTTATTGACCGTTTCTACTGTTCTTCAATTTCTACCGTGAGCAGCTTGACACCTTCATACTCAGGGTTGGAGGGGTTGCGAGCCGGGATGGAGAACAAGACGTCCAGGCCTTTGGTGATTTGCCCGAAAACGGAGTGTTTGTTATCCAGCCAGGGAGTGGGTACATGCGTGATGAAGAATTGCGAGCCGTTGGTGTTGGGGCCGGCGTTGGCCATGGAAAGCACTCCTGGGCCGTTATGGCGCAATGAGGCGTTGAATTCATCATTGAACTTGTAACCGGGGCCACCCATGCC
>JAEXRD010000136.1 GCA_023438245.1 Pseudomonadota bacterium | reverse complement strand
GCTCTGGGCCTGGGGCGAGGCCCCGCTCAACGGCCCGCTGGCCGCCGAGATCCTTGCCGCACCCGACCTTCCCCTGCCCGAGGCGGCCCGCGCCGGGCTGACGACCGTGGCCTCGGGCTGGCGCGCGCCATCGCCCCAGGACAGTGGAATGGCCTATTTCCAGCGCCTGGCCGAAAAGCGCGACCCCGAGCGCCTGGCCCAGTTCCTGGCCGGGCAGGTCGCCAAGGACCCCGCCGGGCTGTTCTGGCGCGAAAAAGCCCTGGCCCTGGCCCTGTTCGCCGGGCAGGGGGAAATTTCCGAGGGCCTGCACGCCGCCGCGCTGTCCGGGCTGGACAACACTCCCGCCCTGGCCCCGCTGGCGGCGAACCTGCGCGCCCAGGCCGCGTTCCTGCGCGGAGACACCGAGGCCTGCCTCGCCGCGCTGCGGGGCATGGGCGACTGCTTCGGCCCGGCGTTCGGCCCGGCGCGGGCCGGGCTGGCCCTGCTGGACTCGGACAAGGACGCGGACAAGGACGCGGGCGAGGATTCCGACGCCCTGCCCCTGCTGTTCGCCGCGCTGCGCTGCGTTCCCTGGCAGGCCGCTCTGGCCCTGGTGGCGGCGGACGTGCTTACCGGCGCGCGGCGCGAGGTTTCGCCCCCGCCCGGCCCGGTGGCCCTCCTGCTGTATTCCTGGAACAAGGCGGACGACCTGGACGCCACGCTCGCAAGCCTCGCGGCCTCGGAACTGCACGGGGCCAAAATCCTCGTGCTCAACAACGGCAGCACGGACCGCACCGCCCAGGTGCTGGAGGGCTGGAAAGCCCGCCTGGGCGGACAGCTGGAGACCATTACCCTGCCGGTGAACATCGGGGCCGCAGCCGCGCGCAACTGGCTGGCCGCCACGGAGACCGCCCGCGCCAGCGAGACCCTCGTGTACCTGGACGACGACGTGGACGTGCCTGCCAACTGGCTCGGCAAGCTTGGCGCGGCCATGCGCCGGATGCCGGACGCCGGGGTGTGGGGCTGCAAGGTTGCGGACCACGCCGCCCCGCGCCTGCTGCAGAATGTCGCAGGCATGCTGACGATTCCCCCCGACGCCCCGACGGGGACGACGGGGATCGACTGGCAGAGCCTGTCGCCCAATCCCTTCCGCCTGCTGGACGCGCACCTGCACGGCCCGGACTGGGGCCTGTTCGACCACATTTCGCCCTGCTCGTCGGTCACCGGCTGCTGCCACGCCTTCCGGCGCTCCTGGCTCGACGCCGCGCAGAAGGACGGCGGCGGGTTCTCGCTCATGCTCATGCCCAGCCAGTACGACGACTTCGAGCGCGACCTGCGCATGCTGGACGGGGGCGCTTTCGCCGCCTATACCGGGCACCTGCGGGTGCGCCACCGCAAGCGCAGCGGCATCGAGAGCCAAGCGGGCCAAAAGGACACCGCCGGGGCCAATGCCGCGGGCAACCGCTACAAGATGCAGTGCATGCACGACCGGGCGTCCATCGCCCGCCACATAGGGGAGCAGGACCGCCGGGCGCAGGAGCACGTGCGCGCGTGTCTGGTGGAACTGGCCCAGCTCGACGCAACCGGAGAAATCTCGTGACCGACACCAGCCAGCAGTTCTTGGACGAGCACCAGCAGCTTCAGCCCGGCGAGAGCTTCCGCTTCGCCTGCCACCCCGGCGTGCGCTGCTTCAACGCCTGCTGCTCCAACCTAAGCCTCATGCTCACGCCCTACGACACCCTCCGGCTCAGGCGGCACACGGGCCAGAGTTCGCGCGAGTTCGTGCGCCTGTTCGCCGACCTGCTGGCCATGCCCGGCGTGGGCCTGCCGCTGCTCAAGATGAAGATGCTGGAGAGCGCCGGGCGCAAGTGCCCGTTCCAGCGGCCCGAGGGCTGCGCCGTGTATCCGCACCGGCCCTCCGCCTGCCGCACCTACCCCCTGGGCCGGGCCACCCAGCCCAAGGAGGGTGGCGAGGACGGCGCCATCGAGGAGCGCCTGTTCGTCATCCGCGAGCCGCACTGCAAGGGTTTCGAGGAAGGGCGCGACATGGACTTTACGGCCTGGACCGCGGACCAGGGCCTGGCCGAATACAACGCGGCCAACGACCGCTACATGGCGCTGGCCTCCGGCCTGCGGGAGATGATCAGCCACGGCATGCCGCCCCTCAACCAGAAGCAGACCGGAATGGCGGGCCTCGCCCTGTACCAGCCCGACGAGTTCCGCATGTTCCTGGGCCAGTCCGGCCTGCTGGAGCGCCTGGACATCACGGACGAGCGCAAGGCCGAGGTGCTCACCGGCCCCGAGGAGGCCTGCCTGGACTTCGGCTACGACTGGCTGGAGCTGTCCATGCTTGGCAGGACGGAACGGTTGAAGCCGAAAGGGTGAGGGCTGTCTCAAAAAACGCCTTTTGCCCCCTGGCTGCGTCGGTTGCCGATTCGGGGCCAGGGCTGTACCATTGAAGTACTATCCCTGGCCCCGAATCGGCTCCCTCCTGGCCAGGGACCAAAATTCATCTTTTTGGAGCCAGCCCCAGGCGGGAGAACAATGGTCATGACCCTCGAAAACCCCAAGATCCTGACCCTGGACGACTTCGTCGCGGTGAAGCACGCCCTGCCCAGGCAGTTCAAGCTGGTGTTCACCAACGGCTGCTACGACATCCTGCACCCCGGCCACGTGGACCTGCTGCAGCGCGCCCGCAAGCTGGGCGACGGGCTGATCCTGGGCCTCAATTCCGACGCCAGCGTGCAGCGCATAAAAGGCGACATGCCGGGGCCCAGGCGCCCGCTGAACAGCCAGGACGAGCGCGCCTACGTGCTGGCCGCGCTGGAGTGCGTGGACTTCGTGGTCGTCTTCGACGAGGACACGCCCTTTGAACTCATCCGCGCCGTGCGCCCGCAGGTGCTGGTCAAGGGCGGGGACTGGCCCGTGGAGAAGATCGTAGGCCGCGACATCGTGGAGGCGGACGGCGGAACCGTGGTGAGCCTGCCGCTTTTGCCCGGCTACAGCACCACCGGACTCATCGAGCGGATACTGAAGGGGTAGGGACGACGCCAGGGAACGAAACCCATCATTTTGGCGACGGCCCCCTGGCCCAGGTCGTGGCGGGTTTTCCAGGTCGCCTTGACAGCCGGAAAGATTCCCGCTACATGGTTCTGCTCGGGCGGATTCGGGCCAATAGCTCAGTTGGTAGAGCCCCCGGCTCATAACCGGATGGTCCCAGGTTCGACCCCTGGTTGGCCCACCAACCGAGAGCGAACAGCGGCCCGCTGCCATCCGAGAACGAGCGCACCGCCGCACACCGTCCCCAACTGACAGGACGAACATTGACACGACTGACCGACGCGAAAAATCAGCTCAGCCCTGCCGCTTCCAAGATGCAGGCCACAGATGCTCCCTGGGGGAATCCCTACGGGAGCATCTGCGTTTTCAGGGGGTAGCCATGCAGTCGGACAAGGCCCTTGCGGCCATTCGCACCCTGG
The DNA here is from genome assembly GCA_023438245.1 of Pseudomonadota bacterium. Classification (GTDB taxonomy): domain Bacteria; phylum Desulfobacterota; class Desulfovibrionia; order Desulfovibrionales; family Desulfovibrionaceae; genus Humidesulfovibrio. The sequence continues at coordinate 422 of JAEXRD010000136.1, read as the reverse complement.
CCCCGGAAGAATTCCAGGCCGACTGGGACAATTCCCGGGTGCAGATCGCGGGCGAGCGGACGGAGATCAAGAAGATCGCCGTCACCCTCGATCCCCTGCCCGGGGTCATGGCCGAGTGCCTGGCCTGGGGCGCGGACCTGGTGCTCACCCACCATCCCCTCTATTTCAAGCCCGTGGCCCCCAGCGCCCCCGGCACCACAGGCGGCCAGTACCAGACCGTGCTGCGCCAGTTCATCAAGGCCGGGGCCTGGCTGTACAGCGCCCACACCAGCCTGGACTGCCGCCCCGACGGACCGGCCTTCTGGCTGGGCCGCGCCCTGGGCCTGGCGAACTGCCGCAGCCTCGAAACCGTGAAGCGCTTCCCCGCGCGCGAGGTGTTCTTCCAGGCCCCCGCCCGCATCACCGAACGCGAGGCCCGGCCC
>JAEXRD010000130.1 GCA_023438245.1 Pseudomonadota bacterium | reverse complement strand
CTCCGCGTGTGGGCGGCCCGCGCGCGGCGGCCCCCCCCCCCCCCCCGCCGCGATGAGCGCTCTGAGGAGGGGGAGGAAGTCCTCCTCAAAAGAGACGCTCGCCGCTATCAAGGGGAAGAGATTTATTTCCCTTTGGCTCTCCGCTGAGAGGGGCGCGTCGAACCCCTTGCCGAGGAAGAAGCGTTCCACGGCTATTTCCGGCTCGCCGGACAGCAGGCGGTGGACCGCCTGCCAGCCCAGGGCCGAGAGTCCCATGCCCTCGTCTCCGGGGATCAGAAGCGCCGTGGGCAAACGGCCGCCGTGATCCACGGGAGCGGCGCGGGACCCTCCTGGACGGGGACCGGAGCGCCGTTTCTGGCGCGTCCGGCCCGCCCCGGAAGGGGTGCGCATGCGCGTATCCCTGCTTAGTCCATGTTCTTGCGGATGAAGGCGGGCACGTCGAGCTCGCCGTCATCGAAGATGAACTCCTCGTCGCCGCCCATGCCCGCGGCCCTGCGGCCCTGGGGAGCGCGATCCTCCACGGGCACGGCCGGGGCGCCGAAGCGCATGAAGGCCGGGATGTCGCGGTTGTTGCTGGCGATGACGCTGGACACCGGGCTGCGGCGGCTGCGCGGCGGCGCGGTGAACGGGGTCAGCACCGTGGGACGGGCCTGGGCCTGCTCCGGCTTGGGAGCGACCTCGCGGATCTGCTCGATGCTGGTGGCGATGACGGTGACGCAGAGCTCGTCTCCGGCGTTCTCGTCGGCCACCACGCCGAACACGATGTTGGCGTCCTCGTGGGCCTCCTTGGCGATGAGGTCGGAGACCTCCTGGATCTCGTCGGTGCCGAGGTCCGGACCGGCGGTGATGTTGTACAGCACGCCGCGCGCACCGGCGATGGACACGTCCTCCAGCAGGGGGCTGGTGATGGCCTTGAGCGCGGCCTCGCGGGCGCGGTTCTCGCCGCTGGAGATGCCGGTGCCCATGAGCGCCATGCCCGAGCCGGTCATGATGGCCTTCACGTCGGCGAAGTCCAGGTTGATCAGGCCGTGCACGGTGATGAGGTCGGAGATGCCTTTCACGGCGTAGTAGAGCACTTCGTCGGCTTTCTTGAGCATCTCGGCGAAGCCGGCCTTCTTGGCGGCCATCTGGAGCAGGCGGTCATTGGGGATGGTGATGATGGAGTCCACCACCTGCTTGAGCTCCGCGATGCCCTTTTCGGCCTGCTGCATGCGGCGCTTGCCCTCGAAGTAGAAGGGCTTGGTGACCACGGCCACGGTGAGGGCTCCGGCCTCGCGGGCGGCCTGGGCCACCACGGGGGCCGCGCCGGTGCCGGTGCCGCCGCCCATGCCCGCGGTGATGAAGACCATGTCGGTGTTCTGGACGGTCTCGCGGATCTGGTCGATGCTTTCCAGCGCGGCGTTGCGGCCCTTCTCGGGGTCGGCGCCCGCGCCAAGGCCCTTGGTCAGCTTGCCGCCCAGCTGGATGGTGTGGTCGGCCAGGGATTTCTCGATGTCCTGGGCGTCGGTGTTGGCGGCGATGAAGGACACGCCGGTGAGCTTGGAGAGGATCATGTTGTTGATGGCGTTGCCGCCGCCGCCGCCGCAGCCGATGACTTTGATCTTGGCGCTCATTTCGTTCTCGATGATGAATTCCATGGTACTCCTCCCTTGAAATCTCTTGAGATTATGCGTTGGTCTTCCCTTCCCCGGAAGATTGGCACCAGTCGATCTAGGCGATGTCCACGAACCACTTTTTCATGCGGCCCAGGATGCGGTTGAAGACGTTGTCCTCGCGGATGCGGAACTCCTTCTCCTGGGGGGTGCGCTTCTCGGCCCCGTACTGCAGCAGGCCCACGGCCGTGGCGTACTTGGGGCTGTTGACCATGTCGCGCAGGCCGCCCACGTACTCGGGGTAGCCGATGCGCACCGGTAGGTCGAAGACCTGCTCGGCCAGGTCCTGCATGCCCGAGATGAGCGAGGTTCCGCCGGTGAGCACCACGCCCGCGGCGATCATGTTCTTGAAGCCGCTCTTGATGAGCTCCTGGTCCACCAGGGCCAGGATCTCCTCGCACCTGGGCTCGCAGATCTCGGCCAGCACGCGCTTGCTCATGGCCCTGCTTTCGCGTCCTCCAACGCTGGGCACCTCGATGGTCTCGTCGACCTTGATGAGGTCGGCCAGGGCGCAGCCATGCTCGACTTTGATCTTCTCGGCGCTGGTCATGGGGGTGCGCAGGCCGAAGGCGATGTCGTTGGTGAGGTTGTTTCCGCCAAGGGCCAGCACCGCGGTGTGCTTGATGCTGTCCTTGGAGAAGATGGCGATGTCCGTGGTGCCGCCGCCGATGTCGACGATGCACACGCCGATCTCGCGCTCCTCGCTGGAGAGCACGGACTTGCTGGAGGCCAGGGACTCCAGCACGATGTCGGCCACGTCCAGCCCCGAGCGGTGGCAGGAGCGCACGATGTTCTGGGCGCTGGTGACGGCGCCGGTGACGATGTGGACCTTCACTTCAAGCCGGACGCCCGCCATGCCCAGCGGATCGGCGATGCCGCGCTGGTCGTCCACGATGAACTCCTGGGGCAGGGTGTGGATGACCTCGCGGTCCAGCGGTATGGCGACGGCCTTGGCCGCCTCGATGACGCGGTCAACGTCCTTCTGGGTGACTTCGCCACCCTTGACGGCGATGACGCCGTGGCTGTTGAAGCCCTTGATGTGGCTGCCGGCGATGCCGGCGTACACCGAGCGGATCTCGCACCCGGCCATCAGTTCGGCCTCCTCCAAAGCCTTCTTGATGGACTGCACTGTCTGCTCGATGTTCACCACCACGCCCCGGCGCAGCCCCGTTGAGGGGGCGGTGCCGATGCCGATGATGTCCACCGCGCCGTCGTCCTTGGCCTCGCCTACCACCGCACAAATTTTGGTGGTGCCGATGTCCAGTCCGACCATGATGTCGTTCTTGGCCATGTTTTTCCTCCCTTGGTTAGCCAAACGGAATTTCCAGGCGTCCCTCTCTTCCCCAAGTTCAGGAAGCGCCCGGTTTTTGCCTCTTCTCCACCCAGACCTTGCCGCCGCTGGCCTCGATGACCGAAACCTGCGGGCTCTCCCCGCGCAGCTTCAGGTCGCGCCATACGGTCTCGATGCGCGCGAAGTGGGTCTCCCAGTCGGCAAGCTCCGCGCTCACCGAAAGCCTGAGCCCATCCAGGTACATCTCCACTCGTCCGTTCTCCGTCAGCTTCACCCAGGCCATCTGGCCCAGGGCGAACGGCAGGTTCTGCGTGTTCATGCGGGCCACCATGGCGGCCAGAGTCAGGTGCTGGTCGCCCAGCTCGCTCGAAACCTCGAGCATGGGCAGCGAGGCCGTGTCGCCGGGGGTCAGCTGGGTGATGACCTTGCCCTCGGCGTCGGCGAAATAGAGGCTGCCGTCCATGCGCACCCAGAAGGACGGCTGGCGCTCGGTGATGGTGATGTAGAGCTTGTCCGGGAACTGGCGGCGCACGGCCACGAACTCCACCCAGGGGTTCTGGGAGAGCGCGGCCTCCACGCGGGTGACGTTGACGCCCAGGCTGTTCTGGCCCACGCGCAGGCCCGCGGCCTCCAGCACCTGGCCGTAGGTCAGGCGCTGGTTGCCCGTGACGCTGATCTCGGTGAGCGCCAGGGCGCTGGTGGTGGTGACGAAGCGGTAGCCGAAGATGAGCGCCCCGCCCAGCACGGCCAGCAGCAGCACCGCGCCCAGGAACAGGCCCGCGTTCTTCACGGCCACGGCGGCGTCCATGCTGAACACGGGGCCGTCGTCCTTGCGGGCGCGGTTCACGCGGACCGCAGCCTTGCGCTGCTGGTCGCGGTTTCTGCGGGGCACGCCGTACAGGCTCATGAGAGCACCACCACTTCGGTCTGAAGTTCAACGCCGAATTGCCGCTTCACCGCGGCCCGGCCCAGCTCCATGAGCTCCAGGGCCTGGGCGGAGGTGCCGCCGCCTTCGTTCACCAGAAAATTCGCATGCATGGGCGAGAAGGCCATGCCGCCCAGGCGCTTGCCCTTCATTCCGGCCTCGTCCAGCAGCTTGCCCGCGCTGGCGCCGGCCGGGTTCTTGAACACGCAGCCCGCGCTCTTGGCGGTGACGGGCTGGGTGGCCTTCTTCTTGGAGTAGACCTCCTCCATGCGCTGGCGGATGGCCGCCGGGGCATCGGAGGCGAGCAGCAGCTCCACTTCCCACACCAGGGTGAAGGCGGAGCCGGTACCGGCGTCGAAGTGGCGGTAGCCGAAGCCGCACTCGGCCGCCTCGCGCCAGAACAGGCCGCGCTCCGGGGTCCACAGGCGCACGCGGTGGATGAGCTGGCCCATCTCCACGCCGTAGGACCCGGCGTTCATGGCCACGGCCCCGCCCACGCGGCCGGGCACGCCGGTGAGGCCCTCCAGCCCGGCCAGGCCCGCGCGCTGGCACAGGCCAAGCAAGCGGGGCAGGCCGAAGCCCGCGCCCACGCGCACGAGGGTTTTCGAATCGTCCTGGGGCAGGAATTCCGGGGCCGAGACATTGGCGGCCTGCACGAGGGTGAGCCCGGCCTCGCCCCCGGCGGCCAGCAGGTTGCTGCCGAAGCCCAGGGCAAAGGGCTTGCCGCCCAGGCCGGGCAGCCTGCGGCCCAGCTCCTCCAGCCCGTCCGCGCCGCGCACCACGGCCAGCGCCAGGGCGTTGCCGCCGAGGCGCAGGGTGGTGAGCCTGCTCATGTCCGGGTGCTGGGTCAGGGCCAAGGTCATGTCCTCGTTCCTCGAAAGGCTAGGCCTGGGTGTCCAGAACGGTTTCGGGCTGGGCGTTCAGCCAGTTTTCGCCCACCTGCCAGATGCTCCCGGCCCCCAGGGTCAGGAACAGGTCGCCGGGCTTCAAAATCTCTTTCAGCTGGCGCTCCAGCCCGCCGAAGTCCGGGAAGAAGCGCACTTTGGTCTTGCTGACCTGCTTGATGCCCTGGGCCAGGCTCATGCCGTTGACGCCCGGGATCGGGGCCTCGCTGGCGGGGTAGATTTCCGTCAGCAGGAGCAGGTCGGCCTGGGCGAACACGGTGCAAAACTCGCCGAACAGCGCCTGGGTGCGGCTGAAGCGGTGGGGCTGGAAGGCCACCACCAGGCGGCGGTCCGGGTAGCAGGCCTTGGCGGTGTCCAGCGTGGCCTTGATCTCGGCGGGATGGTGGCCGTAGTCGTCCACCACCAGCACGCCGCTCTTCTCGCCCTTGCGTTCGAAACGCCTGCCCACGCCGCCGAAGTTGGCCAGGCCCTGGAGGATGGCGTCCTTGGGCAGCCCGGCCTCGATGGCCACGCCGATGGCGCCCAGGGAGTTGAGCACGTTGTGCATGCCCGGATGCGCCAGCGTCACCTGGCCCCAGGGCTGGCCGTCCAGGCTCACCTCGAAGATGCTGCGCAGGCTGGTGGCCACGATCTCGCCGCGCAGGCGGTTCTTGGGGCCCAGGCCGTAGGTCAGGCAGGGGCGCTTGATGAGCGGCAGCAGGCGCTGCACTCCGGGGTCGTCGCCGCAGACCACGTTCACCCCGTAGAAGGGGATGGAGTTCATGAAGGTGGTGAAGCTTTTGTCGATGGCGCCCATGTCGGCGTAGAAATCCATGTGGTCCTTGTCCACGTTGGTCACCACGGTCATGATGGGCGACAGGCACAGGAAGCTGCCGTCGCTTTCGTCGGCCTCGGCGATGAGGAACTCGCCCTCGCCGAGCCTGGCGTTGGAGCCGTAGGTGTTCAGCCGCCCGCCGATGATGACCGTGGGGTCCAGGCCCGCCTCGGTGAAGATGGTGGCCAAAAGCGAGGTGGTGGTGGTCTTGCCGTGGGTGCCCGCCACCGCGATGCCCGTGCGCATGCGCATGAGCTCGGCCAGCATCTCCGCGCGGGGGATGATGGGGATGCCCAGCTCGCGGGCGCGGATGAGCTCGGGGTTGGAGTCCTGGATGGCGGTGGACTTGACCACCACGTCGGCTCCGCCCAGGTTCGCCGCCCCGTGGCCGATGAACACTTGCGCGCCCAGCTTTTTCAGGCGGTGCACGGCGCTGCCCGCGGCCATGTCCGAGCCGGTGACGGTGAAGCCCATGTTCAGCAGCACCTCGGCGATGCCGCTCATGCCCGCGCCGCCGATGCCCACCATGTGGACGGTGCCCACGCGGCTGTACATGGCGGGGCTGGCGCTGCGGCCCGGAACGGGTATGCGGGTGTCGGTCATGTCGTTTACTCCTTTGCTCCGGGCTTGCTGGCGGAGCACAGGGACTCCAGGCCGTCCACGATGCGCGCGGCGGCGTCGGGCATGGCGAAGCTTCTGGCGGCCCGGCCCATGGCGGAGAGCCGGGCGGCGTCGCCCAGCAGGGCCTGCGCCTGGTCGGCCAGCAGGCCGGGGGTCAGCGCGTCCTGCTCGGTGAGCAGCGCCGCGCCCAGGTCCGCCAGGTGTTTGGCGTTGACGTGCTGGTGGTTGTGGGCGGCGAAGGGGAAGGGCACCAGGATGGCCGGGGTGCCCGTGGCCGCCAGCTCGAAAATGGTGGACGCGCCCGCCCGGCACAGGGCCAGGTCGGCCCAGGCGTAGGCCCCGGCCATGTCGTCCATGAACCCGCGCACGCAGTCCGGATCGGCCCCGGCCAGGGCGTAGGCCTGCTTCACGCGGGCCTCGTCGGCCTTTCCCGCCTGGTGCAGGATGCTCACGCGGGCCTCGATGAGGCGGGGCAGCGCGGCGATGACCGCGTCGTTGAGGGCCTTGGCCCCCTGGCTGCCGCCCAGAACGAGCAGGTTGCGGCCCGTGCCGGAGGCCTTGGCGGCGCTGGCGATCTCGGCGCGCACCGGGTTGCCCGTGCGCTGCACCTTGGCGGGCGGGAACAGGCCCAGGCGGTCGTCGAAGGACACGAAAACCTTGCGCACGAAGCGCGACAGGATGCGGTTGGTCACCCCGGCCACGGAGTTCTGCTCGTGCACGGCGCAGGGGATGCGCAGCATGGCCGCGGCCAGCACCGGGCAGAAGCCCGCGTAGCCGCCGAAGCCGATGACCGCCTGGGGCAGGAAGCGGCGCAGCACGCGCAGGGCCAGGATGGTGCCCCGGCCCACCCACACGGAGCCGAGCAGGGCCTTCAGGCCCATGCCCAGCACCCCGCTGGCGGGCAGGGCGTGGAAGTCCAGCCCGGCGCGGCGGGCCAGGTCGCCCTCGGGCCCGTGCGCGCCCAGGAACAGCACCTTGGCCCCGGGGTTGCGGCGGCGCAGCTCGGCGGCCACGGCCAGCGCCGGGAAGATGTGCCCCCCGGTGCCGCCGGTGGTGACCACCAGGCGATCTATGACGGCAGCCGCACTCATGCCCGGTTCCTCGAAAGATTGAGCAGGATGCCCACGCAGATGAAGGACACGATGAGCGAGCTGCCGCCGTAGCTGATGAAGGGCATGGGCACGCCCTTGGGCGGCACGGTGCCCAGCACCACCGCCAGGTTCAGGCAGCTGCCCAGGGCCAGGATGGTGCTCATGCCGAAGGCCGTGAAGCGGTCCAGCAGGTCCTCCTGCAGGAAGGCCACGCGGTAGCAGCGCACCAGGAGGAAGCCGATGAGCAGGAACACCAGGGAGATGCCGAAGAAGCCCAGCTCCTCGCCCACCACGGCCATGATGAAGTCGTTGTGCGCCTCGGGCAGGAAGAACAGTTTCTGCTTGCCCGCGCCCAGGCCGGTGCCGAAGAACTTGCCGGAGCCGAAGGCGTACAGCGACTGCACCAGCTGGTAGCCCTCGGCCTTGGCGCTCTTGAAGGGGTCGAGGAAGGCGGTCCAGCGCTTGTACCGGTAGGGGGAGCTGGAGATGAGCAGCCAGCCCGCCCAGCCCAGCACGCCGCCCGCGCCAATCAGGTAGATGATGCGCGTGCCGCCCACCAGGCACATGAAGAACAGCAGGAAGGCCAGGAACATGGCGCCGCCGAAGTCCGGCTGCATGAGCAGCAGCAGGCTCATGGCCCCGGTGACGGCGAACGGCGGGATGACGCCCACGGTGAAGGTGCGCGTCTGCATCATGTCCTGCTTCTTGGCGAAGAAATAGGCCAGGTACAGCACCAGGGAGACCTTGCAGAACTCCAGGGGCTGCAGCGACATGGGGCCCAGGCGGATCCAGCGCTTGGCGCCGCCCGCCGTGGTGCCGATGACCAGGCACAGCGCCAGCAGGGCGAAGGCGAAGAACACCCAGAGGTAGGTGTTCTTGTAGAAGAACGACCGCTTCACCCGGGCGCAGAAGATCATGATGGTGGTGCCCACCAGGGCGAAGAAGGCCTGCTTCTTGAAGAACAGGTACTTGTCGCCGTAGTAGCGCTCGGCCATGATGCCCGAGGAGGAGAAGACCATGATCAGCCCCACCCCGGCCAGCAGGAGCGCGGAGAAGAGCAGCCAGTAGTCCATGGGATAGTACTGGGAGGTCTTGCGCTGGTTCATGCGCCCTCCCCGTTTTCCGCCGTGAGGGCGGCGGCCACGCGGGCGAAGTCGGCCCCGCGCGCGGTGTAGCCGGTGTAGGCGTCGAAGCTGGCCGTGGCGGGCGAGAGCAGGATGACCTCGCCGGGGGCGGCCAGCGCGAACTGGCGGCGCACGGCCTCTTCCAGGGTCTGGTCCCAGGCCACGGGGAAGTGCGGGGCCAGCGCGGGCTCGAAGACCTCGCGGGACGCCCCGAACAGGCCCACGCTGACCACGCGCTCCTGCAGCGCGGGCAGGATGTCCTCGACCACGCCGCCCTTGAACACCCCGCCCATGAGCAGGCGCACCGGAGCGTCCATGCTGCGCACTGCGGCGGCCACGCTGTCCAGGGTGGTGGCCTTGGAGTCGTTGACGAAGCGCACGCCCCGGGCCGTGCCCACGGGCTGGATGCGGTGGGGCAGGGCGTGGAAGGCGGCGATGGCCGCGCGGGCCTGCTCCTGGGTGACGCCGAAGCAGCGCACCATGCGCCAGGCCGCGGCGATGTTCTCGCGGTTGTGCGCGCCGGGCAGGCCCGGGCATTCAAAGTCGGTGTCTGCGCTGAAGTACTCGCGCCGGGCGTCGGTGAAGTTCCGCGCCTCCAGCTCGTCCTTCATGGCGGCCGGGACGATGGCCACGCAGCCGTGGTCCTGCTGGGAGAACAGGTTCAGCTTGGCGGAGAGGTACTCCTCCATGTCCGCGTGGTAGTCCAGGTGATTGGCCGAGAAATTGAGCAGCGCGGCCACGCGGGGGGCAAACGTGCGGCAGTTCTGGAGCTGGAAGCTGGAGATCTCGATGACCAGCACGTCGGCGGCCTCGTCGCGCATGAGGTAGTCGCACAAGGGGGTGCCGATGTTGCCGCCCACGAAGGTGGACAGGCCCGCGTGCTCCAGGATGTGGCCCACCAGCGTGGTGGTGGTGGTCTTGCCGTTGGTGCCGGTGATGGCGATGATCGGCTCGCGCAGGAACCAGGAGGCGAACTCCATCTCGGCCACCACGCGCCAGGGCTCCACGTTCTGCAGCACCTCGGCCAGCTTCTTCACCGGCACGCCCGGGGAGAGCACGACGAGGTCGGCGTCCTCGAACTGCGCGGGGGTGTGCGGCCCGGCCTGAAGCGTGATGCCCGCCTCGGCGGGGTTCTGGGCCACCTTCAGCAGCACATCCTGGGACAGGTCGGCCTTGGCGTCCACCAGGCGCACCGTGGCCCCCAGCGAGAGCAGGAACCGGCAGGCGGCCAGGCCGGAGACCCCGGCCCCCACCACAACGGCGAGCTTCCTCTTGAAAATCTTTAGACTTTGCAGAGTGCGCACTGTCCTCTCCATGCCGCCCTCCCTAGCGAAGCTTCAGCGTGCTCAGGGCCATCAGGGCCATGAGGATGGAGAGAATCCAGAAACGGATGATGATCTTGGACTCGGGAACGCCCTTGAGCTCGAAGTGGTGGTGCAGCGGGGCCATGCGGAAGATGCGCTTGCCGCCGCTCATCTTGAAGTAGCCCACCTGCAGGATGACCGAGAGGGTCTCGAACACGAACACGCCGCCGACCAGCGCCAGCACCAGCTCCTGCTTGGCCAGCACGGCGATGAAGCCGAGCGTGCCGCCCAGGGCCAGGGAGCCCACGTCGCCCATGAACACCTGGGCGGGGTAGGCGTTGAACCAGAGGAAGCCCAGGCCCGCGCCCACCAGCGCGCCGCACAGCACCGTCACCTCGCCCACGCCGGGCACGGGGGTGATGTTCAGGTACTGGGCGATGGTGGCGTGGCCCGCGGCGTAGATGAACAGCGCGAAGCAGGCCGCCGCGACCACCGTGGGGCCGATGGCCAGGCCGTCCAGGCCGTCGGTGAGGTTCACGGCGTTGCTGGCGGCCACCAGGATGAACACGGCGAAGGGCAGGTAGAACAGGCCCAGGTCCGGGTGGATGTGCTTGAAGAAGGGCACGGCCAGCACGGTGGAGTAGGCGGGCTGGAAGATCAGGAGCGTGATGGCCGAGGTGGCCACCAAGAGCTGGCCGCAGAGCTTGGCCCGGGGGCTGATGCCCTTGTTCTGCTTCTTCACCACCTTGGTGTAGTCGTCCCAGAAGCCCACCGCGCCGAACCCGCAGAACACCAGCAGGGTCAGCCAGATGTACACGTTGGTCAGGTCGCCCCAGAGGATGACGCTGGGCACGAAGGCGGCGGCGATGATGATGCCGCCCATGGTGGGGGTGCCTTCCTTGGCCTGGTGGCTGGTCACCTCCTCCAGGATGTGCTGGCGGAAGCGCAGGTCCTTGAGCCACTGGATGATCCGGGGCCCGAGCACGATGGAGATGATCAGCGCCGTCAGCAGCGCGTAGACGCTGCGGAAGGTGATGTAGCGGAAGACGTTGAACAGCGTGATCTTGTTGGCCAGGGGCACGAGCAGGTTGTAGATCATTGCGCGTTCCCCCTTTCCCCGGAGTCGGCCAGCCCGCCGCACAGAACGGCCTGGGCGTATTCCTCCATGCGCAGGGAGCGCGAGCCCTTCACCAGCACCACGCCGTGGCCGCCGGGGATGGCCTTGAGTCCGTCCAGCACCTGGGCCGGGTCGTCCACCTTGGTCACCGAAAGTTCCTTGCCCGCGCCGCGCTGCACGTCGGCCACCAGCTCGCCCTTGAAGAACACGGCGGCCGGGGCCACGCCGGGCAGCATGCGGCCCAGCTCCTCGTGGGCCTGCTGCGCGCCGCTGCCCAGCTCGCGCATTTCGCCCAGCACCAGCACCAGGGGTTTCTCACCGGCCATGAGCCGGGCGGCCTCGATGCTGCGGGCCATGGACAGCGGGTTGGCGTTGTAGGTGTCGTCCACCACGCACCAGCCGCCGCGCATGGAGCAGCGGAAGCGCTGCTCGGGCAGCTCGCAGCCGTTCAGGCCCGCGGCGATTTCGGCGGCGCTGTGGCCCAGGGTGTGGCAGATGGCGGCCACGGCGGCGGCGTTCTCGGCGAAGTGCGCGCCGCAGGCGGGCAGCACCGCGCTCACGCGCTCTCCGGCCACGGAAATCTCGAAGCGGCCGCGCCCGTCCTCCAGGGCGGCCACGAAGCGGGCGAAGTAGCGCGCGCCCTCGTCCTTGGCCGAGAAGCCGACCACATCGGGGCGCTGGGCCTTGGCCGAGGACCACAGCTCGGGGTAGTCCATGCTGCACAGGGCGGTGCCGCAGTCCTCGGCCGAGGCGACATGGCGCAGCAGCGAGGCCTTGGCCTGGGCCACTCCGGCCAGGCTGCCCAGCCCCTCCAGGTGGGCGGGGCCGATGTTCAGCACCAGGGCCACGTCCGGGGCCACCACCACGCCCAGCTCGTCCATGTCGTGGGGCTTGCTGATGCCCACTTCCATGACCCAGGCGTCTTCATCGCCGCTGGCGGCCAGGATGGACAGGGGCAGGCCCACCTGATTGTTGAAATTCTTGTGGTTCTTGGCCACGCGCCCGGCCTTCTTGCCACCCTTGGCGGCCAGGATGTTCTCCAGGGTCTGGGCGGCCAGCTCCTTCACCGTGGTCTTGCCCGCGGTGCCGGTGACGGCCACCACGCGGCCCTGATAGCGGTCGCGCCAGCAGCGGGCCAGGCGGCCCAGTCCGGCCAGGGTGTCGGGCACCTGGATGACCGGGCAGGCGGAGTCGGAGCATTCGGTATGGCGGCTGACCAGGATGGCGGCGGCGCCCAGGCGCGAGGCCTGCACGGCGAAGTCGTGGCCGTCGAAGCGCTCGCCCACCAGGCACACGAACAGGTCGCCGGGCTCCAGGGTCCGGCTGTCGGTGCGCACGGCGGAGATCTTCCGGGCCCCCGCGGGACCGGTGATCTGGCTGCCCGTGAGGCAGTATGCGGCTTCGCCCACGGTGAACCTCACGCCAGAACCTCCTTGATGGCGCGGCCAACGGCCTCCACGTCGGAGAAGGGATGCTTCACGTCGCCCACCTGCTGGTAGGACTCGTGCCCCTTGCCCGCCACAAGCAGGGCGTCGCCGGGGCGCATGATCGAAATGGCCTTGCACAGGGCCTGGTAGCGGTCCGGCTCCTCCACAACGCTCAGGCGCGCCGGGCCGTCGGCCAGTCCGGGCCGCACGTCGGCCATGATGGCCAGCGGGTCCTCGTGGCGGGGGTTGTCGCTGGTGAGCACGGCCACGTCGGCCAGCTGGGCCACGGCCCGGCCCATGAGCGGGCGCTTGGTGCGGTCGCGGTTGCCGCCGCAGCCGAACACGGCGATGACCTTGCCGAAATCCAGGGCGCGCAGGGCCTGCAGCACGTTGATGAGCGCGTCCGGGGTGTGGGCGTAGTCCACGAAGATGTCCAGGCCCTTGTCGTTGGGCACGCGCTCCAGCCTGCCCGGAACGCCGGTGAAGGGGGCCAGGGCCTGCATTTCCGCGGCGGAGAGGCCCAGCCCCAGGCCCACGGCCTGGGCGGCCAGCAGGTTGGAGGCGTTGTGCGCGCCCACCAGCCCGCTCTCCAGCGTCCAGCTCTTGCCCTCGAACTCCATGTCCAGGGTCAGGCCCTTGCCGGTGCTCTTGCGGATGAAGCCGCGCAGCAGGCGGTTGCCGGGCACCACCGCCCCGGCCAGGGTGAAGCCCACGGCGTCGGGCAGCTCGGAGAGCAGGCGCAGGCCGTAGGGGTCGTCGGCGTTGGCGGCCTTGAACTTGTCCGGCAGGGGATAGGCGCTGAACAAGAGCTTCTTGGCCTGGTAGTAGTCCTCGAAATTCCCGTGGTAGTCCAGGTGGTCCTGGGTCAGGTTGGTCATGACGGCGGCGTGGTAGTCCAGCCCGGCCACGCGCTTCTGGTGCAGGGCGTGGGAGCTGGCCTCCATGACCACGGTGTCCACCCCGGCGGCGGACATGCGGGCCATGAGCTCATGCAGCTTCCAGCAGCCGGGGGTGGTCAGGCTGGCGTCGATGCTCTCGCCGGGCCAGCGGTAGGCCACGGTGCCCAGCACGCCCACCTTGCGCCCGGCGGCGGCCAGCAGCCCCTCGATGAGGTAGGCCACGGTGGTCTTGCCGTTGGTGCCGGTGACGCCCACGAGCTGGAGCATGTGCTCGCCCGTGCGGAAGTGCGCGGCGGCAAGGGCTCCCAGGGCGTCGCGGGGGTCCTCCACGGTGATGAGCCTGGCGCCGTCGGCCAGCTCGCCCTTGGGCAGCTTCACGCCGGGGGCGGCCACCACCCAGGCAGCGCCGCGCTCCAGGGCCATGGGCAGGAAGTCCTGGCCCGAGGGGCCGCCCGGGGCGGCGGCGGGCATGGCCACAAAGGCCTCGCCGGGGCGCACCTCGCGCGAGTCGGTGCGCACGGCCAGGCCGCGTCCCACCAGGGCAAGAAGTTGATTCCAGGCGCTTTTCGTCGTCATGATCCGTGTCCTATTTGCTTCCCTGGCCGAGCCAGAGGATGAAGCCGTCTTCCTTGCCGTGGCTTTGCGCCTCGGGCCAGGCCTCGCCGGGTGCGGGGCGCTGGGCGGAGACCACCATGCCGCTGCCCTTGAGGCTGGGAACGATGCCGCGCTGGCCCAGCACTTCCAGGGCGCGGCGGATGGGCAGGCCCACCAGGTTGGGCACGGTGGCCCCGGCCTGGGCGGTGGGGGGCTTGGTGGCCCGCTCCTGCATGGAGTACTCCGGCTGGTCCTGGGCGGGGGCGCCTTTGCCCTCCGGCAGGCGGCCATAGTACGAGAGCGTCTTGATGGCAATATCCCGGATGGCCGGGGCGCAGACGATGCCGCCGTAGGTCACGGGGGAGGGCTCGTCCACCGAGACGAAGATCACGAATTCGGGCTTCTCGCCGGGCACCAGCGCGGCGAAGCTGGCCACGTTGCCCGCGCCGTAGCTGCCGCCGCTGGCCTTCTGGGCGGTGCCGGTCTTGCCGGCGATGGTCACGCCGGGGATCTTGGCCGCCTTGCCGGTGCCGTCCTCCTCCACCACCTCGCGCATCATGGAGAGCACGGACTTGGCCGTCTCCTCGCTGAACACGCGCTCGCCCGCGCCGCTGGTCTCCTGGGTGGGGTCCAGGATGAGCTTGAGCGGCTTGGTGACGCCGAAGTTGGCCAGGGTCAGGTAGGCCTTGGCCAGCTGCATGCCGGTGACGCCGATGCCCTGGCCGAAGGAGATGGCGGCGGTGTCGAACTCGCCCCAATCCTTGGGCTGGCGCAGCATGCCGGGCGACTCGCTGGGAATCTCCAGGCCCGGGCGCTCGCCGAAGCCCACCTTGCGCAGGGTGTTGTAGAGCGGCTGCGCGCCCAGGGCCAGGCCGATCTTGGCCGTGCCGATGTTGCTGGAATAGCGCAGCACGCGGTTGGCCGAGAGCCAGCGGTAGGGGTGGGTGTCGCGGATGGTCTTGCCGCGCAGGTTCCACTTGCCGCCCTCGCAGTCGATGACCTTGTTCGGGTCGATGACCTTGGCGTCCAGCGCCGCGGCGAACACGAAGGGCTTCATGGTCGAGCCGGGCTCGAAGATGTCCAGGGCGGCGCGGTTGCGGCGCTGCGCGGCCTTGGACTCGCTGTAGGTGTTGGAATTGAAGAACGGGTAGTGGGCCAGGGCCAGCACCTCGCCGCTGTCCACCTTGACCACGATGGCCATGCCGGAGCGGCCGTTGTACTTGGTCACCACCTCGGACAGGGCCAGCTCGGCGGCGTCCTGCACCACGGTGTCGATGGTCAGGCGCACGTCCATGCCCCGGATGTCCATCTCGCGGCCCTGGGCGTCCAGGTACAGCCTGCGGCCGGAGGCGTCGCGCTGCACCACGAACTGGGCCTGGCCACCGGCCATGCGCTCCTCGAACTGGCTCTCGATGCCCTCCAGGCCCTTGCCGTCCACGCCCACGAAGCCCAGCACCTGCCCGGCGCTGTGGCGGTTGGGGTACATGCGGCGGAACTCGCTGGTGAGGTGCACGCCGGCCATCTTGGTCTCGGCGATCTCCTGGGATTCGCGGTCGCCGATCTGGCGCTTGATCCACACGAAGCCCTTCTTGCTGGTCAGGTCGCGCTCGATCTGACGGGCGGGAACGCCCAGGATGCGCGACAGGGCGGCGGCGGTCTTGGCCGCGTCCTCCACCTCGATGGGCGAGGCGTACACGCTCTTGGTCTCCACGCTGGTGGCCAGCAGGGCGCCGTTGCGGGCGTAGATGCGCCCGCGCTCGCCCAGCTCGAACTCGGCGGCCAGGTTCTGCTTGCTGGCCATCTGCTCCAGCTTGGGGCCCTGGAAGAGCTGCACGTAGGCCGCGCGGGTCCACAGCAGCACCCAGATCAGGGCGAAGAAGACGACAACGCCGGCCAGCTTGAGCTTGCCGGTGTCGGTCTTGGGCCGGGTGGGGCTTCCGGCCTTGAACCTGGGTGTCTTCCGCGCTTCCTTCATATCCCTCGCCGTCCGCCTCGTGCCTTGAAATTCCTAGTTCGCCTTTTCTTCCTGCTGGGGCTGCTGCGGGGTCATCATGCGCATCTGGCCCGGGCCCACGGGCTGCAGCCCGTACATGGCGGCCAGGCGCTTGAGCCGGTAGGGCGAGAGCAGGTTGTTGCGCTCCAACTCCAGCTTGGAGATCAGCGCCGTGCGCCCGGCCAGCTCCTTCTCCAGCTTGTTCACGTCGTAGGCCAGGTCCATGCGCTCGATGTTCAGCCACACCGAGCCCAGGCTGAGCACCAGCGCGGCGCACACGGCCCAGAGGAACGACAGCGCCCAGCCCTTGAACCCGAAGCTCATGCGTCCTCCCGGATGGCCACGTCCAGCCGCTCGGCCACGCGGAGCTTGGCGCTGCGGCTTCTGGAGTTGCGCGCCACCTCTTCCTCGGTGGGCAGCTGGGGCTTTTTGGTCAGGGTGCGCAGCACGGGGGTGCGCTCGCAGGTGCAGATCTGCTGCTCCTGCGGGCAGCGGCAGCCCTTGGACCAGTACTTGAAAGCTTCCTTGACCTCGCGGTCCTCGGCGGAGTGGAAGGAGATGACGGCCACGCGCCCGCCGGGCTTCAGCCGGTGCACGATGCGCGACAGGAAGTGGCGCACCTCCTCCAGCTCCTGGTTCACGGCCATGCGCAGGCCCATGAAGGTGCGCGTGGCCGGATGGTTGCGGGCCTGCCTGCGGCGGTCGGGCGGGTAGGCGCGGGAGACGATCTCCGCCAGGCGCAGGGTGGAGTCGATCTCCTCCTCCTCGCGCGCGCGGATGATGGCCCGGGCGATCTTGCCGCCCAGCGGCTCCTCGCCCAGGTCGCGGATGATGCGCCGGAGCTCGTCGTAGTGGGCCTTGTTCACGATGACCCGGGCCGGGGGCATGCCGCCGGAGGGGTCCATGCGCATGTCCAGCGGGCCGTCGGCCATGAAGCTGAAGCCGCGCAGGGCCTCGTCGAGCTGCAGCGAGCTGACGCCCAGGTCCAGCACCGCGCCGTCCACGGCGTCCCACCCGGCCTGGTCCAGGGCTTCCTCGAAGCCGCTGAAGGCGGTGTGGAAGGTGCGGGCGCGGCCGGGAAATTCGTCGTTCAGCCGTTTGGTGGCCATGGCCAGGGCCTGCTCGTCGCGGTCCAGGCAGACCAGCTCGGCCTGGCCGCCGCTGGCGCGCAGGAGGCCCAGGCTGTGCCCGGCCAGGCCCAGGGTGCCGTCCAGGTAGCGCCCGCCCGCCCTGGGGGCCAGGTACTCCACCACCTCGCCAAGCATGACGGGGACGTGAGGAACGTCCGCCGCGGCGTTGTGGGTGGTCTCGGCGCTGGCTTGCATGGTCGGCATCCTCTTGCGGTCCCGGCTAGAAGGGCAGGGTCACGCTGGCCTTGGCCAGCTCTTCGGAAACGTCGGCGTGGCTCTGTTCCAGCAGGGCCTCGAAGCGGTCCTTGTCCCAGATCTCGAAACGCTTGCCCACGCCCGCCAGCACGATGTCGCGGTCGATGCGGCCGCTTTTGCGTAGGTGGGTGGGCAGCTGGATGCGGCCCTGCTTGTCCAGGACCACCTCGGTGTAGCCAGCGTAGGCCACGCGTCGCATGTCCTGCAGCGGGGCCGAGGGCGCAGCCAGCTTGGTCTCAAGCTGCTCCACGAAGGTTTCCCACTGGGCCGGGGTGATGCCGATGATCTGGCCCTGGAACAGCGTCAGCACCACGCGCCCGTCCGGCGATTCCGCCAGGAGCTGGTCGCGGAACTCCGGAGACAGCATGAGCCGTCCCTTCGGGTCCAGACTGCGGTGCGCATGTCCCAGTAGCCTCACGAATTCCCCCTAGCCAACCACTTTTCACCACGTATTACCACTTCGCCCCACCTTTTTATGATTTACAACAGAAAGTCAACACAAAAAAGATTTGCATCGACTGAAAATGCGTGTAGGGGTCGCCTCTAGGGCTGCAAGGGTTTTCGGGCGGTCCGGAACAGTGAGCGATGATGCGGGGTTGCGCCACCAGGCCAGGCACGGGCCGGGCCGGGGCGGGCAAAACCGCTACGTAGACTGGGGAGCGCCGCAGGGTCGGCGCGATGAGGACACGGGCCATTCGTCAGCAGGGAGCCCCATGGCAGCCGGCAAGAAGAAAGCGAACGTTCCCGACGCGATGAACGAGGAGTTCTACCAGATCAACCTGGACATCCTGGAGAGCTTCAACAAGTACCGCCCGCCGCTGGACCTGTTCCGCTTCAAGGAGGACGTGGCCCGCATCCTGCCCTATTGCAAGGGCGGCGCGCGCCTGACCAACGAGCAGGTGGAGGAGCTGGCCGGACTGGTGGAGGAGGGGCTGATCTTCGTCTCCCGCGCCGACCACCCGGTGTACGTCAAGCACATCAGCTTCCAGCTCGACCTGGTGCTGGTGGACAAGAACCTCAACGAGACCGAGATCGCCGACATTTTCGCCCAGGCCCTTACCCGGCGATTGGGCGAGTTCTTCGACCAGCCCGTGGCCCCGGCCCTGGCCAAGCTGTGGACCGATGTCATGGTGCTCACCGAGTACGTGTTCAACGACCACAACCGCATGCGCGCGCTGCTGCGCCGCCTGCACGCCGAGCACACCCTGGCCAACCACTCCTTCAACAGCGCCATCGTGGGCCTGGCCCTGTTCTGCCGCCTCAGGGCCCCGCAGATGGAGCGCGGCGACATCAAGCGCAAGAGCTTCGACCACCTGGCCGCCGGGCTGTTCCTGCACGACCTGGGCATGACCAAGGTGCCCGCCTTCGTGCGCGAGAAGGGCAAGCAGCTCACGCCCGACGAGCGTTCGAAGGTGCAGCGCCACACCCAGAGCGGCTACGAGATGCTCACCAAGCTGAACCTGCGCTTCGCGGAGATCGAGGAATGCGTCTCCGACCACCACGAGCGCCTGACCGGCACCGGCTACCCCCAGAAGAAGATGGGCGGGGCCATCGGCGAGGCCGCCCGGCTGTGCGCCGTGGCCGACGCCTTCAGCGCCATGACCAGCAAGCGTTCCTACGCCGAGGCCATCGAGCCCATGAAGGCCGTGGCCGCCCTGGCCCAGGACCCGGGCTTCGACCCGGAGCTGTCGCGCCAGCTCCAGGCCTTGGTGATGGCCCAGGCCAAGCCGAAGTAGGCCTTGGGCCGGGGGGTTCCCCCCGGACGCGACCTCTGCTAGGAACCAGTGCATGGAACCCGTTGGCGCAAAGACGTACAAGATAGGGCAGGCGGCCAAGCTGTTGGACGTCAAGCCCTTCGTGCTGCGCTTCTGGGAGGGCGAGTTCCGCGAGGTGCTGGTGCCCGTGCGCACGCCCTCGGGCCAGCGGGCCTACACCGAGGGCAACCTGGACATGGTGCGGCGCATCAAGCGCCTGCTGTACGAGGAAGGCCTGACCATCGAGGGCGCCAAGAAGCGCCTGGTCGCCGACGCCAAGGGCCCGGTCCCGGCGGCCGGCCCTGTTCCGGACCGGCAGGCCGCCCAGGCCCAGCTGCCCGTGGCCGCGCCCGCCCCGGATTCCCAGGCCGCAAGCGGCCCGGACACGGCCCTGCTGCGCGAGGTCGCGGGCGAGCTCTCCGCCCTGCTGACCGTGCTCTCGCGCCCGTAGGCAACCCCACCGCCAGCCCCAGGGAGGCGACATGCGCTTTCTCCTCATCCTCGCCGGAGCCGTTGCCAGCGCGTTCGTCCTGGCCGCCGTGCTGCTCACCGTCATGGTCGATCCCAACAAGTACACCGGCGACATCGCCGCGCTGGTGAAGGAGAAGACCGGGCGCGAGCTGGCCTTCGAAGGCGGGGTGAAGCTGACCTTCCTGCCCTGGCTGGGGCTGGAGACCGCAGGCGTGACCCTGGGCCAGTCCCCGCTGTTCCCGGACGAGGCGGGCAGGCCCTTCGCCAGGGTGGGGGCCGCCGCCGTGCGCATCCGCATCCTGCCGCTCTTTTCCCGCCGTGTGGAAGTGGGCAAGGTGGCGCTGGAGGGGCTGGAGCTGAACCTGGGCCGCGACGAGGCGGGCCGCGCCAACTGGTCGGACTTCACCGGGCCGGAGACCCCGGAGGAGGCCAAGAAGGCCGCGGACAAGCCCTCCGACCCCGCGGCGGACGCCATGAGCGCCCTGGCCGACCTGGCCCTGGACGGGGTGCGCGTGTCCGGCGCCAGCCTGACCTGGAACGACCGCCAGACCGGCAGGCGCTATGCGCTCTCCGACGGCGAGCTGACCCTGCCCGGGGTGCGGCCCGGCAAGCCCTTCGACTTTTCCGCCGCCTTCTCGGCCACTTCCTCCGATCCCGAGGCGCAGGCCCGCGTGGAGCTCACCGGCCAGGCCACGCTGAACATGAGCGGGGGCCGCCACCTGTTCACCAACCTGGCGGCCAAGGTCGCCGCGCGCGGCGCGGGCGTGCCCGGCGGCAAGGGCGACTTCGCCCTGGCCCTGTCGGAGCTGAAGCTGGACAACGCCCAGCACACGGCCCAGGGCAGCGGGCTGTCGCTGACCGCCTACGGGGCCAGGGTCACGGGCCAGTTCCTGGCCACGGGCCTGGGCCAGCAGGGCGGGGCGGAGTACAAGGGGCGGCTGGACGTGCCGGACTTCAACGGCCGCGAGCTCTCCGCCGCTCTGACCGGCAAGGCCCCGGACACCGCCGACGCCGCGGCCTACGAGCACATCACCGCGCAGCTGGAGTTCAAGGCCGGGCGCGGCTACCTGGAAATCCCCACGCTCTCCGCCAAGCTGGACGACGCCACGGTGGAGGGGCGCTTCCGCCAGAGCGGGTTCGAGCACAAGTCCTACAGCTTCAACCTGCGTGTCTCCGGCCTGGACGCCGACCGCTTCCTGGCCCCGGCCAAGAAGGAGGGCGGCGAGGGCGTGCAGAAGTACGGGGCGGTTCCCGCCGACGGCCCGCAGGCCCACGCCAAGAAGGACGAGATATTCCCGCTGGAGAGCCTGCGCACCATGCGCCTGGACGGCCAGATCCAGGCCGAGCGCGTGAAGGTGCGCGGCCTGCGCCTGCAGAGCCTGACCCTGCCCATGAGCGCCCAGAACGGGGTGCTGGACCTGGGGGCCATCAGCGCCAAGCTCTACGACGGCACGCTCAACGCCAGCCTGCGCGTGGACGCCGGTTCGCCCGCCGCGCCCAAGGAGCCGCAGGCCACGCTGAACTTCACGGCCACGGGGCTGCAGGGCAGGCCGCTGGTCTCCGACCTCAAGGGCGGCGACACCGAGTTCGCGGGCCTGCTGACCCTGGACACGCCCATGACGCTCTCCGCCCAGGGCAACACCAGCCAGGCGCTGAAGCGCAGCCTGAACGGTAGGGTGCGCTTCTCCGTGCGCGACGGCGTGTTCCCGGGCGTGAACCTGACCAGCGTGGTGCACGAGGGCGCGAAAAAGGCCAGGAAGGCCGTGGGCGAGCCCTCGCCGGAAAGTTCGGGCAAGTCCACGCGCTTCGGCTCCATCGACGGCACGGCGGTCATCACGGGTGGCATCGCCGCCATCAACGACCTGGAGCTCAAGGCCCCGTTCCTGCGCGGCGAGGGCAAGGGCACCGTGAGCCTGCCCAGCAAGGAAGTGGACTACACCCTGCGCGTGCGCGTGGTGCCCAACGCCGACGGCCAGGGCGGCGGCGGCGCGCTGGACCTGCTGGGGCTGGTGGTGCCGCTGCGCATCACCGGGCCGTACGACAACCCCAGCTTCGGCACCGACTACCTGGCCGAGTTCGGCCGCACGGCGGTGGACACGGCCAAGGCCGCCGGGCGCGTGGTGGGCGGCGTGGTCGGCGGGGTCGTGGGCGGCGCGGCGGACGTTGTGAAAGGCCTGGGCGACGCGCTTACCGGCAAGAAGAAGCGCGTGCAGTAAGGCCGCGCGGGTCGGCCAGGGCCCAATTGCCGGGCGCTAATGCCGGGCGCTAATGCCGGGCGCTAATGCCGGGCGTCAGGTGCCGGGCAGTTCCGCGCCGGGCTTGGTCAGGGCGTCCAGCGTCTGGCGCAGATCCTCCAGCTGCACCGGCTTGGTCAGGTAGCCGTCCAGTCCCAGGGCCAGGAAGCGCTCGCGGTCGCCGGGCATGGCGTAGGCCGTGCAGGCGATGACCGGGGTGTGCGCGCGGCCCTCGGCCTCCTCCATTTCGCGGATCATCCGGGTGGCCTGCACGCCGTCCATGACGGGCATCTGGATGTCCATGAGCACCAGGTCGAAGCTGCACTGGCGCATGGCCTCCACCGCCTCGCGCCCGCTGGCCACGGTGGTTGCGCGGTGGCCCAGGCGCGCCAGCATGGTGGAGGCGAACAGGCGGCTGATCTCCTCGTCCTCGGCCACCAGCACGTTCAGCCCGCCGGATTCCGGCGCCAGGCCGGTGCAGCACGCCTCGGGCGCGTCCTGGCCGTCCTGCGGCGGCAGCGGCAGGGGCAGCTGCAGCAGGAAGTTGGTGCCCTTGTTCTGCTCGCTGACCACGGAGAGACTGCCGCCCATGAGCCGGAGCAGGCGCTTGACGATGGCCAGGCCCAGGCCAGCGCCCTGTTGCTGGCGGGTGAACGAACCGTCCACCTGGGTGAAGCCCTCGAAGGCCATGTCCAGCTTGTCGTCGGGGATGCCGATGCCGGTGTCGGTGATGGACAGGTACAGCCGGGCGACGCCGCTGTTCGTGCCGTGCGGCTTGGCCCAGGCCTCCATGGTCACGCTGCCGGTGGGCGTGAACTTGACCGCGTTGGCCAGCAGGTTGAACAGGATCTGGCGCAGCCGGGCCTCGTCGCCCAGCAGCACCTCGGGCACATCGGGGGCCACGCGCAGGTCCAGGGTCAGCCCGTGCTTGGCGCACACGGCGCCGAACACGTCGGCGGCCTTGCTGAGAAGGTCCCGCGTGGCCAGGGTTTCCTGGTGCAGCACGATCTCCCCGGCCTCGGCCTTGGAGAAGTCCAGGATGTCGTTGAGCAGGCTGAGCAGCCGCTGGCCGGACTCGTAGGCCAGTTTCACGTAGTCGGCCTGCTCCTCGGGGCTGGCCCCGTCCAGCAGCTGGAGCATGCCCAGCACGCCGTTGAGGGGGGTGCGGATCTCGTGGCTCATGTTGGCCAGGAACTCGCCCTTGGCGGCGCTGGCCCGCTCGGCCTCCAGCCGGGCCTGGCGCTCGGTCTCCAGGCTGCGGGAAAGCCTGCGCCCGCCGGTGACGATGCCGAAAAGCCCGATGGCCCAGATGAGCCCGTGTCCGCCCAAGGTCTTGGCCGCCTGGTCGTGGAACTGTTCCAGGTGGCCGGAGAGCGGCACCGAGACGCTGATGCCGCCGCGCAACTCGCCCTCCTTGTAGCCCTGCTTGGCGTGGCAGCTGACGCACAGGCCCTCCACCAGCACCGGTCGCATGATGCGCAGGAAGGGTTTGCCGTCGATCATCTCCTCGGAATAGACCTCCGGAACGCCCTTCTGGAAGCCCAGCAGCGCGCGGTGTTCCCAGTCGTCGGGCTCGTTGCCGGGCCTGAGCGGCTTGATGCTGGTGATGTGGCCCTGCACCTCGGCGGTTTCCTTCTGGATGTCGTAGAGCTGGCGCGACATGTAGGCCGGGTTGATCATGGTCAGGGTGCGCCCGTCCACGGTCTTCAGGTCGCGGTCGGGCGCGTCCAGGTAGGGGTTGGGCCGGTTCTGGCCGCCCACGATGACGTACACCCCGCCGCGGCTGACGTTCCAGCGGCGGAAGGACAGGTCCTTCTCGAAGGCCACGCGCGCGGCCACGCGGGCCTGTTCCATTGTGCTTCCGTAGCTGGCGTGCAGGGTGATGGCGGCAGCCGCGCCCACAAGCAGGGTCCAGCCCAGGCAGGCCAGCGCGATATGACGGGGGTGGAGCGTCATGGGGGGCACTCTCGCTTGGGTAAGACCGATCTGGGGGAATCGACCGGTTACGACCATCGAATCCCAGTCCCCCAGGTGGCCTACAGGCGGAAAATGAAAAGGCCGGAGCCCTTTCGGACTCCGGCCTTGATTTCTGGCGTGATGCGGTGGTCTGGGGCTAGTACATGCCGCCCATTCCGCCCATGCCGCCCATTCCGCCCATGCCGCCGGGCATGGCCGGGGCCGCGCCCTTGGGCTCGGGCTTGTCGGCGATGGCGCACTCGGTGGTCAGCAGCAGGCCGGCCACGGAGGAGGCGTTCTGCAGGGCGATGCGGGTGACCTTCTTGGGGTCGATGACGCCGGCCTTGATCAGGTCCTCGTACTCGCCGGTGCCGGCGTTGAAGCCGAAGCCGTCCTTGCCGCCCTTGACCTTCTCGACCACGATGGAGCCCTCGAACCCGGCGTTGGCCGAGATGGAGCGCAGGGGCACCTCGATGGCGCGGCGGATGATGTCCACGCCGGCCAGTTCGTCGTCGTCCACGGTCTTGATCTTGTCCAGCACCTTCTGGCAGCGGACCAGGGCCACGCCGCCGCCGGGCACGATGCCCTCCTCGACGGCCGCGCGGGTGGCGTTGAGCGCATCCTCGACGCGGGCCTTCTTCTCCTTCATCTCGGTCTCGGTGGCGGCGCCAACGTGGATGACGGCCACGCCGCCCACGATCTTGGCCAGGCGCTCCTGCAGCTTCTCGCGGTCGTAGTCGCTGCTGGTCTCGTTGATTTCAGCACGGATCTGCTTCACGCGGGCGGTGATGTCGGCCTTCTTGCCCTTGCCGTCCACGATGGTGCAGTTGTCCTTGTCGATGACCACGCGCTTGGCCTGGCCCAGCTCGTTGACGGTGATGGAGTCCAGGCGGATGCCCATGTCCTCGGACACGCAGGTGCCGCCGGTGAGGATGGCGATGTCCTGGAGCATGGCCTTGCGGCGGTCGCCGAAGCCGGGGGCCTTCACGGCCACCACGTTCAGGGTGCCGCGCAGCTTGTTCACCACCAGGGTGGCCAGGGCCTCGCCCTCGATGTCCTCGGCGATGATGACGAGCGGCTTGCTCATCTTGGCCACCTGCTCCAGCACGGGCAGCATGTCCTTCATGCTGGCGATCTTCTTCTCGTTGATGAGGATCAGCGGATCCTGCATCTCGCAGCTCATCTTCTCCGGATTGGTGACGAAGTAGGGGGAGAGGTAGCCGCGGTCGAACTGCATGCCCTCGACGACGTCCAGGGCGGTCTCCAGGCCCTTGGCCTCTTCAACCGTGATGACGCCTTCCTTGCCGACCTTGCTCATGGCCTCGGCGATGATGTTGCCGATGGTGGCGTCGTTGTTGGCGGAGATGGTGCCGACCTGGGCGATCTCCTTCTGGTCGCGGGTGGGCTTGGCCAGCTTGGCCAGCTCATCGGTGATGGCGGCCACGGCCTTGTCCATGCCGCGCTTGATGGCCATGGGATTGCGTCCGGCGGCCACGAGCTTCACGCCCTCGGAGAAGATGCCCTGGGCCAGGATGGTGGCGGTGGTGGTGCCGTCGCCGGCCACGTCGGAGGTCTTGGAGGCGACTTCCTTCACCATCTGGGCGCCCATGTTCTCGAACTTGTCCTCAAGCTCGATCTCCTTGGCCACGGACACGCCGTCCTTGGTGATGAGCGGGGAGCCGAAGCTGCGGTCGATGACCACGTTGCGGCCCTTGGGGCCCAGGGTCACCTTCACGGCGTTGGCGAGCTTGTCCACGCCGTTCTTCAGCTTTTCGCGGGCCTTGGCGTCGAAGAGAATCTCTTTGGCCATTCTTGTGCTCCTTAAAATTTGCGCCTTGCGGCTTGTGGTTTGAGGGACCGGCGGGGCGGCGGGCCGCCTGCCGGGAAAGAGGCTTGTCGCCGCTTCGTGTTGCTGGCCCTACTTCTCGACGATGGCGAGGATGTCGTCCTCGCGCAGGACGAGGTGCTCCTCGCCGTCGATCTTGATTTCGGTGCCCGCGTACTTGGTGAACAGCACCACGTCGCCGGCCTTCACGGCCATCTTCACCAGGGCGCCCTTCTCGTCGAGCTTGCCGGGACCGGCGGCCACGACCTTGCCCTTCTGGGGCTTTTCCTTGGCGCTGTCGGGGATGATGATGCCGCCGGCGGTCTTTTCCTCACCTTCCAGGCGCTTCACCAGGACACGGTCATTCAGGGGCTTCAACTTCATCTGTCTCTTCCTCCAAAGGGGTGTGTTTGTTGTGTGCGGAAGCCAAAGCCGGGCGCGTTTCGCTAGCCGTGCTGGCCCCGCCGATGTGCACACGTTGGGGAGGCCCGCATGGGCGCGGACCCCGGAAAAAGCAGGGGGAAGGTAAGCATGGCTGGGGAGCTGTCAACAGCGCGGGCGCGAAAAAAGTGCAGGCTTCCGCACCGGATTCCCCTGATCCGGTCCGCGCCCGCTAGGATTGACGCGGGAGGTGGCGCGGCAGGGACCAGCCATGCCGCAGGGCGCCCGCGCGAAGGCCGAAGCCGAACAGGACGCCCG
This sequence comes from Pseudomonadota bacterium, assembly GCA_023438245.1. Lineage (GTDB taxonomy): Bacteria > Desulfobacterota > Desulfovibrionia > Desulfovibrionales > Desulfovibrionaceae > Humidesulfovibrio. The sequence goes on along the minus strand of JAEXRD010000130.1, from coordinate 16,349 downwards.
CCGTCACCGCGACCTCGCGCGGCAGGCCCGCGAGACTCGCGCCGACATAGGTGGCCGCCGAGGCCATGGCGGCCGTGATGTAGATTTCGTAGGAGAAGATGATGGATTTCTCCTGGCTGAGCGTGTCGCGGATGATGCCGCCGAAGCACGCGGTGATGATGCCCATCAGCACCGCGATGACGGGATGCACGCCCGCGCTCAGGGCCCGCTCCGCGCCGGTGGCCGCGAACAGGGCCAGGCCGACGGCGTCGAGCCACAGGAGCAGCCGGTAGCTTGAGTGGACCAGGTGGGCCGTGAAGAATACGCCCAGCGACGCCGCCGCGCAGACCAGAAGATAGGCCGGCTGCTTGATCCAGACGAGCGGGTGCAGGTCCAGCAGCAGGTCCCGGAGGGTTCCGCCCCCTATGCCGGTGACGGCCCCCAGGAGCACGAACCCCACCACGTCCATGCGGTTGCGCGCGGCCACCAGCGCGCCGGTGACCGCAAAGACCACGATGCCCAGCCAGTCCAGGAAGGTGACGACATTCTCAAACATGCGTTGTTCGGGCTGGGTGGTTCATGTCTCGCCTCCGGCGCAGGCCCTAGTCCTCCAGGCTCAGCTGGTCCAGCAGCTCCTCGTCCGAGGCCGGGGTGCGGCCATACAGCTCGCACAGGCCGCGCAGGCGCTCGGCCAGGCCGCGGTCCACGCCGCCGCCCTCGGCCCTGGTGGAAAGAAGCCTGCCCTGGGGCAGCCGCCAGCCCCAGTTGCCCGCCGCCACGCCGGGGGTGTTCATGCGGTGGCTCCCGTCCAGGTCCAGCAGGTCCTGGGCCGGGAACATGGCGCAGTCCGCCGGGCTGGACAGCGCCACCCGGATCAGCTCGCGGGTGATGGTGTCCACGCCCACGCTGCGGCCCAGGTAGCGCGCCAAAAGGCGCTTCATCTCCGGCCCGGCCTCGGCCGCGAACCAGCCGCGCGTGGTGTTGTTGTCGTGGGTGCCGGTGTAGACCACGCAGTTCTTCTCGTGGTTGTGCGGGGCGTCGGGGCTGGTGGGCGTGTGCGGGCCGAAGGCGAACTGCAGGATCTTCATGCCCGGCAGGTCGAAGGCATCTTTTAGCGCGCGCACGTCGTCGGTGATGATGCCCAGGTCCTCGGCGATGATGGGCAGCCCGCCGTGGGCCTCGCGCAGGGCGGAGAGCAGCTCCGCGCCGGGCGCGGGAACCCAGCGGCCCTTCACGGCGGTCTTTTCGGCGGCGGGGATTTCCCAGTAGGCGGCGAAGCCGCGGAAGTGGTCCAGGCGCACCACGTCGTACAGCCCGAAATTGTGGCGCATGCGGCTGATCCACCAGCCGAAGCCGCTCTCCTGGTGGGCCTGCCAGTCGAACACCGGGTTGCCCCAGCGCTGGCCGGTCTTGCTGAAGTAGTCCGGCGGCACCCCGGCCACCGCCGTGGGCTGGCCGTCCTCGTCCAGCTTGAACAGGCCCTGGTTGGCCCACACGTCGGAGGAATCGTGGGTGACGTAGATGGGCACGTCGCCCACCAGCTGCACGTCGAGCTGGGAGAGCCGCCACTTGAGCCTGCCCCACTGGCGGAAGAACAGCCATTGGCAGAACAGGTGGAACACGATCTCGCGGTGCAGCTCCACGCCGTAGGCGCGCAGGGCCTCCTCCCGGCGGGCGCGGATGTCCTCGGGCCAGTCGGTCCAGGGCGCGCCGCCGAAATGGCCCTTCAGGGCCATGAACAGGGCGTAGTCCGCCACCCAGGTGACGTTGTCGGCCCGGAAGGCGGCGAAGCCTGGGTCGTCCTCCACCCCGCCCCAGGCCCCGGGCATGAGCCGGTCGAAAATCGTGCGCAGCATGGCGGGCTTGGCGCGCTCCACGGCGGCGAAGTCCACGCGCTTCTTCACCGGCAGGGCGAAGTCCTCCGCCTCGGCCAGGGACAGCAGGCCGTCCTCGTGCAGGCCCTCGGGGCTGATCAAGAGCGGGTTGCCCGCAAAGGCCGAGAAGCTGGAGTAGGGCGAGTTGCCCAGGCTGCTGTCGGTGGGCGAGAGCGGCAGCATCTGCCAGCGCGACTGCCCGGCCTGGACCAGGAACTCGCCGAAGGCCAGGGCCGTGGGGCCGAGGTCGCCGATGCCGAAGCGCGTGGGCAGGGAGGTGATGTGCAACAGCACGCCGCTTTGCCGCGTCATGGAGGCCTCCGCATGCGGGTTGGAGGGTGGGGGGTCGGTCCATCCTTACATGGTCGGGGCGTGTTTAGGAAGTGCGCCGGAGCACCTTTTTCGGCCCTGGCACACAAGCTGCACCTCTGCTGTCCAGGGAACAAAGTTTCGACAAGGAGGCTTCCCCATGCGCCGAACCGAAATCGTGCCGCCCTGGCTGAGCCCCACCCGCCACGCCGCCCGCGAGCGCCTCATGGACGCCCTGGAGCAGGGCGGCGAGCGCCTGCACGAGATGGACTACGAGGACGTGGCCCTGACCGACGCGGGCATGCGCCTGGTGCGCCGGGCCGCCACCGCCGTCATGGAACAGCTGGTGGGCCTGAGCGAGGGCGAGCTGCCGCCTTCGCGCGCGCTGGCCCTGTTCCTGGACCACGTGTTCTGGGACGAGATGAGCGGCGGGCTGATTCTTTGCGCCGAGCTGCCGGGCCGCAGCATCTGCCTGCCCATCCCGCGCGAGTGCTGGGCCATGCGCCCGCGCCCGGGCCGCCTGCACTAGGGCTTTTAGAGACAGCCCCCGGCGGTCTGCGCTGGCCCGCCCGCACTGGGCTCAGGCACTGCTCCCTTCCCGTCCGGGCAGGGGGCTTCGCGTCATTTTCCCGTCGAAAAGAGCGCGCCGCTACAGCGCCACCACGGAATTGTCGGCATCGGCGTGGGCGCAGTGCACGTAGCAGTCCGCCGCCGTGTCGTTGAGCCACACGCCCTGGTCGGTGACGTAGCGGTACTGGTGCTGCGCGCCCGCGGGCAGGGTCACGGTGGCGCTGAAGCGGCCCCTGGCCTTGCGCATGGGCAGCGCGACCGGGTCCCAGCCGTTGAAGTCCCCGGCCAGGAACAGCTTGCGCGGGTTGCCCGCCTCCTGCGCGTCCATGCTGAAGGTGACGGCGCAGGTGGCCTTGTCCTTGGAATACTTTCTGGTCAGGGGCATGGCGATCTCCTCCCGCTCTTGCGGCTACACGCGCGCTCCCAGCGAGCGGTACAGCTCCACGTACCTGGCGGCGGACTTCTCCCAGCTGAAGTCCTGGGCCATGGCGCGCTCCACCATGCCGCGCCAGTAGGCCTTGCGCTCCTTCCACAGGGTCACGGCCTCCATGATGGCCTCGTAGAAGCGCTCCGGGGTGCGCTCCTCGAAGATGAAGCCCGTGGCCTGGGGGTGGGGGTAGGGCACGATGGTGTCGCGCAGGCCGCCCACGGCGGTGGCCACGGGAGGGGTGCCGAAGCGCAGCGCGTACATCTGCGTCAGCCCGCAGGGCTCGTAGGTGGAGGGCATGAGGAAGATGTCCGACCCGGCCTGGATGCGGTGGGCCAGGTCCTCGGAGTAGCCCACAATGACCGAGAGCCGGTCGTGGAACTGCTCGGCCAGCTCCTGCAGCCTCGCCTCGTGCTCCAGCTTGCCCTCGCCCAGCACGATGAGCCCCACCTCCTGCTCCATGAGCTTCGGTATGACGTCGATCAAGAGGTCGATGCCCTTCTGGCCCCGGTAGCGGCCGATGAAACTGAGCACCGGCTTGTCCTCCAGCTGGTCGGGCAGGCACATCTCCTTCAGGAGCGCGCGCTTGCAGTCGAGCTTACCCTCGGCGCTGCCCGCGCGGTAGATGCAGGGCAGGAACTTGTCGTCGCGCGGGTCCCACACGGAGTAGTCCGCGCCGTTCAATATGCCCCGGAGCGCGCCCCGGCGCTTGCGCAGCATGCCCTCCAGCCCGCAGCCGAACTCCGGGGTCAGGATCTCCTCTGCGTAGGAGGGGCTCACGGTGGTCACTGCGTCGGCGTAGGCGATGCCGGTCTTGAGCAGGTTGAAGTCGCCGTAGAATTCGGCCCCGTCCATGTTCCAGGCCTCCGGCGGCAGGCCGGACTCGAAGAACAGGCGCGAGGCGAAGCGGCCCTGGAAGGCCAGGTTGTGGATGGTGATGACGGTCTTGGTGTCCTTCCAGAAGGGGTCGGTGCGCCGCCAGAAGTGCAGGTAGGCGGGCACAAGGGCGCTCTGCCAGTCGTGGGCGTGGATCACCGAGGGCGCCCAGTCCAGCCTGCGCGCCCACTCCAGGGTGGCGCGGCAGAAGAAGTTGAAGCGCTCGCAGTTGTCGAAATAGTCGCCCGCGTGGGTGTTGTACAGGTTGCGGCGGTCGAAGTATTCGCCCCGGCCCACGAAGTACACGGGCATGCCGTAGTAGTCGGCCTGGTAGATCTCGGCGGTGATGGGCGCCCAGGGATAGCCCACGGGGCAGCGCTCGGTGAGCAGGCGCAGGTTGAAGCCGCGCGTGGAGATGCGCCCGTAGAAGGGCGTGACCACGGCGGTGTTGACCCCCAGGCGGAACAGCGTCAGCGGCAGCGCGCCCAGAACGTCGGCCAGCCCGCCGGTCTTGGAGAAGGGGTACATCTCCGAGGTCATGAACAGGATGAGCGGCTTGTTGGCCATGACGTCCTCTTTGTCTGCTGTCCGGGCGGATCAGGCCGGACCCTGGCCCGGGCTGCGGGCGGGCGTGGGGTTGAGGCGGGCGGTCTGGCGCATGAAGTCGCCCACGATGCGGCCGTGGTCGAAGGCCAGCAGCGGCAGGGCGTCCAGGGGGAACAGCTCGGCGCTGGCGGCGTCGTCGCCCGCGTCCAGGCGGGAGATGTCCGCGGCCTGGGCGGTGTAGACCACGCTGATGGTATGGCCCCTGGGGTCGCGGGCGGGGTCGGAGTACACGCCCAGGATGCCGGTGAGCACCACGTCCAGGCCGGTCTCCTCCTTGGCCTCGCGCACGGCGGCCTGCTCGCAGGTCTCGCCGTAGTCCACGAAGCCGCCGGGCAGCGCCCAGCCGTGGGGCGGGTTCCGGCGCTCCACCAGCACGATGCCCCGGCCCGGCACATGGACGAGCACGTCCACTGTGGGCAGCGGGTTGCGGTGCTGGAGGGGCTGGCTCATGGCGTGACTCCCGGCTCTGGTGGCGGCGCAAGATGCGGGCCAATGATCCCGACGCTATTTTCTATAGTTCGCCGGGCGCGGGAATTCAAGGGAATTCGTCCCGATGGGCTACGAAATGTCGGGCGGCGGGGCTGGAGAAATCGCGGGGGGCTGAAACGAAATCGGCTTCCCGTGGGACCACCCCAGGGAAGCCGGTTTCAGCAAAAGAAGGAAGGATGCATCGGTAAGAGCAACTGCCGTGCCAAGATTGGCCTTCGGTGGGATGTTTTAAAAATATCGCATTATTTCAAGTTGTTGGCGATTGAATTTCTGTGCAAGGCCTCGTCCGGAGGGGCTGAAACCATGAAAATCGGTTAAAGATTTTTAACTTCAGAGGGGGTGGAACAGGGGGTGCGGGCGCTTTGTTCAAGCTTTTTTACCCCGCCCCCCTTGCGCGCGTCCTCCTGTTCAGGCCGACTCAGGCCAGCTCGAACAGGGCGGCCAGGGCGTCGGCGGGCACGGCCCCGGGCCGCAGGATGCGGACCTTGCCGCCGCCCAGCAGACGCACCAGGGTGGAGGGCTCGCCTCCGCCGGGCAGGGGCGGGCCCGCGAGGAAGCCGTCGGCCCCGCGCAGGATCTCCGGGTCCAGCTCGTCGGGGTCGGACGTGGCCGCCCGGCCGCTGACGTTGGCGCTGGTGGCCACAAGCGGGCCGTCCAGCTCGGCGCAGAGCGCCTGCACCGTGGGGTGCGGGCTGACGCGCACCGAGGAGAAGCCCTCCGCGTCGCGCGCCAGCGAGGGCAGGTCGGGCCGGGTGGGCAGCAGCACGGAGAGCGGGCCGGGCCAGAATTTCTCGGCCAGGCGCTCCAGGTCGGGGCGGATGTTTTCCGGCAGGTCCGGGCACAGGGCGGGCAGCTGGGCCACGCTGCCCAGCACCAGCGGGAAGGGCTTGGAACTGGGCCGGGCCTTGAGCGCGGCCACGCGCAGCGAGGCCTGGTTGCTCCTGGCGTCGCAGCCCAGGGCGTACAGGGTCTCGGTGGGGTAGACGATGATCTTCTTTTTCTTGAGCGCCTGCACCGCCCCCGCGAGATCGAGGGTTATGGCGGCGCGGGCCTTGGAAGAGGCGGGTTGCATGGGTCTGGCTCCTTGGCGTAGGGTGCGGGAGAATCTGGAAAAAGGAGGCGCGCATGGGCACGCCCGGACTGCTCCCGCCTGGGGTATCGGCCCCCACCATAGCTCCGAGGGCGCTTGCTGACAAGCTCCAGGCGGCATTTCCGCTCTGGGCCATGGGGCTGGAGGAGCCGGGGCTGGCGCGGCATCTGGCCTCGCGGGCCTTCCTGGCGGGCGACGCGGACCTGCGCGCCTGCGGCCTGGGCCTGGCGCTGTGGAGCTGGCAGCGCGCCCCGCTGGATCGCCAGCGCGCGGACCTGCTGGCGGAGCTGCTGCCCGATGCCGCGCCGCTGAAGGCCTGGCTGCGGGAGCTGCTGCGCCGCCTGGACGCGCCGCTGCCGGAAGAGGCCCAGGGGGCGGACCGCGAGGGGCTGCGGGCCGAGGTGGGCCAGCTGGTGGCCGAGGGCGGGGCCGCGCAGGTGGTGCGGGCGCTTCTGCCGCGGCTGCGCGACGAGGCAACGGGCCTGGCCTGGCTGGCCCTGGCCTGGGACAGCCTGCTGCGCCTGGGCAGCCTGGAGCTGTGCCGCGCGGCGCTCTCGGCCTGCCCTTGGCCAGAAGGGCCGGAGGGCTACGGCGAACTGCGCGCCCGCCTTGAACACGAGGCTCTCTTCTTCCTTTCGCCCCTGCCCGTCCCCCTTGAGACCCCGAAGGGGGAGGGTACAAAATATTTCACGGCCTGGGAAACCTTGGCGCGGGCGGAAATGATGCTGCGTACCGGGGAGGGGCAGGGGGCACGGCTGGCCCTGGCCGGGCTGTTTGCGGCCATGCCCTGGAACGTGGGCCTGGGGCTGAAGCTCCACGCCCTCGCAAGTCCCGGTCCCGTGGCCCCGGCCCGGGCCACCGGCGGGGCCAGCATCCTGGTGTACTCCTGGAACAAGGCCGCGCTGGCGCGCCAGACCCTGGAGAGCCTGGCCCGCACGGACTGCGGCGACGCCAGGATATTCTGCCTGGACAACGGCTCCAGCGACGGCACGGGCGAGGCCATGCAGGACTGCGCCGGGCTGTTTGCGCCCGGGGCGCTCAGCGTGGTGCGGCTGCCGGTGAACGTGGGCGCCCCGGCGGCGCGCAACTGGCTGCTCTCCCTGCCGGAGGTGCAGGCCCGGCCCTGGGCGGTGTTCCTGGACGACGACGTGGTGCTGCCGGAGCGCTGGCTGCGCCGGCTTTTGGGCCAGGGCGAGGCCAGGCCGCAGTGCGGGGCCGTGGGCTGCCGCATCGTTTCGGCCAGCGGGCCGGCCTGCCTGCAGTCGGCGGACTACCAGCTGTTCCTGCCCGACGGCCAGCCCAGGACCTTCCGCGACCTGCCGGAGAACGTGGTGCTTTTCGACAACTGCGCGGGCCAGTTGGACCTGGGGCTGTTCACCTACGCCCGCCCGGCCAGCCACGTGTCCGGCTGCTGCCATGCCCTGCGCACCGAGGTGCTGCGCGAGCTGGGCGGGTTCGACATCCGCTTCAGCCCCACCCAGTTCGACGACCTGGACCGCGACCTGCGCTCGGCTGTGGCCGGGCGGCCCGCGGCCTACGCGGGCGACGTGGCCGTGGCCCACGTGCAGCACTCCAGCCTGGCCAAGGCCAAGGGCCCGGCGGCCATGGGCCAGGTCTTCGGCAACAAGATCAAGCTGGAGGGCAAGTTCAGCCAGGCGGACATGGACGGCGCGGCCCGGCGCGGGCTGGAGGCCCTGTGGGCGGACATGGCGGCCAAGTGGGGGGAGCTTTCCGGCTGATGCGCTTTAGATTTGCGCGCCCCGGGCTGCTGGGCATTTGCATCCGTCCGGGGATGTGCTAGGAGGGAAGCATGGAAAAGTTGCGGAACCGCCCCGGGGCCCTCGCCGCCCCGAACATCCTGGTTATGGCCGCGCTGGGCCTGCTGCTGGCCGTGTTCGTGGCGGGATGCGCCGCGCCGCCCATGAGCGTGGGGCACCTGAAGCGCGACGAATGGTCGCTGGACCAGGCCCGCACGCTCCAGATGAAGTTCCTGCGCTTCGACTACCAGGTGCAGCCCGTGGGCGACGTGGCGGGCATCAAGGGCTGGGCCTACCTGGACGTGTCCAAGGTTCCGGACTGGGCCAAGTGGGTGGATTCCCTGCAGTTCACGGCATACATCTGCCAGGCGGACGGCCGCGTGGTGGCCAGCGACACGCGCACCTTCCTGCCGCGCGAGGCCAAGGGCGACGTGGGCGTGCCCTTCGAGTTCTCGCTCCGGCCCGAGGTCTGGGGCGACAAGCCCCTGTTCATCACCTTCGGCTACCGGCTGGTGCTCACGGAGGGCCGGGGCATGAAGGGCCGCGACCCGTTCTTCGCCAGCGAAGACGCCACGGAGAGGTAGGCCATGGGCTTGGGACGCGAAGGCTCCGTGGTCATGAAGCGGGTGAGCCAGGGCTCGTTTCTGCAGCGCACCGTGCTCAAGCACAACGTCATCTTCACCGAGGGCAGCAAGGGCGAGGAGGCCTACCTGCTGGTGGACGGCAAGGTGGAGATCTCCGGGTCCGTGGACGGGCGCAAGAAGGTCTTCGCCGTGCTCCAGCCGGTGTCCATCTTCGGCGAGATGGCCCTGTTCCTGGAGGACCAGGGCCGCACGGCCACCGCGGTGGCCCTGGAGGACTCCAAGGTCGTGGTGCTGGGCCGCGACGACCTGGAGGGCTACATCAACGACGCGCCCCCGGCCATCTCGGCCATGCTGAACGTCATGGTCACGCGGCTCAAGTCCACCACCAAGAAGGCCCTGCGCGCGCCCAACGTGCCCATGGGCATCGTGCGCATCCTGGATTTGTTCGCGCTCAACGGCAAGAACGAGGTGCTCTACGATTCCGCCGTGCGCCACATGTCCGACATCTTCGTGTGCTCGGCGGCCACCATCGAGGGCTACCTGCAGGGCCTGGTGAGCCAGGGCCACATCTCCATCGCCGCCGTGGACCGCGAGGGCCTGGCCGTCAGCGGGCGGCGCGTCATCAAGGTGCTTACCCCCCACCTGCTCCAGACAGTCATGACCGCGCCCAAGCAGGGCTAGGGGACCATGCCCACGAGAAAAGGCAGCGAACGCCGGGCCATTCTCGTCGGCTTCGCTCTGTTCGTCTCCACCCTGTGGGTCGTCTGCGCCCTGTGGGCCTGGACCGAGCGGGAAATGACGATGGCCGCCGCCAAGCGCCACATCACCGAGGTGACCACCGCCGTGGGCGAGCAGGCCCTGGGCTGGATGCGGCTGTCCAAGGTGTCCCTCGGCGCCGCCGACCTGTGGATCTCCGAGCATCCCGGCCAGGACCCGGCCAGCTCGCGCGGGTTCCAGAAGCTTGTCCAGGCCACCCGCGAGGGCTCCCACGGCATGGTGGACATCCGCATGGTGACGCGCTCCGGCGGCCTGCGCCACGTGGGCGACAGGCCCGGCCAGCCCCAGGCCGACGTCACGGACCGCGAGTATTTCCAGGCCCAGCAGGACCCCTCGCGGCGCGGCTTCCACCTGGGCAGCCCGGTGAAAAGCCGCGTCACCGGGCGCTGGGGCATTCCCATCTCCATCCCGGTCAGCGATGAACGCTCGGACATCGGGGTGCTCTTCGCCGCTCTGGAGCTGGACAGGATCAGCGCCCTGCACGAGCGCGAGCGCCTGAAGCCCGGCGGCAGCATCGCCCTGCTGCGCGACGACGGGATCTTCCTCTCCCGCGTGCCCTTTGACGAGTCCTTCATGCGGGCCAGCCTCGCGGATTCCCCGCTTTTCCAGAAGATGATGCTGGCCGAGGAGCACGGCCTGTTCCTATCCGACGGCCTGCGGCTGGACGGGGTGGAGCGGCTGGTGGGCTTTGCGCGGCTGGAGGAGTTCGGGCTCTCCGTGGTGGTGGCGGCCAAGACCTCGGACATCCTGGCCCCCTGGCGCAGGCAGGCGCTGGTCATCAGCTCCATCGCCGGGGCGGCCACCGCGCTGGGCGGGCTGCTGCTGGTCCGGCTCTTGCGCGCGCTGCGCCAAAGCGACGAAGCCAGGGCCCTGCTGGCCCGGCAGGCCAACATCGACGGGCTCACCGGGCTCTTGAACCACCGGGCCTTCCTGGAGGCCGCGCGCAAGGAGCTCCGGCGCGCCGACCAGGGCGGAAGCGGACCGGCCCTGCTCATGCTGGACCTGGACCACTTCAAGGACGTGAACGACACCCTGGGCCACCAGGCCGGAGACGCCGCCCTGCGCGAGCTGGGCCGCGTGCTGGGGCGCATCCTGCGCTCCCGCGACCTGGCGGGCCGCGTGGGCGGCGAGGAATTTTGCGTGCTGCTGCCGCAGACCGCCAAGGGCCAGGCCGTGGACGTGGCCGAGCGCCTGCGCCGGGAGTTCTCCGCGGCCTCGGAGCGGACCGAGGGGCTGGAGCGCCGCGTGACCTTGAGCGTCGGTGTCACCGAATGGCGCGACCGCGACCTGGGCCTGGAGGACATGCTGCTGCGCGCCGACCAGGCCCTGTACCGCGCCAAGAACTCCGGGCGCGACCGCGTGGAGCAGGCCTAGGCTCCACTCCGGCTACTCCAGGGCCACCAGCTCCATTTTGCCCCACACCGCCAGCCGGCCCCCGGCCTGGGCGAACACGCCCTCCACGCCGAGGGGGGCCATCTGCCGGGCGCGCGCCGTCACCAGTTCCAGGTCGGAGGCCCCGTCGATGAGGTTGGCCAGGGCCGTGGCCGCGGCGTCGGCCAGCGCGCCGGAGCGCGAGCGCACCACCACCAGCTCGCCCTGGCCCAGGGAGAGGGACGGGCCGATGGTGGCCGAGGAGCCGCACAGGCTCACCGGGAATTCCCCCTTGGGGATGCGCACCCCGAGGCGGGCTCCGCCTTCAGGATCGGCCAGCAGTGCCACGATGCGCTCGCGGGTGGAGTGCAGGGTGATGTCGCCCCCGTTCTCGACGATGAGGTTGGGGCTTTGCGGCGCGAATTTCTCCGCCACCAGGTGGGCGAAGGTTCCGGCCACGGCGGCGAAGGGCCCCACGCCCACGGCCTCGGCGGCCTGGGCCATCATGCGCGCCACCAGCGGGGCGGTGTCCGGCGTGGGGTAGGGCACCAGGCTTTCGCGAAAGCCGGGACTCAGCAGCATGTGGGTCTTGAGCTCGCCGCGCAGCTGGCGCACGTAGTCGAGCATGGGGCCGGAGAGGTCGGCCTCCGCCGTGACGAAAAGGTCGGTGTGCTCCTGCACCACCTGGAAAAAACGCTCGCCGCGGTGCGGGGCCAGGGCCTCTCGGTACGCCCGGTGGGCGGAAAGGAATGCTTGCTTGCGCATGGGGAAGAGGGTAACAGAATGCTGTCCGCGCGCAACGGGGCCGAGTTGGCCCCATAAGGGTTGACTGCCGACGTCTTCCCGGCTATATGGCGTGGTTCCGCACCGACGGAAAGACATCCACTCCCAGGAGACCACATATGAGCAAGCGTTCTTACCAGCCCAGCAAGATCAGGCGGAAGCGTTCCTACGGCTTCCTCGTTCGTTCCCGCACCAAGAGCGGCCAGGCCGTTCTGCGTCGCCGCCGCCAGAAGGGGCGCAAGAGATTAGCCGTCTAACGTGGCCCAGTAGCCGCCGCCTGCTCGCAAGCGCCCGCTTCGGCGAGTGCTACGAGCAAGGCCGGAAGATCTACACCCGGCACTTCGTCCTTTTCATCCTGCCCCGTGGCGGAGCCGAAAGCGGCTTCCGCCTCGGGCTGACGGTGAGCCGGAAGGTCGGGCGGGCGGCTCGTCGCAACCGCATCCGGCGCGTGTTGCGTGAATTTTTCCGGCTCCACCAGGCGGGCATCGGCCTTCCCATAGACATCGTCGTCGTCCCCAAGCGCAATCTGGACCCGAAGATCGTCGACCTGGCCCTGGTGGAACAGGAGTTCTCCCCCGTGCTCTCCCGCATAATGCGAGAGGCCGGCCGGGGGGTGCCCGACGTGAGGCCTGAATGCGCAGACTGCCCGGCAGACTGATGCGCACCATCTTGCTGGCGTCCATCTGGGCCTACCAGCGCCTTCTCTCCCCCGTGTTCGCGGGGTCCTGCCGCTTTCAGCCCTCCTGTTCGGAATACGCCCGGCAGGCCGTGATCCTGCACGGTCCGGCCCTTGGCAGCCTGCTGACGCTCTGGCGTCTGGCCCGCTGCCATCCCCTGTGCCGCGGGGGGTACGATCCCGTGCCCCTGCGCTGGCCCGCCACCCCCGACATCCACGCGAGTCAAAAATGGACACCAAACGCCTGATCATCGCCCTGGCCCTGTCCCTTGTGGTCCTCTTCGGCTGGAGCTACCTGTTCCCGCCCGAGGAGCCCACTGCCCCGCCCCCGGCTCCCGCTGCCGCCGCCGACGCCAAGATCGAACCCGGCAAGGCCGGCGCGGCCAGTGCGGAAGGGGCCGCCGCCACTCCCGGAGCCAGCGCCGCGGGCTCCGCCGCCCCGGCCCAGGGCAAGGCCATCACGGTCAAGACCCCGCTGTACACCGCCGTGTTCAACACCCAGGGCGGCGTGCTGGAAAGCATGGTGCTGGGCAAGTTCCGCGAGTCCATCACCAAGGATTCCCACCTCATCAACATCATCGGCGACAAGGCCAAGGGCCGCGCGGCCATGGGCGTGATCCTGCTGCCCGCGGGCGGCGAGGTGCACACCTGGAACAGCCCCGGCTGGACCTACGAGGGCGCCGAGGAAGTGACCGTGGCCGCCGGGGCCAAGCAGACCCTGGTGTTCAGCGGCGAGGCCGCGGGTCTGAAGCTCACCCGCAAGCTCACCATCCACGCCGACACCTACCTCATCGGCGAGGAACTCACCGTGGCCAACCCCGGCACGGCCGCCGTGACCGGCAAGGTGGCCTTCACCGCCGCCAGCGCGGGCCTCTCCCCGGCGGGCGACCAGTACAACACCACCCGCATCGCCTACGGCAAGCTCAAGGGCGGCTTCGACGAGGTGACCAGCACCGACGACCTGGAAAAGAAGGGCCTGGGCCTGAAGCCCGAGGACCGGGTCCGCTGGGGCGCCATCGAGAGCAACTACTTCCTGTTCATCCTGCAGCCCCAGGGTGAAGAGGGCGCGCAGGCCGACGGCCGCCTGAAGGACGGCGTGTTCAACCTGGCCCTCACCGTGCCCGCCACCTTCGAGGCCGGGCAGACCAAGACGCTGATCTGCGACTATTTCGCCGGTCCGGCGGACCGCTCCATGCTGGCGGCCATGCCCGGCAAGATGGCCGACGCCGTGGACTACGGCTGGTTCCACGTCATCGCCCTGCCGCTGCTGTCGCTGCTGAACTGGTTCTTCAAGTACGTGCACAACTACGGCATCGCCATCATCCTCTTGACCGTGCTCATCAAGATCATCTTCTGGCCCCTTTCGCAGAAGAGCTACAAGTCCATGGAGCAGATGAAGAAGATCCAGCCCATGCTCCAGAAGATCCGCGAGAAGTACGCCGACGACAAGGAAAAGCAGAACGCCGAGATCATGCAGCTGTACAAGACCTACAAGGTCAACCCGGCGGGCGGCTGCGTGCCCATGCTGGTGCAGATTCCTGTGTTCTTCGGCCTGTACAAGGCCCTGCTCGGCAGCATCGAGCTTCGGCACGCCTCCTTCATCCCGAACCTGCCCTTCACCGACATCGTCTGGCTGGCCGACCTGTCCATGAAGGACCCGTTCTACATCACCCCCCTGATCATGGGGGCCACCATGTTCATCCAGCAGAAGATGACCCCCACCGGAGGCGACCCGGTCCAGGCCAAGGTCATGCTCTTCATGCCCGTGATCTTCACCTTCATGTTCCTGAACTTCCCCGCCGGACTGGTGGTGTACTGGATGGTCAACAACATCCTGTCCATCGCCCAGCAGTGGTGGATGATGCGCAAGGCGTCCTAGGACGCGGCCAGACAGGGACCACGAGCGAGGACTGAAATGAGTGACAACAGAGAATTCCAGGGCAAAAGCCTGGATGATGCCATCGAGGCGGCCTGCAGGCACTACGACCTGAAGCGCGACAAGCTGGAGATCGAGATCGTCAGCGGCGGCAGCTCCGGCATCTTCGGACTGGTGGGCGTGAAGCCCGCCGTGGTGCGCGCCAAGCCGCGCGGAAGCTTCAAGCTGGCCGAGGAGCCCGAGGAGCGCAAGAGCCACCGCGCCTCCGAGGAGGCCCCGGCCCAGGAAAAGCGCCCCGAGCGCAAGCCCGAGCGCCAGCCGGAACGCCAGCCTGAGTCCCGGCCCGAACCCGCTCCCGTCGAGGCTTCCGCTCCGGCGGCGGTGGAGAATGGCGGCGACGAGGCCGTCCAGGGCGAGGGCCAGTCCGAGGGCCAGTCCGAGGGGCGCTCGCGCCGCGAGCGCGGACGCCGTGGACGCGGTCGCGGGCGCGGCGAGGGCCGCTCCGAGGCCAGGGGCGAGCAGGGCGGCGAGACCCAGCCCGCCCAGTCCGAAGCCCGGCCCGAAGGCCAGCCCGAATCCCGTGAGCCCCGCGAAGGTCGTGGCCGCGGCCGTGGCCGTGGCCGCGGGCGCGAGGGCGGCGGTCGTGAGCGCGGCGGCGAACAGCGCCAGCGCGAGCCCCGCCGCGAGGAGACCGCCAGCTTCGGCGAGGACGAGGAGAACGGCGCGCCCCAGGGCATCGCCCACCTGGACCAGGCCCTGCTGGAGCAGGTGGCCCTGGAGGTGACCACCAAGATCCTGGCCCCGCTCTCCGAGGAGGCCAAGATCACGGTGCAGCTCATGAGCGACCGCGTGCTCGTGCGCATCGAGGACCCCGAGAATTCCGGCCTGCTCATCGGACGCGAGGGCCAGACCCTGGCCAGCATCCAGTACCTGGTGAACCGGCTGGTCTCCAAGCGCATGGACGCCTCCGTGCGCGTGCAGATCGACACCGGAGACTACCGCGAGAACCAGGACGAGAAGCTCAGGCAGATCGCCCGCCACCTGGCGGACAAGGCCACGGCCAGCGGACGCACCCAGAGCACCCGGCCCATGAGCTCCTACCACCGCCGCGTGGTGCACCTGACCCTGCAGGAGGACGAGTTCGTGTTCACCCGCAGCAAGGGCGAGGGCGCCATGAAGCGCGTGCTCATCGTGCCCAAGCGGCCTGGTGCGGACGAGGGCGGGGCCGAGGTGGCCGAGGACTAGGCCGCCCGGGCATACCAGAACGACACGCCCGCCGCCGGGGCCCGTGGCCTGCGATTTGGCCCGGCCCCGGCGGCTTGCTTTTCGGAGGTCCGCATGATCCACGCCGAACCGGCGACCGGCGACACCATCGCCGCCATCGCCACCGCGCCCGGGGCCGGAGCCGTTGGCATCGTGCGCCTGAGCGGGCTCCAGGCCCGGGGCATCGCCCTGGAGCTGTTCCGCGCCTCCGCCCCCTCCTTTGCCGACTTCAGCCCCCGCCGCCTGCACCATGGCAGCCTGACCGACCGCCAGGGGCGCGTGCTGGACGAGGTGCTGGCCGCCTTCATGCCCGGCCCGGCCTCCTTCACCGGCGAGGACGTGGTGGAGCTTTACTGTCACGGCGGCCCGGCCCTGCTGCGCGCCGCGCTGGAGGAATGCCTGGCCCGGGGCGCGCGCCTGGCCCGGGCGGGGGAATTCAGCCTGCGGGCCTTCCTGAACGGCAAGCTGGACCTGACCCAGGCCGAGGCCATCGCCGAGGCCATCGCCGCGCCCACGCGCTCGGCCCTGCACCTGGCCCAGATGAAGCTTTCCGGGGCCCTGGGCGAGCGCATCCAGGCCATGCGCCAGCGCCTGGAGGACCTGCGCGCCCAGCTCTGCCTGGCCGTGGACTTTCCGGACGAGGAGGTGGAGTGCCTGCCGCGCTCCGAGCTGGTGCTCTGCGCCCGCGAGACCGGCATCGAGGCCGGGGGGCTCTTGGCCTCGGTGGAGCGCGCCAAGGCTTGGCGCGAGGGCGTCATGGCGGTGCTGGCCGGGCCGGTGAACGCGGGAAAGTCGAGCCTGATGAACGCGCTGGTGGGCCGCAGGCGGGCGCTTGTGTCGCCCACGCCGGGCACCACGCGCGACTACCTGGAGGAACCGCTCGACCTGGACGGGCTGGTGGTGCGCCTGGTGGACACCGCCGGGCTGCGCGGAAGCGGGCCCGACGTGGGCCCCATCGAGGCCCCGGGCCAGGAGCTCGCGCGCGAGTTCATGGCCCGCGCCGACGGCGTGCTGTACGTGCTGGACGCCTCCCGCCCGGCCC
>JAEXRD010000104.1 GCA_023438245.1 Pseudomonadota bacterium | reverse complement strand
GGGCCGGGGCTGTACCATATGCGTACTATCCCCGGCCCCGGCCCGCATCCTTCCACGCCAGGGAACAAAATCCATCGCTTCGAGACCGCCCCCGAACGCCGGGCAGCCCCCGCACGCCGGGCAGCCCCCGCACGCCGGGCAGCCCCCGAACGCCGGCCCGCCCCCGAATACCGGGCAGCCCCCGCGCCGGGCAGCCCCCGAATGCCGGGCTGCGGCCAGGGGGGGGAACGCCAATCCCCCGGCCTGGGCAGCATCTTGAAACAAAAATAAAAGCCCCGTCCGGTCGGTCATCCGGGCGGGGCTTTTCGGGGGTGGAGACCTTGAGCTCTCGAATCGCTTACGGGGGCTAGCGCTTCATGGCGATGATTTCGCCGAGGAGGCTGTCCGCCGTGGTGATGACCTTGGTGTTGGCCTGGAAGCCGCGCTGGGCGGTGATCATGGACACGAACTGCGCGCCCATGTCCACGTTGGAGGATTCCAGGCTGTTGGAGGACACCGAGCCCTTGCCCGCGCTGTTGGCCTCGCCGGTGAGGGCCGCGCCGGATTCGCGCGTTTCGCTGAACAGGTTGCCGCCCTCGCGCCGCAGGCCCCACTGGTTGGTGAAGCTGGTCAGCGTCAGCGAGTAGAGCTCCAGCACCTGGCCGTTGGAGTAGGTGCCGGTGACGATGCCGTCGCGCGAGACGGAGATGTTCTGCAGGTAGCCCGCCGTGTAGCCGTTCTGGCTTTGGAACAGGGTGGAGCTGCCGCCGGTGTCGTACGCCTGGGTGGCCAGGGCGTCGATGCTGGGGGTCTTGAAGCTGGGCAGCCAGCCGGAGTTGCTGACCCTGTTGCCGATGGCCGCGGCGTTGCTGGCCAGCACGCCCTTGCCCTGGCTCCAGCCCACGGACCAGGTGCCGCCGCCATTGCTGGTCAGGTTGGTGGCGCGCATGCCGAAGTTGATCTCGATGGGGTTGGCGTTGTCCGAGTTGGCCAGGCTGGCGTTGGAGGCCTTCAGGAAGTTGGGGGTGACCAGCGGGTAGCCCGCGGTGGAGAAGTCGGCCAGCTTCCAGTTGCTCAGATTCTTCGCGGTGGTGCCGCCGCCGTTGCTCTTGAGCACGTAGGCGCTCTGCGCCACCATCTGGCCGGCGCGGAAAGTCAGGGTGCCGACCATGAGCAGGCCCGCGGCCGAGGTGTTGGCCATGGACATGGTCTGGCCGTTGGCGCCGGAGAGCAGGCGGCCGTCCTCCGTGGGCGTGCAGGTGACCATGTATTCCCACACGGTGTCGCTGCCCGCGTTGGACATGGTGACCTGGTCGTAATAGACCGTGAGGTTGTGGGAGGCGCCGACCTCGTCGTACACCTTGAGGGTGTTGCTGTAGCCGTAGTTGGCGCTGGCCAGCGGCGGGTTCTGCGTGCCTCTCCAGTTGCTGACCATGGAGAAAAAGGGGTTGTTGGAGTCGTTGGACTTGCTGGTCTGGTTGGGGTCCAGGTTGGTGATCATGCTCACCTTGCTGGTGGCCTCCGGCGGGCTCTGGAAATTGTTGATGCGGATGTCGGTGGGGGAGCCCGAGATGGAGTACTGCGTGGTGGTGCTGGTGGCCGACCCGGCGGACGCCGCCGAGGTGGACGCGCGCTGCATGGCCCAGCCCTGCACCACGTAGCCGTGGGGATCGACCAGGTAGCCGTCGCTGTCGAAGCGGAAGTTGCCCGCGCGGGTGTAGTAGGTGCGGTCGCTGTCCTTGACCTTCACGGTGAAGAACCCGCTGCCGCCGATGGCCACGTCCGTGGATTCGGTGGTGGTCTCGAAGCTGCCCTGGGCGAAGTCGGTGTAGATGGCCGCCACGCGCACGCCGCGTCCCATCTGGGCCACGCCCGCGCTGGTGTTGATGTCCTGGCTCATGAGGTCTTCAAAGTACATGTTTGCGCCCTTGAAGCCCACGGTGCTGACGTTGGCCAGATTGTTGCCGATGACGGAAATCTTTTCCGAGTGGGCGTTCAAGCCGGAAATGCCCTGATACAGCGATGCGGTGAGAGACATTCGTGACCTCCTTGGACCCCGTAGTGAAATTTACTGTTCTGTCTTGCCTGTATGAACGCCGCAGCCCGTGACCGTTACGTGCTGCTGCCGGATTCCGTTGCGTCCTTGGTGGTGGCGGTGTTCACCACCTCGGTGACCAGAGAGAGCTGCACCTGGCGGCCGTCGGCCAGGGTGAGCATGGTGGTGCCGTTGACGTTCTTGACCCCGCTGACCACGCCGCTGATCTTCGACTGGACCACCACCGGCGCTCCGCTGCTGTCCTCGGCGATGATGGCCACGCCGTAGGTGCCGTCGGCCATCTTGTTGCCGTTGGTGTCCTTGCCGTCCCACACGTAGGTGAAGTCGCCGGTGCCGCTCGAGCCCATGGACTGCGAGCGCACCAGGGAGCCGTCGCTGGCGTAGATGTTCACCTGCAGGTTGGAGACGCTTTCGCCCAGGCTGTAGTACACGGTGCTCACCGTGTCGCCGCTCTTGGCCAGGTTGTAGCCGCTGGCCTTGATGCTCTTGCCGATGTAGCTGACGCCGGAGAGCATGGTGTTGGCGTTCTGGGCCTCGGCGAGGGTCTTCACGTTGGTGTTGATGTTGGTGAGCATCTCCAGCTGGGAGAACTGCGCCAGCTGCGCGGTCATCTCCTTGTCGTCCATGGGATTGTTCGGATCCTGATGGTTCAGCTGGGCGAGCATGATCTTCAGGAACGCGTCCTGGTCCAGGCTGGTCTTGTGCTCCGTGCTGCCCGTGCCGGACGAGCTGGAGCTGGCTGCCGTGGAATTGAGCAGATTGACCGTTGCGGCTGAAGACATGGGTCTTTCCTCCTGAAATGCGTGCTAGGCGACGATGTGCAGGCCGCGCTCGGCAAGAATTGCCTGCATGCCGTCATTTTGCATATCGCGGGCCACGTCGCCGCCCTCGCTCCGCAGCATCCTCAGTTGCGAGAAGATCCGCGAGAGTTCCTGGCGCTCCTGGGCCTGGTTGTGCTGGTCGGCACTGAACTGGGCCTGCTGGCCGCCGCTGCCGGAGAGTCCGGTCTGCACCTCCAGCTGCTGCACCTTCAGGCCCTGGTCCTCCAGGGTCTTCCTGATGGTGTCGAGCTGGGCGGTGAGCAGCTTGGCGGTGTCGGCGTCCTCGGCGCGCAGCACGGCGTGCACGTCCTTGTCCCGCACCTGGAGCTGGACCTGGAGCTTGCCCAGGGTTTCCGGGTCGAGGTTGATCGTCATCTGCTTGCGGCCCTGGCCCAGGTCCTTCAGCAAGGCCTCCTGCACCTGGTCCAGCATGCGCGGCGCGGCCACCTTGTCGAAGGCCCGGGCCTGCTGCGAGGTCTCCGTGCGGCCCTGCTGGGCCAGGGAGGCCAGCTGCGCGCCCTTGGCGGAGAGCCCGTCCAGCCCGCCCTGCGAGCCGGTGGACTGCGAGCCGCGGGCCTGGGCGGCCGTCTCGCCCTCGGGGCGCACCTTGCTCATGAAGTCGCGCCAGGCGGCGTCGTCGCTCTTGTTCTTGTTCTTCTCCCGCTGCTCGAACCAGGACGTGTCGTTCTTGTCCTTGGTCTTCACGTCGAAGGTGATGTGCGGGGAGGAGGAGTCGTTCTGGGTGCCGCCGGTGGTCTGGCTGGCGTCGCGCCCGGCCTTGGCCACGTCCTTCTCCATGATGCGGCCCACGGCGCGGGCCAGGTCGGTGTCGCTGGCGTTGCCGCGGGCGCGCTGCTCCTGCAGGGCCTGGCCAAGCTGGCTCAGGCCTTCCTTCAGGTCGGCCACGGTCTTGTCGCCGCTCATCATGGCGGCCAGCTTGTCCGAGGCATCCTTGGGCAGGCGCAGGGCCTTGAACAGGCCGGAAAGTTCGTCCTTGCCCAGGTTCAGGCTCATGTCGTCGGGCAGGGTGGCAAGCTTCTGCTGGATGGTGGAGAGCACCTTGAGGCCCTCGCCCGCGGCCACGCTCTTGACCATGCCCTGGGACTCCTCGGAGGAGAAGCCCAGCTTCTGGAACAGGGCGGCCATGCCCTGGGACTGCTCGGCGGAAAGCTCCACCGGCTTCTTGGCCCCGCTCATGGCCCCGGCCAGGGTGTGCACCAGCTTGCCCCAGGTGAGCGTGCCCGCCTGCACCCGGGAGGCCAGGTCCTCGATCTCCTTGTCGGAGAGCCCGGCCTTGGCCAGGGCGGGCTTCAGTTCCTCGAAGGCCTCGCGCGAGACCTTGGCGTTGCGGGCCGAGGCCTGGCGCGTTTCGGAGGCGCCGGTGGACGTGGCGGACTGGGAGGCAGCGCCGGACTGGGCGGAGCCGCCGGACTTGACCTGGCGGGCCTGGGTGGCGGGCTGCTGGCCCTGCACCATGGGGTTGAACCCGCCCTGCACCAGGGGATTGGGCGCGCTCTGGCCGCTGGAATCCACGGCCACGCGCATGGTCTCCGGGGCGATGCCCTCGACCCTGGGGGCGGGCTGGGTGGCCTGGGTGGCGACCTGCTGGGCCTGGGCGGCCTGGTGGGTCTGGGTGGCCTGGCTGGCATGGGGGGCGGCCTCGGCGGCGTAGGCGGCGATATCGGCGCGCGCGCCCTGCTGGGTGGTGCTCGCCCTCTCCTGGCCGCTGCGCCCGAGCAGGCTCATGAAATCGGAAAACGCCCGGGCCTGGGAGGAGGTGTCCACCAGGGCGGCGCTGCGAAGCTGCTCGAAGGGATCGCTTGTGACGGACTTGACGGCGGGAACTTCCTGCATGTTCGGCTCCTTTGGGCCGCCATGCATCAAGGACCGTGCCAAGAGTCGCGTGCAGGAATTCCGGCGTGTTGCGAGCGTTCGCCGGTGCGCCGGGCCGGGAAAAAGCTGCCGGGCGGACGTTCTTGCCCCCCTGCCGGTTACGCCAAAAGGTCCGGCTAGGCGAAGAAGAAGCGCTCCAGGTCGATCTTGAGCGCCGCGGGATTGAGCACCTCCGCGATCTCCACGGCCTCCGGCCCGCCCTCAAGGGCGTGCAGATCCAGCACGCGGGGGATCTGCGGGCGGCGCTTGGCGTCCAGCACCACCTTCACCTCGGGCCGGGTGGGCCGCACGGGGTTGGAGGTGGCCACGATGCCGTACTCCCCGTTGGACAGCCGCACCAGGCTGCCCACCGGGTACACCCCCATGCAGCGGATGAAGTTCTCGATGGCCTGGGGCGGAAAGTCGCGGTCGCGCCACTGGTACATCATGCCCAGGGCCTTGGCCGGGGCGATGGGGTCCTTGTACACCCGGCGGCTGGTGAGCGCGTCGTACACGTCCACCACGCTGATGATGCGCGAGAATCGCCCGATCTGGCCCTCGCCCAGGCCCCTGGGGTATCCTGTCCCGTCGGTGCGCTCGTGGTGCTCCACCACAGCGCGCAGTATCTCCGGGTCCAGGCCGGGCTGGCCCTGCATGACCTTCCAGCCCTCCTCCGGGTGGCTCTTCATGATCTGGAACTCGCGCTCCGTGAGCTTGCCCGGCTTGTTCAAGATGGCCTCGGGGATGCGCGCCTTGCCCACGTCGTGGTACAGCCCGGCGATGCCCAGCTTCTGGAGCTGGGGCTTGTCCATGCCCAGGTGGCGGCCCAGGATCACCGCCAGGATGCTCACGTTGATGGAGTGGGTGTAGGTGTAGTCGTCGAACCACTTGAGCTTGAACAGGGTGGCGGCGGCGGTCTCGTTGCGCAGCACGCTCTCGATGAGGTTGTCCACCAGCGGGGTGGCCTCGCGGTAGTCGATGTCCTTGCCCCGGCGCACGTCGTCCACGAAGGCCCGCACGTGGGTCAGCGTCTCGGTGTACAGGCGCTTGGCGATGGGCAGCTCGTCGGCTAGGCCGGTGGTGACGGGCACGCCCGCCGGGCGCTCCTGGCCCAGCAGGCCGATGTTGATGGCGGTGTCGATGAGCACGTCCTCGACATCCTCCGGCACCAGCAGGGCGATGTCGCCGGGGGCCAGCACGGGCTTGTCCACCCGCACCAGCGGACTGCCGAAGGTTCCCAGGCCGTGGCCCAGCACGTACATGCCCACCCTGAGCGCGCTGCGCTTGATCCGCTGCTCCATGCCGTGTCGACGCTCCCTGCTGTCTTACCGCGAGTGCCCGCTCATATACCCGCGCCGGGCTGAAGCGACAAGGCCCCCTCGGCCAGCAGCATCTCCAGAAGCTCCTCGCAGTCCCCGGCCAGCCAGTCCGGCCCGGCCGCCGCGAGCACCTCGCGTCCGCTGGCCCCGCTGGCCACCGCCGCGCTGTACAGCCCGGCGTTCCTGGCCGTCTCCACGTCCAGGGGGTGGTCGCCCACCAGGATGGCCCGCTGCGCGGGCACCCCCAGCCGCCCCAGCACCGCCAGGGCGTGGTCCGGGTGGGGCTTGACCCGGGGCGCGTCCTCCCGGGCCATGAACACGTCGCAGGCTTTCTCCACGTCCGGGAACACCACCTTCACCGCCGCCGTGGAGTTGCGCGTCAGAATGCCCGTCTTGACCCCGCCCGTGCGCAGCCGCGCCAGCATGGGCCGCGTGAACGCGAACAGCTCGGCCTCGCGCGCGGCGTCCAGCTCCGTGGCCTGGATGACCAGCCTGCCCCGGCAGTGGAACTCCAGGCCCATGGCCGGGTCGAACTCGCGCACCTCGCCCGCCAGCTCGTCCAGCCACTCCAGCACCGGCACGCCGCGCCCCTCCTCCACGTCCGGGGCCTCGCCCAAAAAGGCCTCGGCCAGGGCGGCGATCTTGCGCCGCATCAGCCCAAAATCAATGGTCAAATGCGACAGCGTGCCGTCGAAATCGAACAGCAGGGCCTGGGCGGGCCTGCCCTCGGCCAGGGAATCCAGCGGGGGGTGGGGCATGAGCGGACGTGGCATGGGCGCGGAAACCTCGGGATCTTCTCTGGTTGCGCGCCGGGGGGCTTGAAGCCGGAGCCCGGCAGGGGTAGATGTGCCCCAGGAATGTGATGCAGGGAGGGGCCGTGGTCAAGGGCTTTGACGTGGTGATCGCCGGGGCCGGTCCGGCGGGCAGCGCCGCCGCCGCCGTGCTGGCCGGGCGCGGCCTGTCCGTCGTCGTGGTGGACCGAGAACGGCCCCCGCGCCACAAGCTCTGCGGCGGCCTGCTCACCTCCAAGAGCATGGACGCCCTGCGCCGGGTCTTCGGCCTGTCCGAAACCGCCCTCCGGCACTCCGGCGGCCTGTTCCACGCCACGCCGGACTACCTGTTCCTGCACCAGAGCCGCCCGCTGCTCTCCGGACATGCCGCCGAGCCCTTCCGCTTCGTGGACCGCCCGCCCTTCGACGCGCTGCTGCTCAAAACCGCCATCCGGCGCGGCGCGGCCTTCTTCCCCTCCGCCGCGGCCACCGGCTGCGACCCGGAAAAAGGGCTGCTCCACACCACCCTGGGCGATTTCCAGGGCCGCTACCTCATCGGCGCGGACGGCGCCAACTCCGTCCTGCGCCGCAGCCTCACCGCCGCCGGGCTGGCCCCCAAGGCCCAGTGGCAGCACAACCTCGCCGCCGCCATCGAGGTCGAACTGCCCCACGGCGTCGGACCCGGCCTGTTCCCGCGCGAGGTGCGCACCCCGGAACTGCACGTGGGCCAGCCCGAGGCCGGGTACGGCTGGGTGTTCCCCGGCCCGCGCGGACCCAAGATCGGCATCTGCGGCCTCACCCGCCTCAGCAGCGACTTCGGAACCATCTTCCGCAACTACCTCGACACCCTCGGCGTGCCCGAGCCGCACACCATCCCCCTGCGCGGACACCCGCTGCCCTACGGCAACGCCCTGCCCAACCCCTGCCTGCACCGCTTGCTGCTCACCGGCGACGCCGCGGGACTCGTCGAGCCGCTCTTCGGCGAAGGCATCTTCTACGCCATGCATACCGGCGCACACGCCGCCTCCGCCATCCTCACCGCCCTGGATTTCTCCTCCGGCCCCCACGCCGCCCACGCCGAATACCAGCGCCTGCTCGCCGCCACCGTGCGGCCCGAATTGCTCTGGTCCGACCGCCTGCGCTGGGTGCTCTTCCGCGCCCTCAAGCACCTCGGCCCCTCGCCCATCCACCTCTTCGTCAAAAGCGCGCCCGCCCGACTGGCCGAAATGGTCCACGGCCGTCGCTCCTTCCGCCTGCTGGCGCGCAAGCGCTGGGAATGGGGCAGGGGCGTGGCGGACTAGCCGGACGGGAGGCCTCCGGCGGCCTGGGGGCTCCGCGCCCCCTGGACCCCCGCGCCGGGGGGTGACGACCCCCCGGACCCGCG